>JAIOSL010000038.1 GCA_021107635.1 archaeon | reverse complement strand
TGATGCTCGTATCCAGAGGAAGGCTGGTGCGAGTTCGTTGGGAAAGACTATCGGTGAGAATTGACAGTCTTGACAGTTTCCAAGTAGTTCTTCTTCTGCAGTACACACATCATCATTAACGCATTGAGGAACATACGCTTCTTCTAGTTTACATGCAGTGCATTTGAATCCAGGGGGTGCGGTGGTATCGCATTCTTCGCCTTCATCTTGGATGCCGTCTCCGCAGATGCTTGCTTTTTCCAGTATAGGCTTTTGGAAGAACCAGGGTTGTTTCCAGACGCTGACTACGTTGTCCCTATTGATGATTTGGTTGGTGTTGAAAGTGTAAAGTGCTTTTCCGTTTGGCAGGTCAGAATGATAGAAGCTGTATAGTGGATCTTCTTCTAAAATAGTTGTTTCTGCGTGTGGATTGGTTGTTACAGTGATATCATCAGTGGTTTCTGAAAAGGTTTTAGGAATTTCAATAATTACAACAAAGTCTTTCAGGGGCTCTTGTTTATCGCATTCTATTCTAACATCTATTTGAGTGGTTTCTGGAGTAGGCCTGTGTATTTCCATGTATGCCATGCAATCTTGATAGGTATTCTTTGTTGCTTCAGCAAGTGCGCTTGAGAAGTCTTCTGCATTGGTGTCATAGCCATTGTCTGCTAACGCACTTTTGATTTGTTCTGATTCAATGATCTCTTTGATTTCTTCTTGTTCTATTTGAGAAAGATTAAAACTGATGTTGTAGTTGTTTGAAGGTGTGCCTCCGTTATCTCCGCCTCCACCGTTATCTCCTCCGCCACCATTGTTTCCTCCTCCTCCGTTGCCTGGTGGGCAGTCAATTAGGCAGTTGGATGAGTCTTCTCCACTTTCACACACGCCGTTTCCACAAACTGGTTCTGTTGGAGAACTAATTGTGAATGAACTGGTTTTTTCACTGGAGCAGCAGTCGTTTGGAGTTCCGGTTACTGCTTGGCATTTGGCTGTGTAAGAGTCAGCAGGTAGTCCAGCACATGTGAAAAGTGCATTGTTGCCTGACCAGCTTGAGAGAGAGCATTCATTAGAATCAACAAACGCTTTTAAGCAGTCATAATTATTGTTTGCTGGGCATGTAATTTGGAATTCTTGGTTTGGTTCAGGGTTGGATGGTGTAATTGATGGAGTTTCCAGGCCGCATGTGTTACAGGGAGATTCTTTCCAGATGAAAATGGCTGTCCTGTCTTCGATTTCGTAAGAGTTTCCTTCTATCTCAACTGTGTGTGTGTTGTCAGTATCGAAGTTTGCTGCTACTATAGTGTTTTCGAATTCTCTTGCGTAAACGAGGGTGTCATCGACTTGGTAGTAATCTCCTAATGGATTTCCATGCTGGTAATCCATTTCAGGGTAGTATCCATTACTGGCTTCTTGGCCATAAAAGTGCCATGAGTAGTATGCTTTATCCAGGTCTTCGGCAGCGAATAGGAATGCTGCTAAAGTAAATTTCATTATTTCCTTTGCTTCTTCCGGATGGTCATCAGAATCTTTACAACCACTGTTAACAGCTATTACATTTCCAAGCTTTGCTTGTTTGTTCAGCCAGTCTATTGCGTTCAGGCCATAGTTGTATCCTGAACAGCAACCATAGCCAGGGTTATCATAAGCATGGCTTCTGCCGTGAATGAAGTTTTCGTAGAAGTGCATGTGTGTTATCTGCTCACAGAAATGCATGTATTTCCATGGGTTTGGCATTACCATCTTATTTCCTATCGTTGACTGGAGGTTGCTTAGATGGTTTGTCATCGACTGGTTCCAATTGTCTACCACACCATCTTCAAAATCAGCGTAAGGAACGTTCCAAGTATAGCCTGATTCTTGTAAGTCTGCTGGACAGTCATCGGCAAAGATGCCATCGTAATGGGGATTGTCTTGAAGAAACTGTTGGCTTTGCTGTGCGAAGTAATCGCTCCAACCTGAGTCGAGTTTCATCAGATATGCTCCGTAAGTAGGGTTTGTGATGCGGTTGTTGTTTTTGTCGTGTACGAACCAGTCTTCTTGTTGATTAACATAAGCCCAATCAGCATAGTAGGGTTGCATCATCATAGAGTCGTAGTATCCGAGTATGGTTATGTCTGGGTTTAGGTTGTGAACTTGTTGGGCGGAACTAGAAACGCTTTTTCCGCAATCGAGCAAGTCAAAGTTTTGTGCTATAAACTCTCGTGTTGATTGCTGGCCTAAAGTGCATATACTCCCGTAACATATAGACATCTTTTTTATTCTTCCGCTTGAAGTGCCTGAAGACTGGACAGTTATGTCTATGCATTCAGAATCTTCGAGTTCACTGTCAGTTACTTCAAAACATATGTTTGAGTGCGTGCCTTGCTGAGTAGGAATCCAAGTGAAGGTTTGAGTTTCAAAAGACGCACCTGTTGGCAAGTTGCTTGCAGAGTATTCTAATGGATCTTCATCTGAGTCAGTGGCTGAAATAGTAAATTGTAACAACTGGTTTTCAGTGATGGTTTTGTCTCCGATCGGATTCAAAACTGGAGCGTGGTTTTCTGGAGTCTCAAAAGGAGCTACGTATAATGATACAGGATTTCTTCTGTAACTGTAAAGAAAATTTTCTGTGCGGGCTTTTGGTGAGGGTGCTGTTGCTTCAGTTTCAAGGCATTGTATCATAGCGTAAGTGTATGATCCTGAACCGGATGCATGCATTACAGCGATTATTTCGTTTAAACCATCTTGGTCAATATCTTGTATTGCTATTCTGTCTGCTCTTCCTGCATAACCGGTGTATTCATCTGTTCTGTCGCAAGAAATGTCTTGTCCTTGGCCTGGATCAGTACAGTTTCCAAAGATGTGAAAACCTCCATGAGTTATGAAAACCATTTCCATTCCAGTGTCATACAATACATTTGCTATTTGAGGAGGTTTTGATAAACCCCAGCCTTGACTTTCGTCTCTCCAGTATTCTCCTTCTAATTCCCAGTCAGTTAAGTCCCAGATAGCTGTTGACGGGCCAGGAGATGTAGATTGTGTAGTTATCAACTCAAGATTCCCATCTCCATCTATGTCGTATATTGCAGGAGTATAATGTGCATATAAACCGAGATTTTCAACGCATTTGCCGGCCATTTTTTGTCCGTTTGAACCATCAATAACACAGATTCCTGCTGAGCCTGCTCCTTGATCCATTGCCACAACATCAAAAATGTCATCTCCATTCACATCTACAATGTTTGCCATATGACTACTGCATTGAATGGTTGAATGGCCCCAAAGAAGGTTTAAATCAGTGTCATAAGCGTGCAAACCTCTGTGGCCAGTACCATAATCTCTATCAGTAACAATAAGCTCATACTCTCCGTTTCCATCCAGGTCTTCTGCAGAAAGGCCTCCGTGGCAAGGATGCAGTGGTCCAGTAACTTCGTTTACAAGAGAACCATTCACGCCAAAACGTTTTTGTAATCCAATGCCATCGTCTCCTTGGTGAGAAACTGTAAATACGTATACTATCCCATTTTCTTCTAAGATAACTGAAGGTTTGTCTTGTCGGTTGCCAAGTCGAGTGAATTCCCATAGGATTTCTCCGTTTTCAGCATGGAATGCAGCAACATGGTGATATCCTGTAGCAAGTAGTTCCATGTCTCCATCGGAATCGAGATCGTACAGTTCCATGCAAGTATGACTTCCAAAATTATCGTTGTACTCACCCCATATAACCTCACCATTTGTACCGTCTAAACAATAGACCATTCCGTCATCACCTTCGTCTGGAGGATAATCATGCGCATAACCGATAGAAACGAAGATTTCATGGACTCCATCACCATTTACGTCGTATGATACTGGTGAGACATTTGTGCTGTAATCGGTTTTTGCTCCGTGAAACATCAAGTCAGTGCTCCACTTTTCAGTGAATTGGCCTTGTGCGTTTGTGCAGAGTATCAAAAGGAGGATTATTACTAGTTTAAGTTTTGTTTGCATTGTTAACACTAGTGAACTATCGTGTTGAGTATATTTAATCATTGTTGAAAAAGTAGGATGCAGGGGAAGTAATTGCCGACCACTCCTTGGACTAGACACCAACTTTTTATTGGATACTTCCAGTGAACATAATACTCTAAATGCTATAATAAGTTGCTATATATCTAACAACCATTTCCATAATGGGATATACCTTATGCCGTTTTCATCGGTTTGCTCTAAGCTTTTTGTTATCATAGTCAATTCTGTTATTCCATGTTTTTCTTTGAATTCCAGCAATCCTTCTTTTTCTCGTTTAGGTATCTTGTCGGTATAGGTCACGTTCATTGCTGTTAATTTGTTTTTTTCTTTGGTCACGAAGTCAACTTCTTTTTTCCCTTTCCAGAAGTAGACGTCTTTTCCTCTTCTTTTCAATTCTATTAAAACTGTGTTTTCTACGAGTTTTCCCAGATCTTGAGAAAATTTGAAAGACACACTGTTTCTTAGTCCTGTGTCTATGGCATAGCATTTCATGTCTTTTTTGACTTTGACTTTCCACGAGAATTGTTTTATGTAGTAGAATAAGAAAACTTCGCTTAGCATGGACAAGTATTTTTTGATTGTTTCGTTGTGCATGTTTAATGCTTTTGCAACACTGTTCTCTGAGAATGGTGCGCCTATGTTTGTCATTAGGTAATAAGCTAATTTTTTTGTTGCTTCGTAGTCTGTCCCAAATCTCGAGACTACATCTCTTACGAGTATGTCGTTGTATGTGTTAATCAGAATTGGTTCTTTGGTTACTACTTTTCCAGATAGGGTTTCGGGAAATCCTCCTTCCTGCAAAAATTTTTCTAGGTAATGGACGACTTTCTCTTTTTGGAAAGGATCTTTGTAGTTCACGTTGTGTTTGGAAATGAATTCTTTGAAAGAAAAAGGGGTGACTGGCACAGTTATGTGCCTTCCAGTGAGCGTTTTTCCTACATCTCTTGAAATCAAAGAAGCTGATGATCCTGATACAAAAATCTGTTCAAATTCTTTTCGGTCGTAGTATACTCTAATCTCTTTTTCCCATTCAGATATGTTTTGAATTTCGTCCAGAAAAACAAACTTTATTTCTGGCTTTATTTCTAGTGCCGTGGAAATTGTTTTTTTAACCTCCTTGAATTCAGGGTCATCAAAATTTAAGTATAATATCTCTCTTGGTTTAACACCTTTTTTTATAAGGTGTGAAATAATCTGATACATTAAACAAGTTTTTCCAGCTCGTCTCACACCTATTATATCCTTTATATGCGGGGTGTCCATCAGAGATATGGTGCTTTTTAACACGTTTCTCTCCACCCATTCAAAATCATTTAATTTTTCTGGTTTTGTCCACCAGAAGTTCCATTTCCTTATTGAAGTTTTCATAATTAGTTATAATATGAACTCATTTATATATGTTTTCATTGGAGTGAAGGGTTATATTAGTTTTTCCTTCATCTTAATGGCGATTTAATTTTTTCATCTCTTTTTTGTCAGGTGATTTATACGTAAAAGTGTAGAGTACTAACAAGTTGTTTATAAAGAGAAGATTAAGCTCTAAGGAGTGGATTAAGTGCAGGGGAAGCAACTTCAACTCAGAGCTGAGTGCTTATACCAACGTTTTATTGAACACTTCCGGTAAGACTGAAACTCTAAGTAGTATATTAAGCTTGCTGCGATAAAACTAGCACACAGAGCTCATTTCCGCGGAAACGAACTGCCACAAAGTTTATAAACTCCAAAGGCGTTAGTTGGTTTAATGAACGCTGGAATCGTTAAAAAACTCTTCATAGTCACCCTCGTGCTGTTCTTAGCGTCTATCTTCCTAATTTTTGTTTTTTCATTGACCCCTGCTACCGGTTGCATGCCTGTTGGTGATGCAGAAAGAATAGAACCACCTCTAGACTGCGTTGGATATAGGCCTGATGATTGCATCGGTCTGGAAATAACGAATAATTGTGATGAGGAGTTAAGACAGCTTGAGGATCCCTCAACTGGACAATGGGCGGTTATAGAGCCTAGAAAATCCGCTAGGCTTCAGGTGGACTTCGAAGATAAACGAAGAGAGGGTTTGGAACGTCTCTCTTGGACGCTGGAACTGACCTATAAAGATCAAGAGTATGTGATTTATGGTAGGGACCAACCATCCACATACAAGCTACTCGAACATTTCGCTTGGACTTTCATAGCTCCCATCTCCCTAGTCTTGCTGCTGTTATGCATTATCCTTGGAATTCTCTTTCTTTACCTCAATAGGAAACAACAAAAAAGTTAAAACCTGACTCGACCTAGAGGGGCGAGGCGCCTGAACGTGTTTTTAATAGTTGGTGCCGAATTGTGCATAATCGTGTCGAATTCTGCAGCAAAGATTATAAAGAGTTGGCTCTGCACTAAGGCGTGGACTGAGTGCAGGGGAAGGGAATCGAACCCTCGAAGGCACTAAGCCAAGGGATGTCTTCAAACCTTTTCCGTCAACGCTTTGCGACAGCAAAGGGTTGCTTAAGTCCCTCCCGTTTGGCCACTTCGGTACCCCTGCTTTTAGGGTTATCAGAGAGTTGATCTTATGCTTCTACCTGTTTTTAACTTTTCTTTTTGATGAAACTTTTTCAAAAGTTTCAGTGGGACCGCCGAGATTTGAACTCAGGTCACTGGCTCCCAAAGCCAGTAGGATGGGCCAAACTACCCTACGGTCCCAAAAGTAGTGTATTATTCATGTGGTAGTGTTTTTAAAGTTAGCATTCGTCACTGTCTTTTTTGTTCAAATATTTTTCTATTTGTTTTGAATTTGGTTCTAATTTAACACCTAGAAGCTCAAATACTCTTCGAGTAATATAAATTTTTGAGAGTTCTATTAGTCCTTTTTGTGTGACATGCTGTTTAATTTTTTTGGTTGTGCTTGGACCTTTCATTTTTGCTAGGATGGTGTTAATTTCATCTTCGCTTTTCCTGCTTACAACCATTTTCTTTCCTTTCTTTTGTGCACCTGTCAGTTCATATGCTATTTCATCCATTGCGTCTAATGGTATTTCATCGCCAATGAATTCCCACATTTTTCTGTTCATGGTTTCGTTGACGCTGGCTAGAAATCTAGCAACGTCCATTGGTTTATGGTCTTCTATTTTTAGTTTTTTTACGGCTACCCAGTTGCCGTATTGCGCAAAAAATTCTATTTGGTCGGTCATTTGAATAACACTCCTATGATGAAAGCTATGAGTGATATGGCTTGTAGTACTTTCATATTTCGGGATTGAATATAGAAGTTTTGGGATTTAAATGCTGTGGTTGCTGTGTAGAAAAAT
This sequence comes from archaeon, assembly GCA_021107635.1. Lineage (GTDB taxonomy): Archaea > B1Sed10-29 > B1Sed10-29 > WALL01 > JAGHAM01 > JAIOSL01. The sequence goes on along the minus strand of JAIOSL010000038.1, from coordinate 73,773 downwards.
CCTATGTCTACTATTGCTATTATGATTAGATACGGTAATGTAAATATTTCGAGTAGGAAGGGTAAGAGGCTTGCGGTTATGGCAGTGATGTTGAAGAGTGCTGCTAGGTAGCATGAACGTTTTGGCCCGATTAGAACAGCCAGGGTTTTTCTGTGTCCTTTGTCTTTTTCTATATCTTGAATACCTTTGTAGGTTTCTCTTGCGAGTGTGGAGAACAGTGCGACAGAGAATAGCATTGCTATTATTGGTGCGAAAGCGTCTCCTGCGAATGATGCTCCGAAGACAAATGTCAGGCCGGTGTTAGCTGCGACCACTATGTTGCCTACTAATGGTTGTTTTGCAAAGCAACTATCATAGAGGGATAGCAGGAGTGTTGCTAGAAGTGCTATTGCTCCAGCTTCTATGCTTGCCATGAATGCTAGTGCAATGCCTAGCGTGTAAAGTAGTATTGTCAGTAAGAGTGTGCCTTGTGGCGTGATTTCTTTTCGTTGGATGGGTCTGTTTTTGTCAATGTTTCTGTCAAAGTAGTCGTTTAGTGTCATGCCTCCGCTTGAGATTAAAAATGGTACGACTATAGCAAAGAATGGTGCATGTCCCATACTTCCTCCTACTACTATGAAGCCTGTGAGCGCGCCTATGCCTGCCATGAGACCATTTATTGGTCTTAGCAGTTCTATGAGGGTACGGTAGTTCATGTTTTTCCTCTTTTTTTTGGAACTTCTGTATACAAATTCTTTTATGTTGGAAGCATATTTATTACATAGGTAGTTTTTTAGAAGAAAGTACTCCTGCCGGGATTTGAACCCAGGTCAATGGCGTGAGAGGCCACTATGATAAACCATACTACACTACAGGAGCGCGACTAGTTTTTTGCTTGTTGTTATTTAAAAATCTTGGTTTGTGCAGTAAAAGCGCCATTGTTTTTCTGTTGCTTTGCTGATGCCTATGCGTGAACTTTTGTGTATTCTTTTTGGTTCGATTCCGTCTTTAACATAGAGATTACCTTGAGTTATAGGAATGCCGTTTTCTTTTTTGTTGATGTTTAGTGCGACACAGAGTTTGCCTGGTCCGTCAGTTAATCCTTGTAGTGAGTTCTGTCCTCGATTTTTTTGCATTAGTTTTATTCCGTCTAATGGTTTTATTTCTCGTATTAGTACTGCTCCTGCTGTGCCTTCTTTTTCAGTTACAAAATTGAGCATCCAGTAAAAACCATAACAGAGATACACATATGCATGGCCGGGTTTGCCAAACATTATTTCACTGCGTTTTGTCTTTCCATTACATGAGTGACTTGCTTCATCATTTTCTTTGTATGCTTCTACTTCAGTAATTAAACCAGTCATCGTACCTTGTGATGTTTTTTTGATAATGGTTTTTCCCAGCAAGTTTTTTGCAACTTCTATTGTGTCGCGTTCGTAAAAGCTTCTTGATAATGCCATAATCACATCTCTTGTTTAGTGTAATTCTCTTCTAGGTTTTTGAAACACTTCTCTTTCAAAATATGGTTTGCCCATGTAGCACTCTCTCCATTGTCATAATAGCATTTGTCTTTTATTCTTTGACAGAAGGCGACGTTTTTTGTTTTTTTAGCCAGCATATCAAAACATTCATCTTTTAGGCTTCTTATTGGTGCAACACCTTCTATTGCATGACATTTATCTTCTTTAAGACTTTCACATGTTTCTTCGCTGAGGTAAGCTGTTATGTAATCAACACGACATAACCTTATCCTGTCTGCTCCTCCTCTGCATCTGGTAAGGTCCAGTATTCCTGTGTTTCCTCGATAATCTCCTACACATGGTTCAAGCTGGTCACATTCAATAATCTGTTCTGTTTCAATGGCAAGCGCTGAAATACGCGCAAAATTGTCGATTGCTGTTTCATTTTTTTCTATTTGATCTGGTTGGCTAGTACATCCTAGTAGGTATACTGATAGAATAACTAAGAGAAAAAGAAGTTTCATAAGTCTATTATTGGCTTTTTCTTTATAAAAAGTTGTTGAGTGGACCTGCCCGGATTTGAACCGGGGATCCCCAGCGGTTTCAATTCTCACGTTCTTGCTTTGCTGTGCGCCGTGAGAATCTGTGAAGCTGGTGTCATAACCAGTCTAGACCACAGGTCCGTGAACTTTTATTTGGTTTGCAGTGGCTAATATACGTTTTGGTAGTACTATCTTCTCTTGTGTGTTCTTAGTTGACTTCTTCTGTTGTGTTTTCTTCTGGTTCAAAAAGATTTTCCCCGCATTCTAGTTTGCTTTTGAGTGTTTCTAAATCTGCGAATCCTTTGTGGATGTGTTCTCCGTTGATTACGGTTGCAGGGGCGTTTGTTATGTCATGTTCTTCTTTCATTAGGTTGATTAAGTCTATGTCAGTGTTAACAGGATACGCAAACACCCATGTGTTTGGACAGTCTTTTCCCAGGATGTTTAATGCTGCTTCTTGCAGGCTGCAATCGGGGCATTGTGTTTGGTCTTGGTCGTATTCTACGTAGTAATAGACTACATGGTTCACGCTTCCGTTACATTCGCGTTTGTACTTAATTAGATTTAGGTGCACTTCTATTGCTCTGTATAAAAAGTTTTTTTTCAGTGAGAAGTATTCTGAGTTGAATACGTTTGCGTTTCTGTATGCTTCTATTTTTTCCCCTAGGCCTTCTATTATTCTAACTTGTTGTCCTACTCTTTTTTCTATGAGTTTGCATTTGAGGGTTGAGTTGACTTGTCCTACTTCTTCTGCGTAGTCTATAAACAGTCTTGAGTCGTCTGATTGCCAAGCAAGTTCGCGTAAGTCATTATTTAGTATTGTGATTCTTTGTTGGTCTAGCATCCATAGTACTGCCATGCTTGATGTCATTAATAGACATCCTAGGATTAGTCCTTTGACGTAAACGCTTACCATTTTCTTTCACTTCCTCTGAGCTCGTTGAAAAAGCCTATTGCATATGCAGTTGTTATGAAGATAGAATAGAATATTAAATAAAAGCATATGTATGGTATTTCGTAAATCTTGACTTTTCTTTTGTCAAATTTCAGGCTCTTGTATAGCAAGTATCCCCAGATTAGGAGTGTAGCTACCAAAAAGATTAGGTATGGTGGTATTGTTAGTGGATCAAATTGAAGGATAAATTCCCAACGTATCAAGCCAAGGGAAATCAGCCTGAAGTAGTTGTTTGCTTCTATTAGAAAGCGTTTGAAGTTTACTGTCAAAAAGCCTATGAATACTATCATTGCTAGAATTTCTACTATCAGTGTTCCAGGGAATACAAACATTCCAAAGTGTCCATATTCTCTTCTGAATAGTAAGTGTTTGTATTTGATTGTGTTGTAAAATTTTCCGCGATACCAGCGTGTTCTTTGTTTTATGTATCCTATGATGTCTCCTGGTATTTCAGTTTTGACTTTGCTGTTGACGCTGCATTTTATTTTCCATCTTTTTTCTTGGAGTGCTAATGCTATCTCCAGGTCTTCTGTAATATTTCCTTTTTCAAATCCTCCGACATCGCGCAGCGCGTCTGTTCTGTAAATGCTCATTGGTCCAGGTGTGACGTAGAGGCTGTCTAGGGTTGAAATGCTTTTGTGCCAGAATCCAAAAGCTACGTAGTATTCAAATTCTTGTATTCTTCTGAGGAATCCTTTCGGGTTTTCTGGGACTATCAGTGTTGTTACTGCGCCTACTTTAGGGTCGTTGAAGTATCCTACCATATTTTTCAGGGTTTCTGGTTCTGGGTATGTGTCTGAGTCTATGTTGGCGATCAAGTCTGTTTTTAGTATTTTGATTGCTTGGTTGAGGCTTTCTGCTTTGCCTTTGTTTTTTTTGTTTCTTATTATTCTGATTCCTGGAATGTTTTTGATTTTTTCGTAGGTGTCATCTTTGCTTCCATCTTCTATTACTACTATATCAAATGGTTTTGGATATTTGAGTGCTTTGACGTGTTCTAGACTTTTTAGTATTGTTTTGCTGGCATTGTAGGCTGGAACCATTATTGTCAGGGAAGGATAGTTTTTTGGTTTTGGGTCATCTATTTTACTTTCTTCAAATGCAAAGAGGAATATGCATGCTTGGGTGATGTATACTGCAGAGCTTATTGTGAAAATCCAGTAGGGGTTAAACAAGCTGAATATGGATATGCATCCAAATACGAATAGAGCGAAGGCAGTAATTCCTATAAGTGTTCTCCATCTCATTGTTATGTGCTCCAATTAACATTTTGAGGTGATCATATAATAATTAATAAAACCGAAATTCATGAAGTCAGTTTTTATATCTTGATATGTATTTATTCTTTTTCTCGGAAAGCCACAGTTACAATAGTTATTACTCGTTTTAGTGAAAATTATTCGGTGTTTGTGTGTTTAATGACATTAAAGGACTTTCTAGAGAACAGTTCTTGAAATTGTTGGCGATAATCGTTTTGAGGGAATTACCAAAAGAACTGTTTGTTCGGTTGTGAACCGTCTAATAGAAGAAGACGCGCTAGCTCTCTCGTGTTATTTCAAAAATAAGGAAAAAGCAGTAAAGTATAGGAATAGTTTAAATAAGTTGTTAGAAGAAAAAATAAGGAGGTTCAACACAGCCCCGTAGTATAGTGGACTATTATATTGGCCTCTGGAGCCAGTGACCTTGGTTCGAATCCGAGCGGGGCTACTCTTTTTAACTCTTTCTTCCAAATATAGGCTATGCGCCAGAAAGTTATGCTAATAATACAATTAATAATTAGCATTCTACTGGTTTTTTTCATTTTTCAAATAATTCGATTGGATGATCTGTTACTTGTTCTTTCAGGCACCGACTTGGCTTTGCTAGGTTTTGGTGTGCTTGCTTATCTTGCATTAAACGTTTTGAATTCATTCAAGCTTGGTTTGCTGGTAGGCCAAAAAATGCCGTTTAGAGAACTTTTTATGATTAACATGGCTGGCATGCTTGCAAGTGATGTAACTCCAGGACGCGCAGGATATTTTTATACGATTGTATTATTAAAAATCCGTAAATCTAAAAGTGCCGCTGCTCTGGCAGTTTTCCAGCTTACTGAGCTGCTGGTAAAATTAGTTGGTGCTTTGGCAGCGTTTTTTTTGTTGTTAACTTTTATTTCTGGTACTTCTTTGCCGTCTTATTTTTTCTTTGCGTTTGGTTTGATTGCGTTGGCAGCGGTTTTCATTTTTTTAGTGAGTTTTTCCCGGCATTCAGAAAAGCTTTTAGGTTGGAGCGAGAGATTTTTGCCTTCTTTTGTTAGGTTTCAGAAGCATGCTAAATCTACAAAGAAAGTTTTTGTTTCTGCGTTTAGCGTTACTTTAGTAGGATGGTTTTTGCGTGGGTTAGAATGGTTTTTTGTTGCTAATGCAATTGGCTTAAATCTGGATTTTTTTCAGGCAGTGTTGTTGCATCCTTTGATAACTATTTTTGCTTTTGTGCCTGTGAGTATTGCAGGTCTTGGGCTGGTTGAGTTTGCTGGAATTACAATAATAACTAATATGGGTGTAGTTTCCTCTGAAAATGCGTTAGAGACTGTTCTTGCTTTCTTGTTATTGGATAGAGCAATGAACTTGGTTGTTGATTTGATTGGTTTGAAACGGTTGGTGTTCAGGTGATTACTGTTGTTGTGCCTTCACGGAATGAAGAAAAAAACATCCGAGCGTGTTTGGAGGCTTTGAGGAGCGTGCTTCCTGATGCTAGAATTATCGTGATTGATAGAAGTGAAGATGGTACCTCTGCTATTGTAAAAGATTTAGGAGAGAGTTTGTATGTCTTTGATAAGCCGGGTAAAGGAGCTGCTCTAATGAATGGCATTGAATTGGCTGAGGGAACAATAGTGATGACTGATGCTGATAATTCGTATCCTGCAGAAGAAATTCCTAAAATGCTAAAGCTTTTGGAAAACGCGGATATTGTTATTGGTTCACGTTATTGCAAGGGAGGGCGTTTGAATGGGGTTCCATTCATGAGAAAGTTTACTGGTTTGGGTTATTCTATTCTTTTCAGAATTTTTTTCGGAATTAATGATCCTCAATCTGGTTTGAAAGCCTTCAGAAAGAAATCATTTGAGCGTGTTTTGCCGATAAAAGAAAGTGGTTTTGAATGGGATTCTGTGTTTATAGCTAAATCTAAACGCATGGGTTTAAAAATTGTTGAACATCCAATAGTTTTCACGGACCGAGGAAAGAACAGTAATGTCGGTATCTTAAGGACTACTTGGTCAATGTGGTTTAATTTTGTTTGCTTGGTTCTCGGTTTGAAGTGATGCAAGTGAATGTTTTGAAAAAAATTAAGAGAAAGCATTTGTTATTCCTAGCTATTGCTTTCCTTTTCTTGTCAGGCTTTCTGCTCAGAGCTCCTCCTTTAAACGAGAATGAGTCTTGGCAGCACAACCACTTTTGGGATGAGTATGTCTACTTGTTGAATGCAGAGCTTCTATGGACTGGACAGGATGTCTACAACGAATTTAGTTACCGTCCTCCTCTTATCTCTTTCCTAATAGCCCCTTTCTGGGACGATCCTTTCATGGCATTAATGGTTGTTTCATTTATCTCTTCTCTTGCAATACCATTCATATACTTACTGGGAAGAGAGCTTTACGATGATGTGACAGGTTTGATAGCGGCGTTCATCCTGGCATTCTCTCATTATTTGATAACGCTCTCAGATTTCATCCTCACAGGTTTTCCCGCTGTCACTCTTTTGATAATTTCTTTATACTTCCTTGTTAAGAATAACGAAAAAATGGCTTTCCTGGCAGGTTTTTTTGGAGCTTTAGCTGTTTTAATGAGGTTCAATTCTTTGATAATTCTTCCAACGTTCCTCATTTTCTTTTACTTCAAAAAGATTGACAAGAAGATACTCATCAATGTCCTAAAAGGTTTTTTCGCAACACTTTTTCCGTATTTTGTGTGGGCTCAGCTCACTCTCGGTTTTTTTGCTCTCCCGTTTATATCTGCCACAAATGCTGTCAACCACACCCCTCTTTTGAATCCATTCTACTACATCCTAGCTGCTTTCACGGTTTGCGGTTTCGTGACTCTAATTGGATTGACACTATATGCTCTAGCCAGGAAAGTCCATAAAAGCACTCTGGCTCTGCTTGCTATGGCTCTTGTTTTCTTGGCTGGGATGACTCTCATATCCCACAAGGAAGTTAGGTATGTCATCCCTGTTTCCATACCGTTAGTCTTAATCGCTTCCAAGGGTTTCTCTTCTTTCCTTTCTCGCAACTGGAAAGGCGTTCTTATAGTTTTAATACTATTACTTTCTGTTTTTTACACTCTTTTTGCCACTCCCAGCTGGATTTACACCTTGTGGGGAGACCCTACCACGTCCGTAGCAGGATTATACGCGAAAGAAAACTTGCCGGAAGGCTATGTGCTCTACTCCAACTATGATTATGCGGCTTTAGCTTATTACAGCCAAAAGAAAACAATTCCAATCATGCCTTACGAAGAAAGAATTTACACTGACTTGGACAAATTTATGCCCCACACGGGCTGGTTTGCTTATTATGGTCACAAACCTGAAGGAAATATGCATCCTAATCTCTCGTTCTTAAACTCAAGCGAGCACTTCACGTTCGTTGAGCGAGTCGAGTCAAACAATCCTTGGGCTCAAGGTTTTTACGCAGATTTTTATGAGTACACGCCATAATTCCAACAGTTTTTTATACTTGTCTTTCGTAAGATTGAATCTAGTTCTATAGGCCGGGGGAAAAGACAATGAAAGATATCATCTCAATTAGTGATTTTTCTAAAAAAGAATTTACTGACGTTTTAGCGGAAGCAGATAAAATGCATTCTGCGCTTCAGAAAGGCAAAGCTTTAGACACGCTGAAAGGCAAAATAATGGCAGTAATGTTTTTCGAGGCAAGCACTCGAACACGCCTAAGCTTCGAATCTGCAATGAATCGTCTTGGAGGAAGCGTGCTGGGTTTCGCTGAACCAGCTTCCACGTCAATGGCAAAAGCTGAAACCATTGCAGACACTGTTAACACTGTAGCACAATACTCTGATGTGATAGTAATGCGCAGTCCTTTTCCTGGAGCTGCACAGCTAGCTAGTGAAGTGTCAAGCGTGCCAATAATTAATGGTGGAGACGGCTCCAGAGAGCATCCTACTCAAACAATGCTTGATTTGTTCACAATCAAAAAAGAGAAAGGACGTTTAGACAACCTTAAAGTAGCTATGATTGGAGACTTAAAGTACGGCAGGACAGTGCACTCGCTCTGCAAAGCTTTTAACAATTACTTTAAAGGCATTGAATTCACTTTTATCGCGCCAGAAGCATTGGCTATTCCAAACGAATTCAAGAAAGGGAAATATCATGAAACTGGCAAGCTAGAGCTTGAAGATGCAGATGTTGTTTATATGACGCGCATTCAGAAAGAGCGTTTTGCTGATCCGACCGAGTATGAAAAATTGAAAAGTGTGTATAAGATTACTCCTAAAATTTTAGAAACAATGAAAAAAGATGCGATTGTGATGCATCCTTTGCCAAGGGTTAATGAAATTGATTGGCGTTGTGATAGTGACTCGCGTTGCATATATTTCAAACAAGCATATTATGGAGTTCCAACGAGAATGGCTCTTATTCAATTAGCTTTGAGAGGTGGTAAGTAATGATGATGGTAAAGCACATTGAGAATGGCACTGTGATAGATCATATTGATGGCGGAAAAGCTTTAGAAGTGCTTAAACTTATGGGTGGTCCTAATAGCTCTACAGTAGTCATTGCTGTTAACGTGCCGAGCACTAAACACAAGAAAAAGGACATTCTTAAGATGGAAGGGGTGTATGTGGATGAGCGAAAATTAGATTTAATTTCATTGATTGCTCCTTCTGCTACTGTGAACATAATTAAAAACGGCAAGCTTGTGGAAAAGCGTCCTGTGAAACTTCCGACAGAAGTTTCTGGTGTTCTTACTTGTTTGAATCCCAAGTGTATTACTAATAAGGATAGAGAGCCAGTGACAACCAAGTTCACTGTTGAGAAAGAGCCTCTCCGACTCATCTGTGTTTACTGCAACAAAGAATTTGAAGGCACTTCATTACTCACAGCATGAAAAAGGGCTTAGCTTTATAAATGAGTTTTGTCTTCTTAGTTATCAAGGTGATTTTTTAATGTATAATATTGAAGTTGCAGCAAAAAGACCTTTTACTGATATAAAATCGTTGGTGATGGGGATAGTTTTCATGTTTATTCCTATTCTAAATTTTGCAGTAATCGGTTATATGCTTAAATGTGCTAAAACCGCAAGTCAAGGAGATTACACTCTTCCTGAATGGGGTGATTGGGGTGGTCTGATAATTTCAGGTATTCTATCCATGGTAATAATGTTTGTTTATATGATACCTGGTTTCATACTGATGTTTGCAGGAATGTCCGGAGGATTACTTCTTGGAGATTTAGGTATGATAGCATTTCTACTAGTTCCTGTTGGCGGAATTCTCTTGTTTGCTGGAGGTTTATTTGGTTCTCTTGCAATTGTGAAGTACGCAATCGATGGAAGCATGGGTGGCGCGTTTGCCTTTGGGACCATCATCCGTAAAGCACTAACTGTAGAGTACATTAGCTCATATGTGATTGCTGGTATCATTGGTGGAATAGAATGTGTAGTCTTTTGGGTACCCGGGTACATTCACATGGCTACTGCTTTAGGCGAAACATATCCTAAACTATGAGGCTTCAACCCCTCTTTTTTTCTTATTTTTATCTTTTTTTAGTGTGAGCTTTAGTACTACCATTAAATACTAGTTCTCTGAAAGCTCTATTAATTCAACTTTGGAGGTGAAAAAATGATTCTTAAACGTATTGGAGTTATGTCGCTAGCAAAGATTACTGGAGTCGTAGGTGCAGTAATGGGCTTCATTATAGGAGGAATATACTTTCTATTTATTCTTGTTTGGTCTTTGTTCCTAGGAGCAATTTTAAGTCAATTTGCTGGAGACGCAGCAGTATTAGGCTTATTCCCTATAATAATGGGTCTTGTATTCTGGGTTGGAGCAACAATTGGTTATGCCATCGGCTCGTTTATTATGGGTGCGGTATATGCCTTTGTTTACAATCTTGTTGCTGGTAGAATTGGCGGTTTAGAACTCGATTTACAATAAAAAACCCGCCTTCCTTTTTTTTATAGAATAGCTTATTAACTCTGTTAGTCCAAAAAATACGGGTTGGGCTCGTAGTCTAGCTTGGATAAGGCATCTGGCTTCGGACTTCGGAACCTACAGTTTCGAGACCTCCCTTTTTGGGTGGAAGATACCAGAAGATCAGGGGTTCGAATCCCCTCGGGCCCGCTTTTCTTCCATAAGGTTTAAGAAGGAAACTTTTCAAATATCCACTTGGTGTTTTTTAATGGAAACTACTAATGTTAACTCAAACGTAAAAAGAACTTCAGGCGTTGGTTCAAACGCAAAAAATGGATCAAGCCTTGGAATGGAAGAAAACCTTGCAGGCGCACTCGCTTATCTCTTTGGTTTTGTTAGCGGTCTCCTCTTGTTCTTCATTGAAAAAAAGAGTACTTTTGTTAGATTTCATGCTATGCAAAGCATGCTGCTCGCAGTAGGTGTGTTCGTTTTAAGCATTGTTTTAGGAGTCGGTTTAACTATTCTTTCAATAATCTTAGCAATGATTTCTCCTGCCATCGCCGGAATTTTCTCGCTCGTAACTTTACTAGCTTGGCTTCTCTTGGTATTAGTGTTCTTTTTGCTTTGGATATTCTTGATGTTCAAGGCATACCAGGGAGCAATGTTCAAGCTACCTGTTATTGGCAATATAGCTGAAAAACAGAAGAACATTTAATTAAGCAAGTTAGGTGCCAATGTTTTTTGGCACCTACTTTGTCGTTCTTTCGCAACCATCTTTTGTTACTATGATAGTCCATTCTGTTTGCGATACTAAATCAATATCTTTTAGTACTGGATAGCTTGCGAATACTCCTCGAGTAACAAGTTCTTTCAGTGCGACTTTTAGTTTGAATCCAGAAGCAACGTTTTCCAGCCAGCGTTCAGCGAACGGAAGAAATTGATAATTTTCCATCACAAAAGCAAGTACTTTTCTTGCTTCTGCGTTACGCACGGGCATTGGTTTTTCAAGTGAGAATATTTCTACTTGACGGTCTTCTGTTACATGTCCTCTTCCTAGTGTTGCGAACGGCTCGATAGCGATAATCATGCCTTCTTCTATTTCAAATTCACTTCCAAAGGACATGTTTGGAATTGAAAGTCCTGTGTGTAACAAGTTTTGTTGTATAACGTGACCACAAAGGTTTTCTACTGGCTTGAATCCTGCTTTTTCAATAGTTTCTTGGATTATTGTGCCTATCTCAATATTTTTAACGCCTGGAGCAATTGCATTCACAGCATTTTTAAGTGCGTCTTCACTTGCTTTCACAAGTTTAGTGTTCTTTCCACTTATGTCAACAGTGAGTGCGTTATCTCCTATGTATCCATCTATGTGCGCGCCTACGTCCAGTTTGACTAAGTCTAGTCCAAAAACAGTTTCATCTCCTGCTGGACAAGTGTAGTGTGCTGCGCGTTCGTTTTGAGAGATGTTTACTGGGAAGGCCATTTCTCCGCCTAGGTCTTTAATCTTTTTTTCTACGGCTTTTGTGACGTCTAATAGTCGCGCGCCTTTCTTGATTTTTTTGGCACCTGTTTGTAGGGCAGAATAGCTTATTTTTCCTGCTTCGTGGAATTGTTCTTCTTCGGTTTTTTCTTTTTTGTCTGGCATAATCCTTATTCTTGATAAGCAATGTTTATATAGTTTTTTTTATTGTGCGCGTGGATGCTAATAGACTTCTTCAAGAGGATTGATTCTATCTAGTTCATTGTTTTTTCATATGAAATCAATAACCTTTTTATATGAGATATCGTAAATTATACTGTATGCTTTGAGGTGGTGAAAAATGACTAAAACGAGTGTGATACAGGTAGAGGTTGAAGGACATTTCCTGAAAGAGATAGACAGGTACAAAAAAGAAAACTTTTACAGGAGTAGGGCTGAATTGGTCAGGGACTTGCTGAGGGATGCTGTGACAAGAAAAAAGTCTCTCTTGGAAGAGCATGGCTTGACTGAGAAAGATCTTGAGGATATTATGGTTTCTCGCAAGCAAATAAAAGATGGGAAATACAGAAAGTTGTAATAGTTGAGAATTGGGGGGAGAGTGGAGTCACTGGCTTTTTTAGTGAGAATACCAAAGAAAGTGGATAAACAGTTTGAGCGATTGCCAAAAAAGAGGATTGAAGAAAAGCTGAGAGAAGCAGCAGAGAATCCAAGGCACTTTTTTAAGTTTTTGAAAGGACTTGGAATCTACGAGTTGAGGTCTGGAAAGTATCGGGTGCTTGTGGACATAGATTTTTCCTTGGAAACAATAGATGTTTTGAAAGTTGGGCATAAAAAAGAAATCAAAAAGAAGACGAGTTTTTAATCGGGCAAAGTCTTAAATATCTTGTTTGAATTATTATTTCACTTACAAAGGTGATTTAAATGGAAAATGCTTTGCGTTTGCAGGAACAAATGGCACTTGAGAAGTTTGAGCAGATGGATGCTGCTACTAAGCATAGGGTGTTGTATCGTTTAGATGAAATGGCTAAGCAAAAAGGTTATGCTAATCAACAGGTTTTGAAGATTGAGAAGCCGTACATTTGGAATCAAATGTGTGCTCAAGTTGTTCAAAGCATTTAAGTCCAAGCATCTAAACTGCTTTGTTTTCCGCCTATGCTTAAATCGTCTTCGTTTATGTCTAGTTCTGCGAGAATTTTCATTACTGCAGGCAAGACTTGGTGCGAAATGTAATATTCTGGATCTGGTTTGCGCGAGCCGATTAATTGTATTGGATGGCTTTTATCACCAATATTTCCTGCGCCTCGTGTTACTACGTAGCCAATGGTTGTGCCGACTCTGACTTTTGAACCGCTTTCTTTAAGTCTTATTGCAGCTTTGACGTGTGGGCCTATGGCTGTGTATTGTTTTATTCTGCGTTTGAGTTGCGTGTAAATGACAAATTCTTCTACTGGGACTTTTTCTGCTCGAATGTCTTCTATGGTAGAGCAGACTATTTCCTTGGCTTTTTCTATTTTGTTTTCTAGGACTGCTTGAATGACTTTTCGTTGGGTTTTTTTTGCTAGTGCGCTCCAGTCTCTGCGCACGAATTCAAGGCCTTTGATTTCTACTTGTCCGTCTTCTCTGATGAGTGCGTAGCGTTTTTTTGCTGCTCCGCCTTCGCGTTTGGTTACGAAAATACCTCTTGTGTAGAATCCTTCAAGTTCAAGCTGCATGGCTTCGGGAAGTTTCTTGTTGTAGTCGTTCAGGAACGTGAGAACCTCTTCTTTGGTTTTTCCCTCGCGCTTTAAAAAAACCGAATCAGTATCTCCATAGAGTACTTTGAATCCTGCTTCTTCTGCTTTTGTTATGATATCTTGGATGTATTGTCTTCCCCATGCTGTGATTGATTCTCCGCATTCTCGGCTGTACCAGCGTGCTCTTGCGTAAAGTGTGTAGCCGTATGTGGCGTTTGCTAGGATTTTCAGGGCTTGTTGTTCTGCGTTTAAGCGTTTTTGTTCTTCTCCTTTGGTTTGTTTGAGTTTAGTTTTTATTTCGAAACGTTTGTTTAGGACTTCTTCAAGCATTTCTGGAATGATGCCTCGTTTGTCTTTGCGGAATTTGTATCCGTTGGGTGAAGTAAACGCTTCTTTTGCGTTGGAGTCCAGTGTGTCAGGACTTACGTTGTGGCTGATTATTATTGAGGGGTATAGTGATCTGAAGTCTAGTACTACTAGGTTTTCGTGGAGTCCGCTTTCTGGTTGGCGTACGAATGCTCCTTTGATTGGTTCGCGGATGCGAGTGCGGAATTCGTTTTCGTCTGGTCTGTTTGGTGAGATTTCATTTCTTTCGAAGGCTTTTTTTACTAGTAGTAGTTCTACCATTTGTGATGCACTCATTCGTGAGACGTCATAGACTGTTTGATTGAGTAGTTTAGCGAGCTCAATGTACAATTGTAGTAGTCGTTCACCTATGACATAGGCAGCTTCTGCGTCTTGCAGGGAATATTCTGTTACTGTGTCTAGTTGTCCTTTTTCCCAGTTTTCCCATAGGTCTGGTATTTCTATGTCTATTTTTTCTTTTCCTGTGAATTCTTTGTAAACGTCTTCTAGGGTGTATCGTGGTAAGCGTAGTGAACCGATTACGCGCATGAAGTTGACGCCAGTGTATGCGTCTAAGTGAATGCTTTTTTTGAGTATTGATTTTAGGCGTGGTCCTGCGTTTTTGACGTTTATTTGGTGGGTCAAGCCTAATTTTTCGCTTCTTTTTTTGATGTATGGTAGGTCAAAGTTGTCTCCGTTGTAGGTATAGACTACGTCTACGGTTTCAAGTTCTTTGTTTATTGCTTCTATTAGTTCTTGTTCATCTTTTAGTATTTGGACGAAGCCTTTGTCGCAGGGTTTCCATGTGAGGACTTTTCCTTGCAGGTCGTTCCAAAATGATGCCATTATGACTGGGTCTTCTCCCATGCGGAAGACGCCGTCTGCACTATATGTTTCTATGTCAAATGCTTGTCTGGTGATTTTCCATTCTCCTGGTGATTCTTTGTATGAGATTAGTTTGCCGTTTTGGCTTTGCCATTCGTAGCGTTTCATTGGTTTGATGCCTTTATCTATCAAGTAGCGTTGTGTGTATGGAATGTCATATTCTCTGATTTCGCCTAGTTTTGCTGCTTTTTCTCTTAGTATTGGAACGTCTCCAGGACCTTCAGTGATTATTTTAAGCATTTTGCCTTTTTCTATTTTTTTGAGTCCTGGTCCTAGTTTTTCAGCTTCTTCTGGTACATCAGTTTGAAGGTAAAAGTAGGGTTGGAATGTATCATCTTCAAGTATTTCTATTTTGCCGGTTTCTGTATTTTTTATGAAGAGCTTTATGAGCGAGTTTTCGCTTTGTACGTTTAGTAAGACACCCTTCATTTTTATCACAAGCTTTTTATACTGAGGTGTAGTTAATTGAGTCAAATCTATATTTTAAAGGTGTTGGCTTGCCTAGAAGAACTCCGCGATCAGGTGAACAGGGTGCTGTTGAAGTAAACAGTGCGATTAGTTCTATTGATGCAAAGATGAAATTGTTGGCTCAGAGGCTGAAAATTATTGAAATGAATGAGCAGGTGATTGGCAGAACCTTGGTTTCTCATAATAAAAAGTTGAAGGAGCTTGAGCATTTTGGGAGTGCAATGCCTGATTTATCTCAGACTAAACTTGAGGTTCTTGCTTCTATTCGTCCTGAATTGGATCAGATTAAGGCGGATTCTCGTAAAGCTGCTTTGCGTGTTCCTACTTCTTTGATGGTTGAAGAGGCTGGATCTTTTAAGACGGCGGATGCTGAGAATGATGTGCGTAGTTTAAGGAAGGCTATGTCTAATTTGAAGCAGGAAGTGGATGAGTTGAAGTATATTCTTGCTTCTGTTAATCCTATGGAGTATGTTACTATCACTGAGCTTAGTGATATTATTGAGAAGAAGGTTGAGAAAGAATTAGGGAAGCGTAAGAAGGTTCAATAAGAGCTAAGTGTTGGTCTTAATAAGAGTCTGTAGGGTTTGTTGGTCTGGGTTTTTATTGAAATTTGGTTTTTTTCTAGGCATGTTACTTTTGCTGTTGCGTTCATTAGTAAATCTCTGTCTAAATCGTTTTCGTTTGGTGTGCGTATGCAAATGCCTATGCCTGTGCTTGTACAAAGTTTGATTAAAGCGTTTATCTCTTTGTCTATGTAGTTTCCTTTTCCGCTTACTATGTCTGGTCCTTCTATCAGAATAGCTATTTTAATTTGTTCTGGAGATGCTTCATTTTTTAGTTCTTCGTAGACAGTGCGTACTACTGAGTATAGGATGCCTTTTATTATGCGTTTGTCGAGGCCGACTAAATTGATATGTGCGATTCGTCCTATTCTTTTCATCCAGGGTGCGATTAGTTCGTTTGCTTCTACTGGTCCATTGAACAAGCCGGGGTGAATATCTTCTAATAGTCTACAAATGCGTGATGCGCGAGAAGCATAATATCGTTGTTCTTCTTCTGTTACTCTTTCCATGCGTTTGATTATTTCTTCTAGTCTTCGTATTTTTTTTCCTGATATGGCTTTTCCTATTAATTCGGCGGTTTTTTTATCGTTCATTCCTGCAATATCCGAGAACAATTTTTCATTTATTGCGCTTAAATCAATGAACACATCGTTGCCTGGGTTAAAGTTTCTTAGTGGCATGCTTAATGGTTCTAATTCTTGGCTATATTGTTGGATTGTTGATTTGCGGTTTGGTGTGTCCATTCGTGCGAATTCGTCTTTAGCGTCAAAAATGATGCCAGGTATGCCATTTAGTATGAATCCTTCCATTATTACGTGTGCTGCTGCTTTTGTGTCTTCTCCTGATAGTATGGTTAAAGCAAAGTTTTTTATTGGTTCTTTCACGGGTTTTCTTTGCAGGTCAATGCCTAGGAATACTTGTCCTGTTGGGTTTTCCATTGTTGTTTGGGGTCCTATTTTTCTTGTTATTGCAGAGGGCAGGGCAAGTGGTTCGCCGAGCAGTTCTCTTAGTGTTTCTTTAGGTGCATGTTTTATGTCTATTAAGTCTATGTTGTAATCTCTTGATTTTCTGAGTGTTTCTTGGTTTAGTTGTTCTATTGTTTTGTGCATGTTGTCTATTTGGTTGATGAGGTTTCGTGGACTGTATTCGACGTAGACTGGGTCTGTGGTTAATCCTAGGAAAGATCCTTTGAATTCACTTGTTTTTTTTTTGGATTAGTATGATGTTTCCTTCTAGTTCATTGGCTAGACTGGAAGCGTTTCCTTTAATGAAAAAAAATTTGGTCATTAGGGTGGCCATTCCTCTTACTTCTTCTCCTTTCCTGTCATAGATCATTACTAGTAAGAGTTTGTCTGGATTTTCATGATATGATATTTCACGGTTATCCCAGATTCCGGATAATACCTGCCTCCATGGCCCATGAGGAAGTTCAAGAGTCTTCGTTAAATCACCCTAACCTTTTATATATCTAGTGATTGTTTTATTACCTCATAACTTAAAAATGTTGGGGGTAACAATGGAGCGCTCAGTTTTCAATAAAATTGTGTCAATAGTCAAAGAAATGAGCGCGCAGGGTGTGCCTCGAAAAGACATTGAGACTAATTTGCGTCAGATGGGTTTGAATGACGAGGAAATTAATGATATTATCATTGAGGCTAAGCCAACGGTAAATGTGGCTGAAGTGCATGAGCAGGCTGTTGAAACTAAGGAGATTCTTGAGAGTGGAGATCATTTAAGACCTGCGATAAAAAAGTTAGATGAGCATAAGAATGACATAGAGCGCGTTCATACTCAGTTAGGTGAAGTGCATGAAAAGCAAGTGTTTACTACTGAAGAAATTAAACAGATTCGTGAAGATTTGGAGCAGATAAGAACTGATATTGAAGAAATAAAGCCAATGATTGCAGCGACTAAGCGGTTGAATGAAAGTTTGATTAAAATAAACAAGAAAATGCTTACTCGTTTAGGCGGTCAGTAACTATTTTCTGTTTTTGTACCATACCCACAAAGCTATTGCCAAGACAATCAGTACAGCAAATTGCCATAATTCAAAGTGGAAGCCAGTGTCAGGAAAAGAGTTTCCTACCAGAACATATTTTTCTCCTTCTTCTTCAGACACGGAAATGTTAGCTATTATTCTTGACCCGCTGGTTTTGCAAGTTTTGACTTCATAGTATTCATCGCCTTCAACCAGCGTGCAATCAGTTACCAAATCTTGAAACGTAACAATGTTGACTTCTGTGTTTGCGGGCAGTTCTTTGTCTATGCAATTATAATTGTATTGCACTCCACTGTAATCAACGTCTCCTTGGAGTAAAGGCATGTATACTTGACATTCTTTGAACTTAATTTCACCAATTTTTGCTGTGCCTATGCATCCTTGGTCTTCTCCAAGCAAAGTTTGGCATTCTACGTCACTGGTGTATTGTATTTGAGCGTTTCTGACAGTTGCTACTTGAGGACACATAACATAGTTTTCTTCTACTGTGCAGCCAAGTTCAGTTAAATCTTCTTTGTTTATTACTGGTTCTATTGCAAATGCTCCAGAAACTAGAATCAAAAATAAAATTGCGCTAGAGGCTCGCATAAACCTCTTTAAAGCAATCCCGTTTAATAAACTTTCACTTCTTTCGGAATAGTGTGCCCATGTTAATTGGCAGACCAATGAAAAAATGTTCGAAAAGGCTTTCTCTGCCATAATTACTGAAAGGAAGCCTATTACGTATTAAATCAGCTGGTACTGATCCTTTACTGCTATCTGAGAGTACTTTGAACGGATCATCCATGTTACCCATGGTAAGAGTTCTCTGTCCTCCCAATGCAGTCATGTACGTGGCAATGTTCTCTTCATCCCATGCGTCTATCGGAGCCTGCATTAGTTTATGTGAAACCACGGTTCCTCCTGCCGGAGCACGTATTGGCTTGGCAGTAAGTTTGAATAATGCTGTTATGATGAGTCCTAATGCACCTAACAAGAAAAGCCATTGTGCATTGAACAACAAACCAAAAAAAGCAATAGCTATTGTCAGGAGGAATGGATTCACTCCCACCTACCTCCAAACACACTCCGGTAAACAAACCTGGCTAAGCCTGCGCCTCCCTTATAACTCATTTTTTCTAGTTGGCTTAATGCTTTCCAGGTTGGATTGACTTTCATATCAATGCTTTTTGGTATGCGGAAGGGAGCTGTCTTGGTCGTTTCTATTATGATTGGTTCAACCATTTCAGCTCCATGCACTCGCACTCCCCCTACAGGGATGCGATAGTCTTGTTTCTTGCTGTTGGTTCCTCCAACCAAGAAGACGAGAAGAATTATCGCTCCGATTATGTATGCTGCCCATTGATAAGGCGAGTAATAAGTAAGTCCTCCTAAAATCACTAACAAAAGCAGCATATCTAAATCCATGTTCTTATCTCCATTTCACCTTTCTGCCAACTTTGCCTTTGCCGCTTCTGTATGCTTGAGGGTCTCCTCTTGCTGCTCTAACGAAGAATCTTACTAGTGAGCCTAGTGATTGTCCTGCTATATCATAAAGTGGCATCAATGATTCGTTCGGATTATATTTGAGCTCAAAGTTCGGTGGGTACAAATAAGGTGGTTCTCCTAGGTCTTGAACTACTACAGGAGTGAGAATCTCCTCTTTTCTTCCTCCTGCTGGTACTGGAGAAGGTCTTCTTAACTCTATGGATGCAACTAGAATGAGCAGTATTCCTATTATCATGACCATTGCCAGCCATTCTAATTTAAGAAAGAACGCTAGCAACGCCACTACTATCATTAAACCTATCGGTTTATCCATTCACACACCCAATGCAATAAATATACATTTTGTGGTATTTTAATCCTTTGGTCTACTGGGTTTGCCTGTGTTAGCTACGAATCCAGCGAACTGTCCTGCTGCAGCAGATGCTTGTTCAAACCATGGTCTGCTGTCCCAGGCTGGATTTACTCTCATTTTCATTTCTTGAGGGTATATTGAGTCTGGTCCTACATATCTTCTTTGTACTACTATTGGCCTGACTTTTATTCCTCCTGCAGGTGCTGGAGGTCGATGGTCTTCTCTAGCTCCAAAAATGTATGTTGCCATGATTATTCCTCCAATCAATGAAATGAATTGCATGTTTGGAACTGTCATGCCCATCACTATTATGAGAAAAAGCAGTACTAGCGTGAGCACATCCATTCATATCACTCCAAACATTCCTGGCGTGTACGCGCCTGGGCCTTCTTTTTTGTTTGTGAACATTGCTGCTGCGATTATGAGGACTACTATGCTTATCATGACTAGTTGTAGTTCTATTCCTAGTGTTTGGTGTACTATGTAGCCTATTGCTCCTGCGATTAGGACTATGAATATCATTGTGTGTGATTTGAGGGTTAGTAGGAATATGAGTATGATTACTGCTGCTATTTCTAGGCGTTGAACTTGCAGTGTTATCATTATTAGGATGAGGAAGACCACTAGTGTGAATGTGTCTATCATTTTTTTACCTCTATTCTGGATTTAATGGGATGAATGTTGATTCAAATGATTCAAAGAAGGCATATCCGAAGAAGAATGCCATTACTAGTACTAGTAGTATGAAGTGTTGGTAAACTGTGAGGTATACGAGCACGAGTGCTACTACTATTCCTATCTTTCTTGAGCCGGTTCCTGATATGGCCCATTGGGATAGGTATATTAGTACTATCAGTGTTAGTGCGAGTCGCACGTCGTTGAATATATCTCCCATAACCAACTACCTCTTACATATTTTTTGCATTCTTTCTTTTTTAAGTTTTTCCTTTGAATACGAGTGGTATGCCCCAGAAGAGTATTGACCATAGTCCGTATGTTAGTAGTGCGTACATTACCCATATTCCCCAGGTGATCCATGTGAGTTGGAATACGAATATGTATATTAGTATTGCTGCGATTACTAGGGATAGTGTTCCGGGTCCTACTGTGTTTCTTATCCAGTTGAATATGATTAGTGCTGCGAAGAGCATGAAGAGCAGCTTGAGTATAGGAAAGAATTCCATGATTGCGGGAAGTCCTACCATTAGGAATAGGAATATTGTTACTATTACGATTAGTGCTAGCGGTATTCCAGCTAGGGCTGGCAGGAATCCTTTTTGATTTATTTTCGTTTTTTATCACCTTATGGGTGTGGGTATCCTTCACTGTAGTCATTTCCGCCTTTAGTGTAGTGTTCTTTGCCGAATGCTAGGTCTTGGACTACTACTCCGCCTCCTATGATTATTATGAGGTAGAATAGGAACATTGGTCCGAATATTATGAAGTATTCGAATATTACAAAGTATCCTAGGATTAGTATGACTACTGCTGCTATGAGTCCTCCTCCTAGATGTCCTCTTACCCAGCCTATTAGGAATATCATGAGGACTATTTTGAATCCTAGCATTAGGAGTTCAAAACTGTTTTTTATTTCTCCTAGGATTTCAAATACCACGTTTGTATCAATGCTACTAGAATATAAAAGCCTTGCCGTTAACGCGTTAGCAGGTTTATTGTGGTGAATGTACGCACTAGTTTATCCTTGGTGTAGTATTTGTATACATTCTAGCCTAGTAGGACAATATGTTTAAGAGTAGTTCTTGAGCGTTTTCTAGGAGATTGTTGAAATTCCTTGAGTTGTTACTCAAGGAAGTGGTGAATCTTCTGTTAGGTCGTTGAGGGTTCCTCCCTCTGCTTGCAGATTATCATAGTTTTCTGGGATTCCGCATATTACTCTGAAGAGGTAATGTCCATCTTCTTTTAGTTTTATTTCGTCTGAGGTGGTTGAAAGATAGAATTTTTTATCTGTTGGTGTTGATTCTCCTACTATTGATGTTATCGTGCTGGGGTAGTGTACTTGGTCATACCAACTTGTTCCTAGTTCTGTTCCATCTGGATCATCAGGGTCTCTTAAGTACATAACACACGTTTCGTCAATATTGTAGTTTCCCATTATGTGGAATTCTAGGTCATTTACTTCTGAGTTGGTATAGTATACATTGTTTGATTCTTTGTATACTACTTTAGTGCTTGCGTTTTTTGGTTCTATGTATCCTGGTTCTGTTGTAGCGATTCCATAGTTTCCTGTTAGTCTTATTAATGCAGCGAAGATTTCATTGGGGAAGGTTATGTTTAGTGAAGATTCTCCATTTGCTACTGATACATCTGCACTTATTTCGTTAGCATTTTCGTCTGTGCATGTGATTTTGAATTTGTTGTGGCATTCGCTGCCTTTTTGTTCTCCTCCGCATTCGGTTGCATCCATTTCTTGTGCGAGATAGAGTTCGCATTGTGTTTCTATTTGTGTGTCTCCTGGCTGGTTTGGTGCTATTGTTTCGCATGAGCATTGTGGGCAGTCGTATTCTTCGTGTGTTCCGTCTTGGTCTGTATCGTTTAGGTATTTGACGCTACAGCTTTCGACGTCAAAGTTGTCTTGGACGTAAAATGTTAGGTTATAGAGGTTTCCTTCTTTTTTGTTATAGTTTGTAGAACTAACTGTTATTTCTGGTTCTTGATAGTCTATTGTGACTTCTCTTTCTTTTGGCAGTTCTTTTCCTGGTGAACCTCCAATTGTGAAGCATCTTACTGCAATGTCATTTTCTTCTACTTTGTGTTGTTCGGTCATTCCTGTTGTGTCTATTGGGAAGTTTTCTGTGAATTCATTGCTGTTCCAGTTTCCGTCTCCGCGGGTTATCCATTGGACGTTGGTTTCTTTTTGTTTGTTCCATATTTTGCATTTGCCTGCATCTAAATGAACTTTTAGGTGTATTCCTATACTGTTATGGTCTGGTGATTTTCCTACTGACTCTTTTGGTGTTGTTGTGCTTGGTTTTGTAGTAGTGTATTCTTCTAAGAGTATCTCATCATATATTCCTGAAGAGCAGTATCCACAGGTTGTTGAGCCTCTTAGTATGAGTTCTTCTTCTTCGTCTTGTATGCATGAGTTGTTTCCTATTGTCCAGTGACTCATAAGGTTTCCTACTAGCAGTCTCCTCATTAGGTTAAGATCACTATTTTCTGTTAGGGTAGCACTGGAGTATATAAGGCCTATGTAAAATTTGTCTACTCCATTGTCTTGTACATAATGATAGTATCCTCCTAGTTCGTGTCCTTGTTCTCTGAATGCTTGTTGCAGCCAAGCTAAATCTACTGGTGTTCCATCTGGTTTTGGACAGTCAAGATAATCTCTTGGGCCGCTGTCTCCTTCTTCTGTGCAGTTTAGGTCATTGTATATTACGTGGATTGGAGGTATTGTGGTTCCTGGTTTTTCTAGGTCTGCTCCTCCTTTGTAGTGATATCCTAGTACATCTTCTATTTCAATGCCATTTATTGAGGTTAGCATTGCATTTTTGAAGTAGGTTAGTTCTGTGTCATCTCCTTCAAATCTCATGTATTTTGTGTTTTCGCTGTCTGTTGATAGTCCTTCATCATAGTTTGCAGTTCCTGTGAAAAAGTATGGTTTTTTCGGGGTTGAATCACACCATGGTTTGTTTTGGTCATTGTTTATTGTTAGGAGAGTGTATCCTTCTGCTTGTCTTGTTGCCGTTACTGATATCACTCCGCAGGTTATTGCTGTAGCACCTTGTAAGTCAAAAACTAATTCTGCTTGATGGTTATCCGGATTAAATGATACTGTGTTTCCTGTGGCTTTTTCCATGTCTGGTTTGTCTAGATGGTCTTCTCCGAAAGCAAATGTTGCTGTAAGGCTTAGGGGCATGTCTTCTTCATAGTCTTGTTTGAATCTTTTTATTGCATTTGCTAGTTGTTTTGCGTCGCATAGTCTTGTTTTTACATCTTCTATGTAATCACAAGAATAATCGTAGTCTGTGCCTAGAATTTCTGTTGGAGTGAGTGTTTCTCTGAGTATTAATTCTCCTGTAGCTCCTCCATTTCCTCCAGTTTTGCTGCATGTGTGTATGAAGTATACTTCTTTGTCTGAGTTTCCTTCTGGAGTAAATGTTAGTATGTTGTATGCATACCAACCAAGCCCTCCTTCACATGTCCAACCATTACCTTCTTGTTCTAGGGGGTCTATTGAAGCATTTAGTTGGAATTTAATGGTCCCTTCAGCTGGGAGTGTTACTATTATTGGTGTTCCAGGGGAGACGGTTTGTTGTTCAATTAAGTCATCTGTAGAATTATATATTTTTATGCTTGGTGTCATCGTGTAGCCTTTAGATGTGGCATCTGAGTCTTCGGAGAAATCTATGGTAACTTCTAGGTCTTCTTCTGTTTTTGATATTAAGTTTACTGTGTGTATTTCGGATGAATCTGCTGCAGTTAATTCTGTTGTAATTGTGTCTCCATCTCTGTCACATTCACAGTCTCCCCATCCACCTCCAGATCCTCCTGCAGTACAGTTATAATTATAGTTGTATTGTGTTGTTGGCTGTGAGTATGGTGTGATTTTAATGTTTCCATTGAAGTCAAAGCCGCTTTGGCTGCATAATGGTTCATTTCCTACTGAAGGGGGATCATATGTTGCTATTAATGTTATGAGTGCGCTTCCTTGTTCTGGGATGGTTATGTTTTCTGTTATTGGTGTTGTGGAGCTTTTTGTGTCATATGTGCTTCCATCTTGATTGAATGTTTCTACTTGTATTGTCATGTCGTATGCTTCTGTTAGTTCAAAGAATTCAAGTGTGTCAAGCGTAAAGTTTTTAGGTTCTAGCCATGAGGAATTAATCATTACTATGTCAATGCTGTATTCTTGATAGTCTTGACTAAATGTATGTAGTGGGAAATCACTTCCAATTGGTTCAATTTTCATTCCTTGTACGTGGTAGAATTTGCCCATGCTTCCGATTTCTGGGTGTTCTGCGAAGAGTATGCACGCGTTTTCTCCTGGTTCTAGTTGGAGTGCGGTTTCGTATTTGTAGTAGTCGTTGTCTCTCCATAGTGTTTTGACGTTGTTGTAGTCTCCGCCTTCCCAGCACTGGAATTCTACTTTTATTGCGTTGTCTTCTAGTGCGTTTCCGTTTCGGGATAGCTTTGCTTTTAGTGAGTCGATGTTTGTGAGAACTTCTTCTTCTAGTTCTATCATACTTGTGGTTGTCCATAGTGTATATTCATAGTCTACTTGACCGAAGTTTGCGGTTTTCCATAGTTTCATTGTACCTCCATCTAATCCCATGGATATTTCAAGTGTTCCTTGTGTGGAAGCGAGGCCTGTTCCGTTAATGAATGTGCTGACTGAGCTTCCTGCAGGCACTATTATATCTTGTGGGATATAATCTAGTGTTATTGCTCCGGTTGCAGCAAAGTCTAGTACTTTGTCTTGGTCTCCAATGTTGTTTAATGTGAATTTGAATTGGAAGTTGCGTGCACCTTGTTGTGACCAGACTGGCAGAAGGTAGCCTTGTTCTATTTTGGTTTCGTTTATTGTTCCCCATCCGCATCCAGGTATGAATGTTGGCGGCGCGCAGATGTATGTTTGCCAGGCTCTGTTGCTTGAGGTTATGTTGGTTACTTCTGTTGTTTCGTTGTTTTCTCCGTCTAGTTCTATTATTTTGAATTTCAGGTCGTCATAGTCTTCGAAAATGTATGTTTCGTAGTATTGTCCTTCTGTTGGTGCGATGGCTTGAAGTTCTATTTTTAGGTGGAGTGTGTCTTCCATTTCTAGTGCGTAGTAGTTTCCTAGGTCTGCTACTGGATTTATGTTGTAGCCTCCTGTTGGAAGTTTTTGGTTGAGTGTTTTTTTGGATTCGGATAGTTGTGTGCCGTCTTGTTTTGTGATTGAGATGTTGTAGTTGTTTATCATTAGGTAGGATTTTGCGTCTGGTTGGTCTTCTATTTTGATTTGGTATGTGCTCATGTCTCCTGCTGCTACTGCGTCTATCATTAGGTAGAAGTTGCTTCCGTTGTATGTGCTCCATTGTGGTGACCATGGTTTTTCTTGGAATGGGTCTTCTGTGTATCCTGCTCTGTGTCCTGTGAATCCCTCTCCTGGTGGTGGGTGGGGTGTCCAGGGGCTTCCGCTTGTTAGGTTTATGAGTGTTTTGTTTTCTGATGTTCTGTCTCCTGCGGTTGAAGTCCAGGTTCCTTTCATGTTGACGTATGTGTGGTCTGTTGAAAGGATTTCTTTTGCATAGAGTTCTAGTTCGATGGATGCTGTTCCGATGTCTTCATAGAATTCGTCTGTGTTTTGGATTTCAAGTTTTAGGTATTTGAATTGTTCTCCGTCTCCTATGTTGCAGCAGGAACTGCTTGAGCATGGATATTTACTGCAGCGTAGTACGCTTACGTCGTCTTGTTCTAGGCTGTTGGAGTTGAATCCATTTATGAGTATTGGTGTTGCTATTGGGTCTGTTGCTTCTCCGTCGCTTCCTACCCATAGTTCTATTAGTATTGTGTCGTATTTTGTTTGTGTTACTTCGTCTACGTATGGTAGGCCAAAGTAGAGGTTTCCTGTTTTAGTGTCTTTTGGGGTTAGTTCCATTTCTGGGGAGAAGCTTATTGCGACTTCTGTTTTTTTGAGTTCTAGGGTTATTTCTTTTTCGCTTTCTGTTATTGTTTGTGGTCCCCATATTGCTGAGTAGTGTGTTCCGCTTTCGTCGTGGGTTCCTTTTACTTTTATTTTAGTATTTTTTGGAATTTCAAATTCTTTGTAGCCGTATCCATCTGTTTCTCCTGACATTCCTGGCATTATTTCCCATTCGTTGAACTGGTTTTCTGTTAGTATTGAGACCATTGCGTTTGGTGTGTATGGGTTGTTGCCGTGTTTTACCCAGATTTTTAGCAGGGTTGTTGCTGGTTTAACATAGAATGTTTTTTCTGTTGTTGTTCCTGCTACTATTGTTACATCTCCTGCGTGTTGACTTTCTCCCATTCTTGGCGTGGCATATACGTTATAATCTCCTTTTTCTAGGAATGGCATGTAACATTCTCCGTTTGAGTCAGTGATGCATGATTTTTGGGTGACGTTTCCAATTTTTGTTGTCACTTTAAATGTTACTCCTTCCATTGTTTCTTCGTGATCGTGATAATTTTTTGCGGTTAGTGTTAGGTTACCGCTCATTATTGGAAGTACTTTTTCTAGTTCAATTATGTTGACTTCACCTGAGTTAACGGAACTTTCTATTCCAATGTATGGACTGTAATTTTTGTATACTTGTACTTTGAATGTTTCGCTTGCTGGTAGGGTGAGTTCTACTTCTCCATTGGTGTTAGTTACTTCTGTGTGTGGTATTTCATAGAGCCATACTACTGCTCCGCTTATTCTGCTTTTGTCTTCTTTGTCTATTACTCTTATCGTGGTTTGTGCGCCTGCTTCCATTGTTATTGTTATTGTTTGGGTTTCGTCTGCAACGTATTCTCCTGTGGTTATCGTAGAATAGTCTCCTTTTGGGTCTTCTGCTGTTATCCTAAAGTTTTGGTTTTCTTTGAGTGAGAGCGTAGCTGTACCTGCTGTTCCGGTTACGTCTTGAGTTGTCCCTTCAGTGATTTCTGCTCCGGTTGAATCTATTGCTTTTACTGTTATCCCGCTTAGGTAGTCTCCGTTAGTGTCGTTCACTACTATGTATATTGCTACTTCATCGTCTGGTATTATCGGAATGCATTCTTGGAGTTCTTCGTTCCATATTTCATTGTCTCCGCAGGGGTTGGTTATGGGTACACATTCTAGTAGAGCGTCGTCCCATTGTTCTCCTGGTGGACAGTCTGTTGGGTTTGTGTCTTTTGGATTTAGTCTGACGTCTCCAATTCCATCCATTTCTATTATTATGATTCTAGCTTGGTCTCTTCTTTCGTGTGCTAGACAATCTATTACAACAACATAATCTGATATTACACATTCGCTTGGGTCTATATACAGAATATTCTTTATTGGGTCTATTCTCCAGTCAAGGTTGACTGTTTTTGTTTGATTGTCGTATATCGCTAGCGTGCATTGTTCTGGTCTCTTGTTATCTGTTCCTACTAAGTTAGCTTTGTAAAGAGTTTCATCTATTTCCATACATCCTTCTACACCAGGCCAGGAGAGTCCACATTTTAGATTAAAGGTAATCTCGCCGGTTTCGTTTATTGTTTTGGTTTCTTTGCTGCAGTTCTCTTTTTTTGCTGTAACTGTGGCTTCTCCTCGTGGAACTCTTTTGAATTCTACTTTTCCGTCTGTTCCTGTGGTTTCTGTTCTAGCCCAACCGCCTTGTACTACACTTACTTTAGCTCCTTCTAATGGAGCATCATTACTATTTACATTTACTTTAATTGTTATTTCGTCTCCAATGTTTAGAACAGGAATGATATCATCTATCCACGGAAGTGTTCCGCCTAAAACATTATGTATTGTTGGCAGGTCAAAGGTGCCTATACTGTTTCCCATTAAGTCAATGGTTAAGCTTTGTCCGAACCCACCTACCAGGAAGTATATGAACAATAGCAATAGTAGTAGGACTAATCCTATCAGTAGTGGGAATGTAGGGATTCCTCTTTCCTCGAGGGGATCCACTAAGTTGTAAACGGGTATCCCTTTTTCATCAAGTTTGTCGAGAAGAGAGTAATATTGGTCCTCTATTTCATAATAATAGTCTTTGACCGGCATACTCTAAGATAAGAAGAGGATTTATTTAATCTTTACTACAAAAAAAGAAGAGAGCGCGCGCTTTTGGAGCGCGCTAATTGTATCTTTAGAGTCCCGTTGTTGTTGTCGGCCCGTATGGGGTATTGTCGTCTTCGTCTAGTTCTGCATCATCGTCATCGTCTGGATCATCTTTGTTCTTTTCTCCGTCTCCATCTAGGTCATCATCGTCTCCTGTTTCGTCTTCGTTGGGCGTTCCATCTCCATCAATGTCTCCATCACACGCGTTTCCGTATGTGTCGTTGTCATTATCTAGTTGGAAGTAGTTTTTGGTTGTTTTACAGTTGTCGCATGCGTCTCCTACTCCGTCTCCATCTGTGTCTGCTTGGTCTTCATTGTCGGTTTCTGGACAATTGTCACAAAGGTCTCCGTGAGTGTCTCCATCTGAGTTTACTTGTCCTGGATTGATTGCATCTTTACAGTTGTCGCATACATCCCCGACATCATCTCCATCTGTGTCTGCTTGGTCTTCATTGCTGGTTTCTGGGCAGTTGTCGCATGCGTCTCCGTACTTGTCTGTGTCTGAGTTTACCTGTACGTTTGGAACATCAACGCAATTGTCTGTATCATCCGGTGTTCCATCACAGTCAGAATCTTCTTTGCCGTTTACTAGGCAGCCTTCTTCTTCAACATCTTCGACTTCCTCTATCTCTTGATTTATCAAGTCTATTATTTCTTCTCGCATTGGGTGTTCTCCTATTACTACTTGACATTCAAAGTCATCACATGAGTCGAAGCATACTGAGAATGCTGCTCCTGCAACCCCTGCCGCGGAAGAGTCTTTTGCTACTGGTTTTGCAAAGATTGTGTAGTAGCGATCTGCGGGTATTGTTTTGCCTGCTGCACATATGTGTGCTTCAAATTCGTCTCCTGTTGCCATTTTAGCAAGCGTGGGCAGTACTGGAACTATATGCCATACTGTATCTACTGCTATATCTGCTATGCTTCCTCCTGGGTGTTGTTGGCATTCGCTTGGGGTTTTTATTTTGCTGTATGATGCTTTCATGTAGCTTGCTCCTGTGTTGAAGTATGCTGCTCCAAGGGCTTCTGTTGCTCCTTTACCTAAATATGCTGTGGTTAGTCTTAGTAATGGGCTCCATGCCTTTGCAGTCTTTGATAGTCCTCCTAAGCCTTTTGTTAATTTTCCTGTTTTTCCTACTTTCTGTATTATCGCGCTTCTACTGAACAGCATACTGAGTTTTGTTTGTTTCATCCATTTCAGAGTGTGTTTAAATCTTTGTAGGACTCTGGCAGTACGTCCCGTGGCTATAGCTGCCTTTGATGCTTTTGGAGCTGCTTGTGCTACTTTTCCTGTTCCTAGGGTGAGTATGGTTATTGCTATGTCGCATGCTGCTTCTGTCAGGCATTCTGCGTGCATTGGTACTTTGAATTCTTTTGTTTGTTCTCCTACTATGTGAGACACCTCGTCTAGTTCTATTTTTGTTATATTAGTTTTTTGTCCGCATGTGTCTGCACCACAATAGAACATGTCAAAGTAGATTCCGTCTTCGTCTATTTGGTTTATTATGTCGTCTTTGAGTTCTTTCACTCCATCTAGGTCTTCTGATTGGTCAGAGAAGCCTAGTGAGGATATTTTGTCTTGGGTTGCTCCATATCTTAGTACTTCGCACATTTTTACTATGTCTGCTGGCATTGCTTCTATCGGTCTGGATGCTTCTCCTATGAAATTTCTTGGGTCTCCTCTTTCATCTATTGGAGTTCCACTGAACAGATTTTGTACTTCGTCGGTACAATTTACTGTCACTGAGTTTTCTTCTATGCTCATAAGAAGCAAAGGTAAGAATATTTCTCCTTCTGGTCTGCATACTGCGTTTTTGTTTTTTCCGTCTGGGTTATCTGTTAGGGTACACTTGTAAAATCTTGATTTTAGTCCTTTGAGTACGCTGTCTACTGTTACTGTGCATTGTTCTACGTCCGAGTGTGTATCATTTACTGTAAAGGTTATTTCCGGAATCATCTCTCTTTCGTCTTCTGATACCATTCCTCCCATTTCTGTCATGGCAATACTATTCCAGTCAACTTGTGGGGGTGTTTCATCTAGGAGTATGTTTAGAGTATAGTTTACGCTTTTGCCGATGGTATCTCTGCAGGAGATGTTTACTTCATTAGGTCCTTCTTTCAGTTCTATTGAGCAGTTGACTATTACTTTAGTGGTGTCTCCAGCGTGTGTTCTTTCACAGGATGTTATGTATGGGTGTGTTTCTCCTTGTAGTCCGCTTTCTGCTGTGCAAGCTTCTACTCCATCGCTGTCTGTTGCTATGAATTTAAAGTCATATCTTTTTTCGCTTTTTCTGACTAGCTCGAATTCTTTGTAGCCATTTTCGTCTCTGGCGTCGTGTAGTATTGCTGTGTTTTCTTCAGAGTATTTTAGCCATAGTCCTTTTTCTGTTATTTTTTCTGCATTAACGCTTGCATTAAGTGGTTCATATGTTTCCAGTTCTCCTGTGGTATTTGTTTTCCAGACGATTTCTTCGTTGAAGAATAGTCCTATTCCTCCTTTGTTGTAGGTGTTTGTTGTGACTGTTCCTATTGGTCTTGATTGTGCTGTGCCGTTTACTGAGAGGGTGAAGTGTCTTGGCATTGGGAATACTGGCTTTTCTGTGTCCCATCTGTACATGCTAAAGTCTGCTAACATTACTTTGTGGTTTAGGTTTGTTGCACACCAGAATTCGACTGGTATATCCTCATTGACTTTTTCTATTGTCGGGCTGTTGCATTCGACTTCCCATAAGTTAAAGTAGTGGTGTTCTCCTGAGCTGGAGTCTTCTTTTTTGGTGATCGTACAGCATCCGTCTTCTTTTCTGTATTTTTCTGGAATGCTTTGGTTGCCTTTGTTGTCATCTTTGTCGTTCCAGCATAGGCTTCCTGATCCATCTCTGGGTCTGTTTGGTTCATAGTCTGTTTCTCCTTCTGTTGGGCTGCCTTTGAGACTTATCCAGCATTGTGTGACGTCTGCGTATTTGCTTCTTACTAGGAAGGGCATGTTGTCTTTGAATAGCATGGGTTTGTACATTGCTATTCTTTCTGGTTTTCTGCTTGCGAATTCAACGCCGCTTGTGTCTAGTCTTATTTCTGCTATTGCAATTTTGGATGTGATTCCTTTTTGGTCTACGCAGTATGCTGCTACTCGTTTTCTTCCGTCTTTTCCTAGTAGTTCCCATTCGCTGTTGATTGCATAGGGTCTTCTTAGATCGGGGTTGTCTACTACTTCGTCTTTTTGAGATGTTTCTGGTTCTTTGTAGAGTATCGTGCCATTGGGCATTAGGTCGCCAATCATGCAGTATTGTGGCCTTTCATTCATTTCGATTGTTACGAAGATGTTGTTGTCTCCTGCTATTTTAGTGTTTTTGATTGGGTCTTCTTCTTCATTGTATTCGTAGTAGTATATGTAGACGTTTATGTCCATTGAGCTTAGGTCTATTGTTTCATCTTTGTGTGTGTCTAGTGTTGGAACGTAGATCATTCTGGTGTTTGTTGAGCCGCTGTACCATCCGTATGCTGTTTCTTGTCCTTGTTCGATTCCAGTGGTTGCGTATTGGGTTATTCTTGTCATGAAGAGTGCTCTGTATTGGTCTAGTTGTTCTGTTGTTATTCTGCTTTGGTCATAGATTAGTCCTAGGTTTATGTTGTCTTTGGTGTCTATGTCGAAGTAGCCTATTATTGGGTATGCGTCTTTTAGTGCTTCTTCTGATGTGTCTTTTCCGGTTACTTGTTCGTTGGTTATGCAGTATTCTCCGTTGCATGTTTCTCCGGTTGTGCATTCAGTGTTATCTGAACAGGGTGTGGCACATATGCCATTAATACAATTCTGGTCTCCGCAGTCTCCGTCTGTTTCACATTCTTTTCTTAGTCCTGTGAATTCGTTTATTGCGAATGTTGGGCATTGTGTTGTATCGTGCATTTCACAGTCCATGTATTTTAGGAATGTTTGGGGTGTTCCTCCTAGTCGAGTAGGAGAGAGTCCAATTGATGATGGTTCTATTCCTGTAGCGTCGTATGCTAGTAGGCTGGAAATTGTTATGTTGTTTCCTTTGGTTTGAGCGTATTGTATTGCTTTTGGAATGCGTTCTGCTTGTGTGCCTTCAAAGGAGTAGTATTGTCCATTGTCTGGTCTAATGTTTTGGTCATAGTTTAGTAGTCCTATCATATAGGATTGACCTGTGTTTTCGCACCAGCGTCCTTTATTTTCTGTGTTGAGTACTGTGATTTTTATGTCTTGGTCAAAATTGACTTTTTCTAGTTTTACTTTGGTTATTCCACATTCAATACTATCTTCTAGAATTATGTCCATGGTGTCTGTTTCTTTTGCTAGTGATTCTCTTGAGTATACGTGGTCCATTGTCCATCTGTTTGCATGTTTTTCAAGTACTTTTGATAGAACGTTGTAGTCTAGGCGGTCTTTTCCTAGTGCATAATTAAATGTTGTTTCGTATGTGTATGGGTCGCTGTATAAGTTTTGAGCTCCATCAAGCAGTGCTGCGCCTAGTTGTTCTGCGTCGCAGATGTATGCTGTTTCTTTTTGGTTTTCGTGCGTGTTGTTGAAACAGTCATAGTGAGTTATGCTTGATGGGTTTACGTCTGATCTGACTATGTATGTTTGTTCTCCTGGGAAGCCTATGTCTGGTGTACCTTGGATGGTGCAGTCGAGGGTAAATGCATAGACTATTGGTTCTTTGAGTTCGTCTACTTCTATTTCTAGGAGTTCGTTTCCGTTGTACCAGTCTTCTCCTCTGCATTCTGTAGATGTTGGTGTGGCGGTGACTTCTATTATTAGTTGGCCTCTTGATGGTATCATCATGCTTGAGGGGTTTTCTCTGGTTTCTTTGTCTACGTAACTTCCTGATATTTCGCTTTCTTTCATTCTTGTGGTGGCTTTAATTGTTATTTCCCATCCAATGCGTTCTATTTTGCCGATGTTTATTCCTATGGCTTTGTCGTAGTAGCTTGTGAGGGTTATTTCTTTGCTTTTGGTTTGTGGTGGGTTGAGTGAGACTCCTGTGAATGTTTTTATTGCGCTTCCTGGGTTTGGGTTGAATGTTAGGTAGGAGACGTCTTTTTCTATTATTATTTTACCGAATTTGTCGCTTAGAAGGGTTGCTTTTAGTGTTTCTTTTAGGGGTTTGTCCCAGGCTATCATGTGTTGGTAGTATTGGTCTTCTTTTAGGTAGGCTACTGGGTTGGTGCCTGGATATGCTAGTTGTACTTGGTCTCCAGTGATTGTTCCTCCTTCTAGATTGCTTTCTGTTCCGTCGTGTTCTTTGTATGCCCATACTCTGATTTCGTCTGCTCCTTGGCTTGGTTCTTGTAGTAGGCCGCCTTCTTTGTATGTTTTTATGCTTGCTGTGTAGTCTATTCTGCCGTATTGGATGGAAGTCCATGGTTCTTTGGGTCTGAGTGTGCCTAGTTCGTAGATGTAGATGTCCATGTCGTTTGTGGTTTGGGTGGTGCCTGTTCCTTCTATGATTACTTCGCTTCCGTCTGGAGGTATTTCAAATTCTATGTCTTGTATGTAGGTTTGAGTGCCTGTTGAGAATGCTCCGTTTTGGGTTACTCCTGTGAAGCTTAGGCTTTTGTCTTTTGCGTCTAGTATCATTTTTCCTGTTTTTGCAATGGTGTCAGTGTTTTGGAATTGGAAGGTTAGTTTGAATTTTTTGTTGTTTGTTGGGATGGTTTCTTCTTCTATGTCAAATGTGCCCCAGTGGTTTTCTGCGTATTGTTCTTCTCCTCCTGTGAAGTGTGCTTGTGCTTGTAGTGTTGCTGTGATTCCGGATATGAGTGTTTCTTTTTGTAGTGCTGGTATTTCTGAGACTGCGAAGCTGAGTGTGTGTCTTATGTCGTTGAATGTTATCAGGGATGCTTTTCCTGGTCCTATTGCTTTTAGTGTTATTGTAAGGCTTACTTTGTCGTCTTTTTCGAGGTTGTAGATATTGTTGTCGTTGGTTAGTGTGTCGCCTGTGATGTTGGTTGCGGCTATTTCTGTGGTCATTCCGCTTGCTCTGTATACTGTTCCGTCATATGTTATCATTTCTGCTATGTCTGGTATTGTTGTGAGTGGTACTTCCCATGCTGCGATGTCGTCTCT
Source organism: archaeon (assembly GCA_021107635.1). Lineage (GTDB taxonomy): Archaea > B1Sed10-29 > B1Sed10-29 > WALL01 > JAGHAM01 > JAIOSL01. Next base: position 39,560 of record JAIOSL010000038.1, on the reverse strand, counting down.
TGTTATTGCGTCGATGTGTAGGTAGAAGTATGCGTTTTTTGTTATTGATGTGTTCAGGATTGGTTCTGGGCTTTTGGTTGCTGTGAGCCATGCTTTGTATGCATAAAAGGAGCCTGTTTCTAGTTCGTGGTAGTTTGAGCTGCTTGGGGGTAGTATTGTTATGTTTTTTTCGTCCCAGTTTCCGCTTTGTGAGTAGACTAGTCCTCCGTCTGGTTTCATCCAGGTTGCTCGGTAGCTGATTATTGTGTTTCCTTGTTCTGCTAGGCTTCTTACATAAATGGGTATGCTTAGTTCGTATGTTCCTGGAGTGTATTTGCCAATGGTTACTTTTAGGTATTTGCTGTTTCCTTCTTCGTTTTCTGGTGGTGTTGGTTCTCCATAGTGGTATTCATCTGCTGTGTGTAGGGATGTGATGTATGGGTCTTGTACGGATATGTCTGTTAGGTCTATGTCTTCTATTACTAGTGGTGTTTGGTCTGTTCTTGCTAGGTATCCGTCATTGCCTACAAAGAGTTCTACTGTTATTTGTTTGTATATTACGTTTGGAGTGTATTCTGGTAGTGCAACTGAAAGTTTTGCGTTATAGTGTGTTCCTGGGATTAGTTCTTCTTCTATTTCTCCTGTTTGTGTGAATATGTCTAGGTTTAGTTCTGTTTGGTCTGGTTTTTCTTTGAGGATTAGGTCTTTGATTTCTTTGTTTGTGCAGTATTCTTCTGGGGTGCTTGTTAGTGGACCGTATTTTTTGCCTGCGTTTGGTTCTTCTGTTTCTGTGTATGCTAGAACAAAGTATACTTCTGTGCATTTGTCTATTTGGAATGTAACTTTGCGTTCTATTCCTGAGGTTTTGGTTTCTATTCGTTCTTCGTAGTATGCGTCCCATAGTTGTACTTCAACGTTTTTCTTTGGGATGTCTTTTCCGTTTATTCTTACTAGTGTTGTTAGTTCCAGGGTTATCTGTTCTGGTATGACTTCAATGGTTATTTCTGTTGTGTTTTGTGGTTGAATGTCTACTGTGGGTCCTTCTTGATAGTTTGTTGCTCCTGGCGGCAAAAGTTTGAGAGTGTAACTTCCTGCGAGTATGCCTGTTAAGTAGGCTTCCCCGGAAGAGCTTGTTGTTGTTTCAGTGTATGTTTTTCCATTTTTGATTAGTTTGATTCTTACTCCTCCTAGCCTGTCTTTTGCTCCGTGTGCTTTAATGGTTTTAATTGCTAGGCTTCCTGTTTTTGTTGGGTCTACTGTTTCTAGGAATACTGTGATATCTGTTCCTCCGGTAACGGTTTGGTTAATCGGTTCGTACATTGCATGTCTTACTTCTAGGCTATACTCTTTGCCTTTGTATAGGACAAAGCTGGCTTCTCCTTTTGAGTTTGTTCTTTGTGGGAATCCTGCATGTTTTCCGCTGGAGTCGATGATTGTTACCATTGCACTGGTTATTGGGTCTTGGGTTCCGCTTTCTTTGACTGTGACTATTGTGCCTGCTCCTTTTGACATTTGAAGGTTGATTTCTCTGGTTATCATCTCAAGGCTTGCAATATATTCGGTTTCTCCAACTTTGTTTCTGTAGACTCCTTTTGGATCTTCTACTGCAATGTAAAAAGCTTGTCCATCTGGGATTATTAGTTGGGTGTTGCCTGTGCTTCCTGTTGTGTATTCTAGAATAACGTTGCTGAATTCGCTTGTTATTGGTTCGGCTTCTGCGTTTACTGCTTTTACTATAATGCCTTCTAGTGGATTGCCGTCCATTGATTCTATGTGTACGATTATTTCTCTTAGCACGTCTGAGGTGGCATTTTGTTGTGTTGGTTCAATGGATATTGTTTCTAGTATGAGTTCGTTTTCTGTTTTTATTTTATCTAAAAGTGCGGATACTGTGCTTTCATATTTGCTGTTTTTGCATGTGATTTCAACTTTGTGTGCGTTGATGTTTGAGGGGCATGTGGCTTCTGTTATATCGTCTACATAAAGAGCACCATCTACGATTAGCCATCCATGGTTTATTGTGGTAAGTGGATCTATTGGGTCATAGATTCTTATTTCGCATGATTCTGGAGGGTTGCCGTTTTCGTCTTTTAGGAATGTTTGTTCCATGTCGCTTGAGATTTCAAGACATCCTTCTAGACCTCCTCCGCCTCCGCACTGCATGCTGATTTTAAGTTCATTTTTTAGAGAGGGGGTTACTGTTGTTCGATATTCTGTGCAGCCGGGCTTGTTTATTATTAAGTCTATTTCTGAATCTGAGGGAACGTTTCTGAGTGTGGCTTGACCTTGAATGGTTGTTGCTGTTGCTATTTCGTTTCCTTCAAGTTTAGCTGTTATTGTTGCTCCGTCCAGGAATTTTCCGTCAGCTTGTGAGGTTATTACAAAGGTTACGTCTTGCATTCCTCCAACTGATGGCATCATGTAATACCATGCTAGTCCTATTAGAAGTATTACCAATCCCACAAACAGTGGAAGTGATGGTATGCCTGCGTGCTCGATTGGGTCAACTATGCTGTATATTGGTATGCCTTTCTTTTCGAGTCCGTCTAAGAACGCGTAGTATTTGTCTTCAAGTTTTGCGTATGTTTCGTCAAGTCCCATTTTTAATCCCCTCTATATAGTATTATATTAAGTGTTGAATATTATTTTATGTACTCTGAGCTTTCTGGATTGTTTGCCAGCCAAGTACAGCTCCCACCAAATATTTCTGCTCCTGGTTGCCCTGTTTCATAGGTGTAAATGCATTTTCTTACAGTCATATTAGTTCGGTAGTTGTTGTTGACGTCATTTGTTAGGAGTGTTTCAGTTTGTTGGAAGAATCTGTCTGCGAATGCGTCATCTGTTTTGTCTAGTTGGCTGCCTTCCCATAATTCTGTTGTTGGCACGTTATTTTCTGCAGGTCCCTTACTATAATCTGCTTTTCTTCTGGTAAATGTAACATGATAAACTGGATGTATTATTTCTCCAGGATGGGTTTTGTTGTTTCTGAAAAGGTCCATTTCTTCTTTCACAGCTACCATTGTGAATGTTGGACATGTGTAATTCAATGGTAGTGAGAGGAAGAACGCATCTTTTTCACTAGTTAGCCCTCCAATGTAGTTTACTAAATCACTCGCGCAGGTTACTCCTGTAAATGAAAATTGTGGAACGTAATATGCCATGAATTCTCCGCATTGCCAATTGTTTCCTCCAGTTATGTTTGTGTTTATTGCATAGAATTGATAGCTTGTTACATTTATTTTATATTTGACTGTATCTGCTGTTCCATAACCCATGGCTGCTTTGACTTCTGTGGTGCTTTTAATGTGATTTGTAATGTCATCTACTGTTTTTTTAAGACCAGTTGGAACGTACTTGTCATCGTATTTTTCTATTGTGTTTACAACCGTCAAATCTTTAGCTCCCCCATCTGTAGGATCTCTGTTTCTTAAGTAAAGTGCCCAGTCTTCAAAGGTAGCATCATTTGCATTGGATGCGCCTAAAGTACCATCTGCACATGGTTTTCCTGTTGGGAGCCAATTGTCTACTGGACTAGCAGTTGGGGTTATATGTCCACCAGGAATAATGTCATAATTGTTAGGATCTGCTACGCTATTTGCGTCACAATTTCCAGTATACTTAGTATATACATCTTCAATGAATTTTTTTGTAGGGTAATAGCTGTTCATTAAATATAATTCATCATTTTCATGTTTTAGGTATCCTGCCACAAAGTATTCTTCTACCTTTTTGGGATTAGCTCCAGATATCTGGTCTTGGTATAAATATTTGCTTAGTTTTGTCATCTCGGATTTTTTCATTATGTCTATTTGACATGTAGAATCTATTGGTGTGCTAGTGTCTCCAATAAACGGCGTAATCGCGGTTGATTTTATTTTGCTCATGAGGTTGCTTATTTTATCATGGATTACTATTGGTTCTTTGATGTTGTTGGTATATCTAAATCCATGTCCTTCTTCCCACTCAGTTCCTTTTTGCCAGCCTGTTGTGATATATCCAGGTCCTCTTCCATCATTATTCTTTTTGGGCTGTCTTGCTTGAAGTGCATACGCATAGTGATACCATTTGCTTCCATCTCCATGGGCGCTCACACCTGCAGTTATCTTCCCATAACTGCCAGTGTACTCTGCCATTGTTAAGTCTCCAACTTCATGCCAGTCTTTGTTCATTAGTGTGAATCCTTGGAATGCTTTTCCAAGTTCTTTTGAATAACTGTTGATAGGGTCGGGACTTTCAAACACTTTTACTGTTGGGTCTAAGTATATTTTCATTGAGATGGTTTCTGTTTTTAGTGTTGCAATGGCGATTCGTTCTCCTGTATCCTTGTCAACTAGTTTGCTAAAATTAAGGGTTATTCTAGCTCTTCCCTTAAGTTCTGGCGGAAATTCTATTGGTTTCACCAAAATTTTTGAAAGATTTCCCTCATATTTTCCTCCTGTTTCTAATTCAGGATTGAATTCAAGTGTTATGTCTTCTGACTTGTAGGCGGTTTCAAACCTGTTTGTCACTGACGTCATGGTTTCTTTGGTCAATAAATCTGCTATTTTTGTTTCTAGTTCTGTGAGTGCTCCATCGGTCATAACCCTTTCGCATTTTGTTCCAGCATAATAATCAGTTACTATTCCATCTTCATAACAGTTGTTAATCCATACTCTTGAAGTCATCGCTTTTTCGAATACGCTAGTTCTAAGTTCTTCTTCTATTCTGCTTTTGGCTTCTCTCATCACATTTGCTATTTTGATGCTTTGGTAGCTTTGTAGTGTTCCAGCAACAGCAAATCTTTCACTTTGTAGTATGGATGCTACAATAAGAAGTGCAATAGTGATTAAAATAGTCCCCACCATCGGAGTAAATATACTAAACCCCCGTTTCATGGGTTCTAATAATCACTTAATGCTTTTTAAGCTTACGCTTTATTGATGGCCAGCCTAAGTACCAGAGAACATAAAAGCCAATGATTACTGTCACAAGAGTTATTCTGAACAAGATTGAATGAATAAAATCCATTGTTTGAAAACCCCACCATACTCCTGCTGCAATGGTCATTGCTATCCTTATTGGATTCAAAAAAAGCACAAAGGCAATTCCACTTATTATTCCTAGTAAGCGTTCTCTGTGAGTTCTGTCTTCTGTTGCAGCAATAGCACCAACCAGCACCGCTATTTCCAAGTCTCCAACGCATAGAGGAGCTACTTCTACTGGCATTGAAAAAATCCCTGTTAGTGCAGTACCAATCACTATTGAGTTTATTCCAAACAAGAAAAGAATTAAGCTTGAAGTCAATGCTGTGAATGATTGCAATGAAGTCATTACGAGTGAAAATGCTAGGTATGTTATGATTCCAACTATCATCAAAGTGGGTGTGAATTTTACTGCTTTGGTTAGGTTATTGGATTGCATTGTTTTTTTCTTCATGCATGAATCATATTTAACCTTTCCAGGGTCGGTTTTTTATAGAAGATTTGATTATAGCTATGTCATGAGAGCGTGGTTCGTTGCTTTTTTGGTTTTGTTGGTTGTAGCAGGAATGCTTTTTTTAGGTGACAGTCCTTTAGTTTCAGCTGCAGATGGTGATGAGGAAGGACAAGCCAATATTACTGTTTATATTGCTAAGGATACTGCAGGTCCTAAAGTAAATATTGCAATAAGAGATATTGATTTCACGCATTTTGATGTGCTTGGTTTTGTGTGTGATCCTGATTTAATTGATGGAAGAGAAGGAGTTGGAATCATTAATGGAGCTACAGTCATAGTTACTATAGAGGGAACTGAAACAGTAACAACTTTGGATGAGGACGGTCTATTCTTAGTTGAGAACGTTCAAACAATGGTTACTGGCAGAGATCCTCCTTGGCATATTGTAGTTGAAGTAGAAGACGCTTTAGGCAATCCATATGAACTTTCCAGTACAGTGGGAACAATACAACCAGATACTTCAAAAGATCTTATGAGTATGAGTATTACTGGAAGTATGACTGACCAAAGTTGGGCTTGGTGTGGTGGTAATTATATCTTATTTACTGCATCATTGCCTGATGGTGTTGAAGTTTATATTGAAAAATTCAAAGCATATATGAAATGGAATCGGGCATGGTGTGGAGGCGGATGTTATCGTTACGAATGGGCTGATGTTTATTGGTATGATCTTGCTGATAATCAGAAGTGTACAGATGGACAGTTTCATTGTTGTGAGGATACTAGAAATGATTGTGATGATATTGACCTGCTTGTTGATACTTGGGTTTCTACTGACACAACTAAATGTGGTTCTAATCTATTCCATAAACCTACTTGCAGAAACGATTTGAGTGATGGGATGGATCTTTGTTGTGAAGACCAACTTTCCGGTTTTAAGGTTGAACTGAAACGGCGTCCTCTTAAATTTGTGCTTGATGATTTGAAGCCCGAATGTGCAGCAGGCTTCTCATTTAACTGTACTCCAGATATAGCTTGTAGTGATTACTATGCATATGATGTAACTGGTAAAGGAGCAACAGTTGGCAAAGGTGCACAGTGTAAAACAGATTCTGGTGCATCTCTTCCTGAATGTGAAAGCGGAGTCCTAAAGACAAAGCCAGATACTCGAGATGATGTTTTTGGTTGCATTGGAACAGAACTTTGCACTTGTTACACTACAATAGACTGTGAAGGTCAAGGAGGCTATTGTGATGCAACTTTTGGAAACGGCGATTGTACTACTGGCTGTACTCTCGGTGGAACATTCAGTCATTGTGATTCCGCTGCAGGGCATTTACTAGCAGTTTGTGAAGAACCTGTAGCTCAAACAAAATGCGGCACAGGCAATACTCAAGTATTAAACAGATCAAGCGATCCTCCTATAGGTGGCCTTGTTGATTGTGCCACAAGCTGTTCTTGTTTTGAGAAACAAACAGATTGTGACACTCTAAATGGAAAATGGTGTGGATGCACAAATGAAACAGGATGTGGAACTGAATTCGTTCCACACACATGCACAGATTGTTCTGTTTTGCCAGGAGGACTCTGTGAAGGTTCACTATATGCATTCTGTGAATCAAGTGGTTCAATACCACGATGTGATGTCACTAATCCAAGTGCAGTTCTTAATACAAAAATCAACACTGGAGAAGACAGTACATGCACCGGAAGTGATAAGTGCGTTTGCTATAACGCTACTGTTTGTCTAGTTGAAGGAACGACTTGTAGTGGTAGTCCAGGAAGTGCTACTTGTTCCTAGCAGGCTACCATCACCTATAAATAAAACTCTTGCGTTTTTTATTCATGGCTAGTGACAAAGTTAAAGTAGTCAACAAGGGCGGAAAAAGATACTTGACAATTGACTGCAGCGACTCTCCTCACGGCCCAAGCATAGCAGATTATCCACAAAGAATGGCACAAGTTGTAGAATTTCTGACCACTGGTGAAGTAGATCGAATAATTCTTTCTGACGTATACGAAAGAGTATACGATGAAAAACAAACTTTAATGCTAAAAGAAATTGCAGGCCTAGTCAACAAATTTAAAGCAGCAGCAGTCTGGGCACCCTCCTTACTAGGCGGAGAAAAATGCTCTAGATTCCTACCAAAACGCAGAGGCATTGTAGTAGACATAGCAAGCAACCTACTACGCACAGACCCAATACGCTCTTACATAAAATGCTTGGAAGCAATTGAACTAGAAAAAGCCAAGCTTGGAATAATCCAACCAGAATACAAGCACTGCACAGAAAAGTACATTCAAACACTAGAATTCCTACGCGCTAACCTGGAATCTACCGAACTAATTCAAGAACTAAAAAGCTATATTCGTAAACTTAAGACAGTGCCACCAGGCAGAGGATTTTACAGGAGCATGTTTGAAGCACAATTAAAACCTTCTTTTATCGGTTCAAGAATCTCTTTTGACCTTCCGAAAGAAATAGAATTGCTTGACCAGTACAAAGTAAAAGACACAAACATAAGCATTTACAAACATCCAGAAAAAATAGAATACTTGTATTACCTGGATCCGCCAGAGTACGCTCTCAGCCCAGAACACTATTTTCTCATGTCCAAAACCAAAGAAATAGTAAGCGGATACCATCCAGAAGGACTAGAGTTCACTGATTTAGCTACAAGCAAAGAATATTTCAAAAAAATCTATGAAACAACAATAAACGACATAGCAAGAGAAAACAAGATAGCTCTTTCACCAGAAGAAGTAAGTGCACTAGCAAGCATTGTAGTAAGGTATACCATAGGCTTTGGCATCATGGGCTTGTTGCTTTCAGACGAAAAACTTACTGACGTATACCTAGATGCACCACTAGGATACAAACCAGTGTACATAGTACACAGTGAATACGGACCTTGTCAAACCAACGTCATTTTCTCAAACGAAGAAGCAGAAAGCATTGTATCCCGGTTCCGTTCAATGAGCGGCAGGCCATTCGATGAAGCACATCCAGTCATAGACTTCGACTTACAAGAATATCATACTAGAACAGCAACCATCGGCAAACCATTATCACCGGATGGCATTGGTTTTGCTCTAAGAATCCACAAATCCACTCCATGGACTATCCCCCAATTCATAGACGTGAACATGTTTCCCTCAGACGTAGCAGGACTACTCTCATTCCTCTTGGATGCCCAAGCATCCACGCTAGTCGTCGGAAGCAGAGGCTCAGGCAAAACCTCAATGCTGATGTCACTCATGCTTGAAATCCTACGCTCACAAAGAATCATTACAATAGAAGACACACTAGAAATTCCAGTCGAACAAATGCGCAAAATCGGCTACAACATCTGCAGACTAAAAACAAGATCCTCAATCTCAGTAGGAGCAGTCGCATCAGAAGTCAGTCCAGAAGACGCACTCAGAACCGCGCTCAGGCTTGGAGAATCCGTACTCATAATGGGTGAAGTCAGGAGCAGAGAAGCCTTAGTACTATATGAAGCAATGCGCGTTGGTGCAGTAGGAAACGTTGTTATGGGTACTATTCACGGAGAGAATGCTTATTCTATTTGGGATAGGGTAGTGAATGATCTGGGCGTGCCAAACACTTCATTTAAAGCTACAGACATGTGTGTTACTTCTGCGCCTATTCGTTTCAAAGGTTCAATAAGGCGTGCGAGAAGGCTTATTGAAATTACTGAAATAGGAAAGCATTGGTATGAAGATCCTCAAAAAGAAGGCGGGTTGATTGATCTTGTTACCTACGATGCAACAAAAGACAAGCATACTATTCACAAAAACACGTTGTATGAAGATTCTGAATTCTTTAAAAAAATACGTAAAATGCGTGGAATGGACATTGATACTATTTGGACAGACATAACGTACAGAGGCAAAAGCAAACAACACTTGGTGGATCTAAAAAACACGCACAAAATTCCAGAACTTTTGGAAGCAGTGAATAGCGTGCGAGCCAATGACATGTATTTATTATTCCAAGAACAGAGCAGAAGAGAACATGGAAGCGTAGTATACGACAAAGTATACAACGAGTGGACAAATTGGGTAGAAAATCAATTACTGAAAGAGCTTTTATCAAGGAGGAAGGCAAGTGAAGAAGCAAAACAGCAGTAAAGCCTTTTTTGATGCCGTGTTTGGCGGAGGAAAACATAAACTGGATGGGATAGACCAAAAAGAACACTGGTATGTTAAACTCTGTAAGTTTTCGCACAAATACTTCGGGAAAAACGCTAAAAAAGAAATAGATCCTAAATATGAAGTCACGCTAGCTTTTCTTGATTGGAATCTCACTCCACAAGAATTTAATTCTGCGCCAATGTTTGTCATGGTCATAGGATTTGTCCTAGCCTTTGGATGGGCTTTACTCAACTACCTGCTCAAATACATCCTATCACAACCGATTATATGGAGTGGAACCACTCTAATTGGTCATCCTCTGTCAGGAATGTCTATGATCCTTTATCTTGTACCTTTCGCAGTAGCATTTGGTCTAGGCTACTACATTCAAATTTATCCGTTCAAAGCAGCAGAAAAAGAAAAAATAAAATCTCTTGGATACATTCCTGAAATCATAAACTATATCGTCATGGCAATGAAAGTCTCTCCCAATCTAGAACGATCAATCAAATTTGCAGCAGATCATGGACATGGCAGGGTAGCAAAAGACTTTCGCAAGCTACGCTATGATATTCACATAGGAAAATACAGAACAGTAGAAGAAGCACTCGATTACATGGCATGGAAATGGGGAGAATATTCAGAAGAATTCAAACACGCGCTCATGCTGATTCGTTCTTCAGTAATGGAAGTAGATGAAGGCAAACGCAATGAACTCTTGGACAAAGCAGTAACTGATGCCTTACAAGGAATCAAAGACAAAATGGACATGTATTCTCGTGCAATGCATCAGCCTTCCATATACCTATACTATCTCGGTGTTCTGCTTCCTCTACTACTAATCATTGTAATTCCTGTTGGTTCAATGATGGCATCAGAGTCAATGGGTTTTCTTGGATCTCCAGTCGCATTAATACTAATCTACAACATTATCATTCCATTGATTGCTCTAATAATGGCCAAGTCTATTCTAGGAAAAAGACCCCCTGCCAGGCCAATACCAAAAATTCCTGATAACCTGCCTGGGCTCCCAAAACGAGGATGGTTCCAAATAGGCAAGTATCAGTTGCCCGTGATTGTTGTTTCTTTAGCTATCATGGCTGCAACAATAATAGCAGGGTACATATTCAATCCAATAGTCAATCCAATGCCTCCAGCATGGCAAACAGAACAAGTAGACGCATACATGCCTTTAATAGAATACATGGGATGGTCTCTTGGAATAGTCTTTGCAATCTGTTTTTATCTCTGGGCAAACAACAAAGACAAACGTCACGCCCAATTAGAACTAGTTAAAATGGAGAATGATTTTCAAGACACTTTATACATTCTTGCATCACGGTTAGGAGAAGGCAAACCCATGGAAGAAGCTCTCAAACATACAGCTGACTTTCTTCCTAATTCACCAGTTACCAAAAAAATATTCATTCCTACACTTCAAAACATCACAGTAATGGGCATGACACTCAAAATGGCTTTGTTTGACAAAGCATATGGTTCATTGAGGTACGTGCCATCAGACTTTATAAGAGGAACCATGCAAATAGTTGTAGAATCATTAACTCTAGGCGTTCAAACAGCAGCCAGATCGTTAGTTTCACTTTCATTTCAATTACAAGACTCTCAAAAAGTAGAAAGATCATTGAAAGGAATGCTAGAAGATATCACAAGCATGATGAGCGTCATGAGCACGCTCATAGCGCCTTCAGTACTTGGAATTACTGTAGCTCTTCAAAGAGTAATAAGTAATGCTTTAGGTTCTGTTTCAGGTCAAATGCCTGCTTCTTCTGGGTCAATACCTGGAGGGGTCGGTGGCTTAGCTGCTCCTCTTACCAGTGTTGGAAGCATGTTTGGGGGAGCTGAAGGAGGTCCTGTCTTTGACCAGAACATTTTATTCTTAGTGATTGTAATATACATGGTTCAAATAGTGACAATTTTAATGTATTTTGCATCTCAAGTCACAGAAGGAGAGAACGACTTAGCTTTCAAAATTAGTATTTCAAAAGCATTACCAATAGCAATGATGATTTTCTTTATAGTAGCGTTCTTTTCCTTGAAAATGGTGCAAGCATGAATCGAGGACAATACTCTTCAGTGTTTAAGCTATTACAAGGTGCTGTCTTCGCAATGGCTTTTTTAGCAATTTTGTGGGGTGTTGTTCAATGGATTACTTACATCACTCATGGCACTGATGTGCAAACCATCAGCTCTGATGTCCTAAAAAGTGCGTATAATGCAAGAGGTACAGGACACTCTTTTGTTAAAACAGCCTGGCTTAAAAATCAAGATTTCAGTTCTGATAGCCTTATAATAAAATCAGGCATACCCCCCTCAACTAATGTAAAAATATTTTGTGATGCAGCATTCTGTGAATTTCCTGGTTGTGCTCTTCCTGGCAATGGTTGCACGTTTATTTCTTTGACTAAAGGATACGAAGTAAAAGTTTGTTCCTCATGTGACGATTTGGGAGAGTGTAGAGTTTACATTGATAAAGAAGAATGTTCTCCTGCCAACTGGTAAATAACAGAAACCTTTTTAAACCTCTTTTCTGTAGTTTATTTTGAGGTAATACCCCATGTTTAATGAAAAAGGACAAGCTTTTGATGCTTTTAAACTTTTGATTGCTGCTGTAGTAGCAGGAACCATTCTAGTAATAATTCTTGGAATGCTCCAAGGCTTTATTGTGCCTGTAGGAGAACCAATGCACGTAATAACTCAAAGCATTTCTTCAGTAAAACAGGCCAGAGGCTCTGGAACAGTATCTCCTCAAAATGTACAATTTGTTAAAGGAGATGTCATGTCCACTTCAGGTATAGCTGACCAAGCAGGAGTCAACCAAGGAACCGTTTGTTTCTGTAATGGTACTTTAACTCCAGGTGACCTAGCTTCCTGCCCAGCTGGTTATAACTTCACTAGCATATTCTTTGATTTAACTGGTTCTTGTGGTGATGCTGATAATCCAATGGTGATTACTGCAACTAAGGATGTAAGCGGAAAAATCAGAGTATACAACAATAATGGAAAGTATATCATTGGTTTTAACGTTAACGCATAAGGTGTTTAAGTGAACTCTAAAGGTGATGTCAACTGGACGCCCATCTACCTTTTGATACTGGCTGCCATCGCCATTATTCTCTTAGTAAGTGTTATCAAGCCTATGTTTCAATCAGCATCTTTTGGCATGGGCTTCTAATAATACCGTAATCTTCCTCCAGATAACATTTATAACCTAGTTTATCGTATTCTCTCATATGTTCGGGACTAAAGGACAAGAAGAAGGACCTTTTGCTCTATTTCTTGCAGCAGCAATGCTAGCGCTACTACTTCCAATAATTGCACAAATGTACACTAATTATGACAGATTGCAATGTGAAAACAAAATTCAATCAAACATGCAAAGATTTGCTAGTGAAATAGAAATAGCAACCGGTTTAACCGGAAACGCAACTATGATTAACCTAAACTTTGGAGATCTTTCCTGTGGCAGTGTAATGACAAAAAATATTACAATACGTAATCCTAGAGCAGAAGATTGCATTAAATTTTGTAATGTAGGTTCATGTAGAATAATTGTTGCGGAAGGGGAACAAGATGGATTTGCTAGTGTTGTTGGACAACCAGTATGTGTTAGAATTCCAATGGGTTTGACTCTAGATACTAGAGGATGTCCTGCTCCCATGCTTGATACTGACAGAGGTTATAGGAATATTGAAATGACTTCTGGCGGAGAACGCATGTTTGGCCTTAACTTAACAGAACCTAAATCCTACTCTCTAGTTTTTCTCAAAGATTCTACTGGCACTGCAAACAAGTTCAGAATTTGTTGTTATGGGACTTTAAGTGAATGCACATGATTCAAGCTAAACGCGGTCTCGGAATGTGGGTTATGTCAAAGACTGTTCTAATGGTATTCTTGTTAGGACTTGTAGTAGTATTAACTGGAGTGTTGAGCATATATCAAGAAAGAGTAATTGAAGATAATGCTCGAGCAGTAATTATGCTATGGGCCGAATCAGCTAACTCAGTAGTCATGTTTCCCTCCGGAAGCATTATCTTGCCAATAGAAAACAAAATTATGATTAGTGGAGGTACAGGCAAAAGTACTCAAATAAGAAGTTATACTGCAGGCATCACTCATCAGGGGTCTCCATCTTCTGAAAGAATCGTATTCCTTCTTACGTGGGAAACAGGACAACCAGCAGAAGATGCTTATGCCAATGATGAAATCAATGACATAGAACAATTTGTTGCAGCAGTTGCACTAGAACTTCCCAGTCAACCTCCAGATGACATTCGGAAAGTTCACATGTTCAAAGGACGTCTTACTAGTACAAATATACCTACTTATCCATTATTCCTAGACACTGTTGATAAAGACCTGGTTTTAAGACCTTCCATAGACGGGTCTAAACGAGATGACGGTTTGCTCTTTTATAGAGACGGTCCCGTGCTTTGCATCGCAAGCAAGAAAAAATTAGATACTAATGCTAAAGAATCAATGGATAGACTTATTGAGTGTTGTTTCCTTGATCCAGCAGATATTCCTATCGATTGTAAATGATTGTGTTAAACATGAAAAAAGGGTATATCGGTCCAATAGGGGATGATTTTCCCGCAATGTTCCCAATACTGTTAGGACTAATGCTGTTTTTTGGAGCAGTCACAGTCACTTACAACGTATATGAAGCAAAAAATTCAAGAGTAAATGCAATGCGTGCAAACATCATGATATCTAGAGCAATACGTGAAAGAAAACACATGGATCATGACTATTGGAAGGATTATGCTTGCCCTTTGCTCAAAACATCTCGTTCTAATTATGGTATTCATGCAGCAATGAGAATAGACAGAACCAACTATACTACTTATGATACATCTACACCAAATTATGTTTTTGAATCAAAAAACTTTTCTTTTGATCCTTCAGATGCCACTACAGAAGCAGTATGCTATGAAGGAGGAACCACTTTTGATGATTGGGGTAAGTATGTTCCAGTTCAGGAATTCATGGACGGGAGAGACTTTGTTTCAATGAAATATCCTATTGTAGTTGATGTTGATGATGGTGGAACCAAGCGAGCTCTTACAGCAGAATTGGAAGTGATAACATGGACATGAAAGCCCAAGCAGTTATAATTGATGGAATTTTTTTCCTAATGTTATGTGCTTCCGCAGCAGCACTACTATTCTGGGCAGCATCAGTTTATGGAGCAACCTCATTTAAAGCATATTATTTCATGTACATGGGCGAATTCGACAGTGGAATTCTTAATACACTGACAGAAATCGAATACGAGCAACCCGCAGGAGCGAAACGCTTTTTTTTGGATGAAATAGGCTACTACATGATTGGAGCATTTGATAATGCTGATCCTCGTTATGAGGCTATGATGATGCAATGGCATACACTATGTTTACAATCGCCACATCCTCTAGAACTTTCAGTATATGCTCCAGACACACCAGTTGTTTTTGGAACATATGCAGACCCTCTCCTTTTCAGTTGCCCTATCTCTTCAAGTGATCCTTATGGAGAAAACATAAGTAAGTGGGTCGAAGATTTCCAGAAAGGAGCATGCAATAGAGATGGAGATGGCAATATAATGGCTTGTGACTCTCTTCCAACACCAAAGTATACTTGTCCAGATCAAGCCGGAGTTCCAACCAAATGCAAACCAAAACCCCCATACTATTCTTCAGGCGAGCAAAGAAAGATTTGTGGAAAAATAGCTTGCATGATGGAAGCAAAGATTTATTACTGAGAATGCGATAAGGAGATAACAATGCTACTAGAACTCTTTTTAACTCTGTTTTATACCTGTTCAGAATATGGAAAACTTTCCTGTTGGGCAATAACTTCATTCCTAACATCCATAATAGTGTTTATAGTCGTAGCTATCACCAGCTACTATTTCAAAAAAATCAAGAAAGAATTCAATTGGCTCTTGAGACTAGTCCTCTTAGAAATATATCTATTCTTAGCGTGGATTTTTGTTTTCATAACCAGCGGAGTCACACCTCAAGCATTTCAAGTGCCACTGCTATACGGCCTGGCAATATTCTTTTTAGCTGTGACACCTGCTACACTAGCTTACCAAAAACTCTTGAAAAAATATCCCATGCTACCCTGGCATCTCTTACAATTTCTGCTTTGTCTCATAGCAAGTGCAGCATTCTGGGGGACAATATTCTTTGTCTTTGGGCTATTCTCTAACATGCCACTACAATACTAAAAAAATGAGATTAGCTTTATATATGCATTGATAGTATATCTATCCATGCTCGCGAGGCACAAAACCATACCTTTAACGTTCGCTCTCATACTTCTAGTCTCTCTTTTCTGGCCTGTGGGCGTAATGGCACAGAACAATGCTAACATGACATTTAACGAAACAACCCCTCCAATCACAGAACCTTTTGATATCAATGCCAGACTCTGTTCTCTTGGAGGAATAAACGTCACCAACTTAAACTATGACCAAGCCCTAGCAATACAAGGCATAGTCCAACAAGACGTTGCAACAAGCGCACAGCGTTACAGAGAAGCACAGGTTGTAGAAGAACTAGGCTTAAATGCAAGTGTTCAGACTGAATCCCAGAAACGATTGGAAAAATACAATTTATATTTTCATGGCCCTGACGGAATGGTGTTTTACGCACCTAAACTAGGTCAAAAATTAAGACCAGACAATGCAATTATCATTGGCACTAAGATTGATGGTAGAGTAGAATATGGCGCGATGATGGCAGAAGACCTTGCTATGTGTCCAGAACTTCCAATAAATGATACTGACGATGGAGTTTGCACTAAGCGTGTGGGCGAGGCAACTGATGACTTTAATATTAAGCCTGGTGGGTATACCACTGGAATCATAAATGGGACTTTTGAGACTGTTGGCACAAGCTGGATTTCACTTATTAACACTTTGAACATGGAAGAAGGTGTTGATGGCTCTTGGGGGTATGTGGCATTGGATTATTCCAGAATGAAGGCAGGAAAATGGTCTACTTCAATGGCAGTGTTTCCGTCCAGCGGCTCTGTTTTTATCATTCCACGAACTTACATGTATTTCACTGCCAGAATGAAAAGACTCGCGTGGTTTGATGGTGCGACTCAAGGAGTCTTTATGGCTCATGCTTTCGGAACAATAATGAAGCCAGCAATTTCCGGACTCTTCAAAAGAGACACGCTCTGGCTAAAGACCACCTCGCGTTCTCATGATGATGTGCGTAGGTTGTTCCTCTCTGAGACAACAGAAATGACTTATACTGCTAAAAACCTCAATAAGATGGATGAAGCTTTGACAGGCATGATGAAAGCCGATTTCACGAAAAGAGGAGTTAGGTCTTCTATTGTGGAAAAACTTAAATCCTTTATTGGCACTCATGATGATGCCTTGAGGCATGTCAACAATAAAGCATCAAGAGAACTTGATACCGCACTTGTTCGTGGGGTCAAAAAATCAGATTATGCAGAGATTGTTAAGCATGTTAAAGGCAAAAGCATTTCACCTTCTGCTTATACTATCAAAAAAACTCTAAATATAAAGAAGTCTCATACTGTTAAAGAAGTAGGCAATAATCTTATAGGTACTGGTTTCTCAAAGGAGTCCGTCCTGAAAGTACTTCCTTCTTATGCAGATGATACCTTATTGAATACTAGAGCAGGAATAACGGCTGACGATGTTTTTACACGACTTGCGATTGTTAGTACTGATGACATTGTTGCTAATACAGATGACTTATCTGCTCTTGCTACACACTTAGATAACTTTGATCAGTTTTCCTTCAAAGGAGAAACAACTAAATTCATTGCCAAAGACGGGGATAAATACAAATTTTTCCACAAGGCTAAATCCAATGAACTCCTTGAAACGATTAAACCTCTAGATCGATATCGCAAAGATCTTATGATTCAAAGAGGTCTTCTATCTGATGCTCAAATAGCAGCTGCTGCTGGAGGATCTATAGGCGATGTTTCATACGCTGCTAAAATAGGCGAACTAAAAAATATGCGAATTCCCTCTGCAGGAGCATTATCTAACGATGAAATTTATCACATAGTCAAGAAAGGATACGAAATCAAACCTCTAGAAAAATACAGTAAAGGCCAAAAATCTTTTGCAACACAAAGAAGAATTTTAAGCATGGATTGGTTAGGCCATGGAGGACTAAGCGGAAAAGTTAGTGCACTAAAAATATCAAACCCGGCTATAGCAGGGCTAGCACGACTCCCGCTCAAATCCCTTGCAGCTGTCCTGCAAGGACTATACTTTGCTGCCAGACCAATCACTCTAGTTGCATATGGATTACACTTAGGCGGCCTCATGTTCGAAAAAGAAGGATTCTTAACCCTAGCATCCCCCGGAATAACATTGCACTGGGATCCAGAATCAACCGACACCCTATTCACTCCAACTTCCTCACTCATACTCCTAGGAATACCCAAAGAAGTTGATGCGTTGCACGAGAGTGGTGTTGGAGGATATTTTGTTGGAAAGCACGTGAGAGATTTCCTGGTTGCAATCGGTGGATACGAACCGACAATGGCAACCAAATACAGTGAACTAGGACAAAACCTTCTATTTGGCGGAATAATGTACGACAACACTCCACAGATAATATCAATGTATGACAAAGAAAATCCACGCGGTTCAACAGAAGTAGAACTTACAGACAAAGGCTACCTAATGCGAATCACCAACTGGGAAAACCATGACATGGTACTGATAGAAGACCCTGCCTCAATGAGAATTCTCGCAGAAGACACTGCAGTATCTGCACTAGGAATGCGAACAACCAACATGGACATCTACAAGCACTCATTCGGACAACCCAACGAAGTGAGAAGCGTCTTCCCTTGGACATGGGGTATATCAACTGCCCTCCGCAAACTTGGCTCAAGAACAGAAACAATAGCTTTAGGCTCTCTAATCTACCTATGGCCTTCAATACCCATTGCCAGATACTCTCTTGCTCCAGTCATAGCAGGAATAGTAGGAAGAGGTGTATTTGGTGGAGGAGAAGAACTCCTGACCTCCCAGACAACCTCAATGAAAGACCTTGAACAATGCTACGTCCAACCAAACTACACAAGTGAATTCATAGACTGTACCTCACGACCACCATGCGAAGCAGTCCACGCCAAATGCGAAGCAAGCATTGGCATGATGAGCATGTACCTTGGAGCAAGCGGCATAGTCCAAATGGCAGCAGAAAAATCCGTGGCATTCAGCGCGCTGAACCTCGCGCTCGGAATCTCCGATTTTGTTGTGCTTTCAGGTGTTGGAGAATGGAAAGGAAAAATAGAATTGACAACCGATTGCATGGAAGAACTTCTCACCTGCAACGAGCGATCATTCATGATTATTGGAGGATCAGACTACAGAGATCCATCAGTCATACAAGCAGAAATAGAAGAATCACAACAAATAAAAGGTCTTCCAGGCCTAGACGCACTTCCAATAGACAACTTCTTAGAAGGATTAAACATAGGACAAGATGATTCCCTCCTAAAGCCAGCACAAATGCAATTAAATATCCACTCAGAAATGGACAATGCAACCGGAAGAATGATGTTTGAAGATATCTACTACTTCCACTTGAAAGATGCAGTAATCGACTGGCTCAGAAGCGACTTAGACCTACACTTTTGCCCAATGATTGGAGGCAATCCACAAGATGAATTGTGCGTAAGAGTCTCAGGCGATACAATCTATGTAGGAGACAAGCCCATACTTACCCATGAACTCGTTCCATTCAAATGGCTTGATGAGAACCTTCCCGCGCTAATCATTCCAAACACAGCAATAAAAATAAACATTAACGAAACAACAGACTGTGCGATATTTACTTCAGACCCATCCGGCAAAAACATCAAATTCAACCAAGACATAATAAGCACTTTTGAAGGCGAACACTTTGAAGAACTTGAAAGAATGATGGGCGCGCTTAGAGACATAGAAACAGACAGCGGCGCAATTTACCCGAACATTGATTATAACGGAGATTATCGCTGGGAACGTGACGTACCAGATGGCTCTTATGCTTATAGTCTCAATCCAATTGCCGTGACCGCGAAAGCTAAAGTAGAATTTGAGAATGAGACCTTTGGGTTCCGTTCAGCGATATTTGAAGGCGGAGTAGTAATCAAAAAAGGAGACTTCATTTACATTGTTCCAAAATACTTCAGACCAGCAATAAGCGGAACAGAATGGTATGAACTAACCAAAGGAAAACCCTTGGTCTCAGACACAGGCCTGCCACTGGAAATATATGATGATCAAGGACAAATCATGGGCATTAACGGTTCACTCACTCGCATACCCGGTGGAGACAAGCTTGGTACAATCACTAAAGTCTTTGGACTGGACGACCAGAACCAGACAGTAGGCTTTGCATTCACAAAAGACGAAAATGGTACAATGCACCTAGAACTAATGCACGGAAACCAAACAGAAGTCTTTGACATAGACCAAATAGAAATAGATGAAGACTCTGGATGCATACTAGTATACGAAAAAGGCAAGCCACACGTGGAAGCAAATCTGATACGCAGAGTCTGCCTAGAATCAAAACCAGACGGAAGCACAGTAATAAACATCACCAACCCACAGACCGGAGAAACTCTTGGCGAAGCTATAGTAGACTGGATAATAGGCACTGGTGGATCAATAAAATACGATAGAGACAACAACAACTACGTGTTCGTCAACGGACAACCAATCCAAATGAACAACGAATTCAAAACTCACGGCTTCGATGCAATAACAGGAAGACCAGAACCACCACTACTCCAGCCAAGCGCAATAGACGAAGGCATACCACCATGGAAACCCCCAACACCAACTGGTATTCAAATCCCAACACGACCAGAAGAAACAGACTGGACATTCCTACTATACATTCTAGCTCTTGCAGGAGGCATATTCCTAGCAAGAACAAGACTAAAAAAAAGAACCACTCCCTAACTTAAGGCGATAAAAATGAAAACAGTTAAAGATATTCATGCAACTGACTCCACAGACGAACTACTAAAACAATTATACAACGCAGGAGGCTTCACAGCCAAACACCTAGGAGAAGCAGCACAAATCACAGAAAAAATGTTCCGTGACCCACAATGCACAACCTTCCTCTCCTTCCCAGCATGCATAGCCTCCACAGGCACACGCGGCATACTAACAGAACTAGTCAAGAAAAAACGAGTCCAAGCAATAATCACCGCAAGTGGCACGCTAGATTACGACTTATCAAAACTATGGAAAAACTATTATCACGGAAGCTTCCAGGCAAATGACATTGAACTACACAGAAAAGGCATACACAGAATAGGCAACATTTTTGCTCCAATCGACAGTTACGGCACAATCCTAGAAAAAAAACTCCAACCAATCCTCTCAAAACTATACAAAAAAAACAAGCACTACTCAACATACGAACTAGTCTGGGACGTAGGAAAAGCCATTTCAAAAGAAAAAAAAGCTAAAGAATCAATAACATACTGGGCATGGAAAAACAAAATTCCAGTAATCATCCCTGGAATCACTGACGGAGCATTCGGCTCACAACTATACTTCTTCTGGCAAGACCACAAAGACTTCAACATAGACCTGTTCCTAGACGAAAACAAACTAGCAGAACTAGTCTTTGACGCAAAAAAAGCCGGCGCGCTTATCCTAGGGGGCGGCATTTCCAAACATCACACAATCTGGTGGAACCAATTCAGAGGAGGCCTAGATTATGCAGTGGGTATCACTAGCGCAGGAGAATATGACGGTTCACTGAGCGGAGCAAGAATGAGAGAAGGCATCAGCTGGGGAAAAGTAAAAGAAAACGCAAAACAAGTAACCGTACAAGGAGACGTAACCGTGCTACTGCCCCTGCTAATCTCAGCTGTAGAGCAAAGACTCAAACACTCTTAGTTACATACGGAAAAGCGAAAAGATTATCGCTCACGTGCAAAGGAGGCCTGACCACATCAACCTTAAGATTACCCTTAGAATCAACCATATCCTCATCCGCATGCACTGCCACTACCCTACCAAGCACCATCACATGATCTCCTGCTTTCTTTGAAAACTCTTCATAGCACTCAATATGTGCTGGACAATCCGCAAGCCTTGGAGGCCTGACTTTATCACTAGGCAAAGTCTTGAAACCAAGTTTTTCTATCTTGCTTTCCTCCTGATCATATTTGCCGCCAGCTTCCCAAACCTGATCAAGCATTTTTTCACTAGGAATGTTAACCACAAACTCTTTAACACGCGTCATGTTCCAATAACTGTGCTTGTTAGGACCCACAGATAATCCTAACATAGGTGGATTAAACGAAATAGGCGTAACAAAAGAGAACGTTGAAACCTCTGGACGTCCCTTTTCATCAACAGTAGTAACTAGTACAGTAAGCTTGGGTGACATTAACTTAAAAAAATTATTAATTTTCATTCTAAACCCCCCGGTTATAAGTTCTAATTACGTTGTTATGGTTTAAAAACATTTCCTAAAAAAAAGGTGAGGGGGCGTTAACCCCTCTATTTCATTTGGTGAGAGATCCACAAGTCAATTACTGCTATGCCTCCGATCACTAAAATTAGCTGGATGTTCTGGAATAAAATCGGATTGAACGCTATCATGCATATTGCCGTTAGTAGTACAATAGTCAAAAACACATGCACTACACCCAAGACCAAATCTTCCCCCGCGGCAACCATCGCTCTTGGAAATCCGGCTATCCCGGGGGAGTGAACCTTTACATATTTTTCCATACGTTACCACCCCCATGGCATATAGCCACACTAATACTAGTTTGTTACAACTAGTTAATGGTTAACTTGATATTGCACACAAAAAGACATAAAAGAATATGCATTTATATGCTTTTATAAAAGGAACTAATAAATAGGTTTATACAAATATAATATATATGGCTCGTGAAAAGGTTTATTTGTCGGATTTGGATCATCGTTTGTTGAAGTTTTTGATGTTGAAGGGCGCGCATTATTCTATTTATGAGATTGGTAAGATTTTGAGGGTTAGTCCTCAGACTGTTGCGTATAAGATAAAGCAGTTTGAGCGTAAGGGGATTATTCTTTCTTATCGTTATAGGGTTAATCCGTATAAGCTTGGTTATAAGAATATGGCTTGGTGTGCTTTGGATATTACTAGGAATTTGGATAGAAAGGATTTGGATGAGAAGATTTTGTCTCATCCTAATGTGTTTTCTATTTTTACTTTGACTGGTCAAATGGATATGTTTGCTAAGGTGTTTTATTCTGAGCATAAGGAGTTACAGAATTTGATTGAGTGGCTTGGAGTTAATTTTAGGGATACTATTTCACGAATTTCTTTGGTTCCTGTCATGAGAGTGGAAAAATTAAATCAGGTTCATGATTTGTCGCTTGAGTGTGATGTTTTGGATGATACTTCCCTGGCTATTCTTAAGTATAAGTTTGTTAATACTGGAGCGTCTTTGAAGAAGGTTGCTGATGCATTGGGTTTTCATAGGAATACTGTTTCGCGTAAGTGGGGTTTGTTATGGCGTAATGGAGTGTTATTAAAGAAGAGTATTTTTATTCCGCCTGAGGTGTATAATGATTTGGGGTTTGGGGTAAGTTCTTGTGTGTTTATTGATGCTATTCCAGGTGAGCGAGAGCAGGTGATTAAACGGCTTGTTGGAGAGGAGTGTGTTCATGAGTTGTTTTCTTTGGCTTTCAGGCATGATTTGCTTGCTGTGATGCGTTCTAGTGATATTTCTCATTGTTTTGATAATATCAGAAACATTTATTCTACTAGGCATGTGTATGATACTGAAACGCTTGTTATTCTTTCACATAATGAGAAGAGCTTTTTACCCGTACATTAGGGAGTGTTTTTCTGCTCGTTCGTATTGTCGTTTGCCTGAACTGATTCTGCTGAGCATGCGTCTCATTTTGATTTCTATTTGTTTTGCTTCTTCCATTAGGTCTTGAGTTTTGATGTCAAAGTCTAGGAATTCTTCTAGTTTTTCTAGCAGTTCAGCTGCTGCTCCCGGGTCAGGATATCCTCGCTTGGATTCTATGAGCAAGCTCATTGCCGGAAAATTCTCTACTCTGCATTGTGCCATTAGAACGCCGGAAACACCTGTGGTAACGCCTTCTGTTATTAGTTTTACGTTTCTGTCTACCATTTGTTTGGCGATATCATCATCTGCGGCTATTCCATATATTATTGGTTTTTTTGGTTCTTCTCCTGGTTTGGCTGTCATTCCTGCTAGTGAAATGATTCTTTTTATCTTGTTTTGTTTAGCCCATTCTAGTATGGTTGTGGAGATGTCATAGACTGTGTTTGATGGTACAACAAGCTCTGAGAATAGTATGACTAGCTTGTGTTTTTTGTCTATGTATATTCTTGCTGGGAATACTGGTTTGCCTTTGTGGATTGATGCCATTGGCGGAAAATCTTTTGAGAAAACGTATCCAATGCATTCTGTTTCTAGTTTTTCTGTTAGGTATCCTGCTGCTATCGTTCCTATCAAACCAATGCCTGGAAATCCTTCTATTAGCGTGTATCCTGCTAATTTTGGTTTTCCTACTATTTTGAATTCCACTTGTCCCATACTTGAAAAATAAGCGCTACCGGTTTAAAAAGCTATGCTAGTGCTTGCTAGGTGGAATAATATCAAACTTAATGGGATTAGCACACAAGCGTATATTAATGCTTTTTCTGGTTTGGTTTCTTGCAGGCTCACAAAAACTGATGCTAGGAGGGCATATTCTGCTAGGTATATTTGGTTGGCGAGAGAAGCGTTGTTTACTATGGCTTGTCTGGTTTGAATGTTCATGCCCATGCCAATGTCTATGAATCCTATGTTGTTAATTAGTGCTACAAGCACTCCTAAAATGAGCGGTACGATGCAGCCTCCTGCAAGCAACAGGGTGTATTTTTCTATCATTGTGCTGGAAGAGCGTTCTCTTAGTATTTCTTGTGTTTGAGTGATGTCTTCAGCTGTTTCGCGTAGTGCTTTGCTCATGTTTGCTCCTGTGCGATAGCTTTGTTTTAAAAGTTTGGCTGTTCTTGAGAGTAACGGACTTTCTTGTTCTAGGCTTTGGAGGGATTCTTTTACTGGGATGCCATTTTTTATTTGACGGTTTACTTTTTTGAATTCTTGTGAGAGCTGGTTTTGTCCTTCAGCCATTTTTTCAATTAATCGTTCAAAACTTGTTATTTCTGTTAGGGTTGATACTTGCAGTAGTGCTTCTGGAAGATTTTCTTCTATTTCTCTTATCTTTTTGGCTTTTTTCCATTTAGGAATAGCATAAGCTATTGCTATTATTGGCACTATCAAAAGCAGTTCCATGTTCATAACGGTTTCCTCTTTTTAATTATTGCTAGAATGGCTATGTCTGCTAGCGGAAACCCGATTATTGGAATGAGTAGTGCTTGTTCTGGTGTGACTGTTTGGCTCATGAAACTGGATCCTATGATTACATATGCTTGAAACAATGCAGGAAATATTGCTGAGACTGCTATGAATAAAAGAGAATATACTGCTAGTTGGCTTGTATATTCGCGCATTTTGGTTTTTTGTTGAGAGAGTAGTTCTTCGCTTAGTTTTCTGAGAGCAAGTGGGTCTTCTTTGTTTTCGTAGTTTGAGATTAGTTGGAGCGCGACTCTTTTTACTTGTTTTGAGGGGGTGTCTTGTGTCCAGGCTAGGAGTGATTCTCTTACTGTGTAGCCTGCGTTTATTCTTTGGGTTATTTTCTGAAAGTCTTTTGATAGTTCTCCATGTCCTTCTGAGAGGCTTTCAAGACTTTGTTCGAATGGCATGTTGATTGCTAGTTCGGTTGAGAGTGTTCTTAGTGCGAGTGGTAGTTCTTTTTCTACTTTTTGTGTGTGCATGTTTATCCTTGAAGTTTTTTTTCTCGTTCAAGAAGTTCTTTTTCATAGTTTTTGAAGGTTTTTTCTAGTTCTTGTTTGAGTTTTGGTTCTTGAATTTTTTTGATGGTGTCTTGGCTGTAGTCATATTTGTATATGGGGTTTGTTTGTTCGGTTATGCTTACTATTCTTCGTTTTTCAGTGCTTTTTTCTTTGTCGTATTGAGTCCATCTTTTTTGGATTATTATTAGGTCTATTGCTTTGAGTTCATTTTTTTTAGCTCCTAGTAGTTCAAGTCTGTGAAGTGCTTCTTTTGCGTCTAGTGCGTGGAAGGTAGCTATTGATCCTTTGCCTTGTCCTGCTAGGATTGAGTTCATGTATGCTTTGACTTCTTTTTCTGTTCTGATTTCTCCAATGATCACGCGGTCAGGTCTCATTCTGAGTGTGTCTGTTATCAAGTCGCTCATACTGATTTTTAGGGAAGGGTTAACGATTAGTCTTACTTGGTGTGCGTGTGGTAATTGCACTTCTGGAATTTCTTCTACGATGATAATGCGTTCTTTTTTTGGGATGAATGTTGCTAAACAGTCAAGAGTAGTGGTTTTTCCTGAGCCTGTGGAGCCACAGATTAGTATGTTTAGGTTGCTTTGTAGGGTCATCCAAAGGAATGCTAGGGCTTCTGCGCTTATGGTTTTGTTTTTTACTAGTTCTTTTGGTGAGAATAGTTGTTTGTTGAATTTTCGTATTGTCATGTTTGGTTCTTTTGTTAGTGGAGGTACAATTGCATGTAATCTTGAACCGTTAGGAAGGACTGCGTTTAATCTTGGGTTTTGAAGACTTATTCTTCTTCCTATTGGTCTGGCAATTTTGTTGATTAGTTCTATTATCTTTTCGGTTTTAGTGAATTTCAAGTCTGTTTTTTGCCATCCTTTTTCTCGATGGAATACTCGTATTGCGTCTAGACCGTTTATGGTTATTTCTTCTAGTTGTCCGTCTTCTAGGAGTGAGTCTAGAATAGAAAAGCTTTTTAGTTCTCTTTCTAATGTTTTTTCTAGTATTTCTTGTCTGTGTTTCGGCAGTATTATGTGTTCTTCTTCAAGGTATTCTTGAAGTGTTTGTGAGAGACTGCTGTTTTTCTCTTTTATTAGTTCTTTGAATACTTCTTTGGTGTTGGCTAGTATTGTTATTTCGTGTGGTAAAAGGTCTTCTATGTTAGTAGTATATTCTCCTTGAATTTTTTCCCAGCCTAGTATTTCTGCCATTTTTTGTTTTTCTTCTTTAGTTTTTTCCAGAGAAAGGCCTTTCAAGCATACTTGTGTGCAGCGAGGATTGCCTTGACATAAATCGCATTTTCTTGCATATCCTTTGATTTCGAGTGCATCGTATGGACAAAAGCATTCTCCGCAGCCATCGCATTTTTCTGGATCTATGGCATATATTCCAGGCATAACTTCATAGAAAGCGTTTTTTGTGCATGTTTCTACGCATGCGTTGCAGTGAGTGCAGTTTAATATTTTTGTGGATAAAGCGTGTGGGCAGGCATCTATGCATGCTCCACATTCTATGCATTGCTCGACTACTAACTTCAATTCTCTCTCCCCTGGTAGTACTTGCTCAGGCTTTGAATAAAAGCTTTATTCTTTCCATTCGATTTGTTCTCCGAGTTTGGCGGTTCCTTGTCCTACTGGAAATTCAATGATATACTTGGCTGGTTTTCTTGGCGCCACGTTCAAAGTCCACGGCTTCACGTTCAAAGCTTTATCAACCACACACTTCTGCGCGTTCAAGAAAAGCACGTCAATGGGGAACCGCATGAAACAGCAGTGAATGTTTGCTCCAAGAAGGCTTTCTCTGCCTAGTTTGAATATTAATGGTTTTTCTTGTTTGGTTCTGAACATTAATCCTAGTGCTCTTTTGTACCACGTGTCTGCTAGTTCTGCTTTACTTATCTTCATAATTGTGCCTCAGGGGGTGCTTCCTTCTACTTTTTCCACGGTTATTGCTGTTAGTTGATAAGAATCAGCGTTTGTTGTGTCTCCGAATTTTATTTGTTTTACTATTTTGTCTGTGTTTGTTAGTTCTATTGTCCAGTATGGTGTGTATCTTGTTACTCCTGAACTGCCTGTTTCTGTGCAGGTTGAAGTAAAGTTTGCTAGTTGGTTTGTTGAGTTGGTCCATAATTGAGGTTTAATGTCTTCCCATGCAAAGGTTTCCCATTGGCCGTCAGTGAATATTACTGTCACGTCTCTCATTATTGTGGTGTTGTCTGAGCCTGTCATGTTAAGGCTTTGAACGTCATAGACTGTTACGCTGCAGTTCCATTCATCGCCTAGCGTTGTGTTCGCGCTGCCTGGTCCTGTGGTTGCATTGGTGCTGCATGAGCTTGCGTTGTAGCATTCTAGTTGGTTGTATGTTGCCCATATTCCTCCATTTTTACGCCAGGTTACGTTAGCGTAGATGGTGGCTGTTTCGTTGTCAGCGGTTTTCCAGTTGCATGTTAATGCTTGGTCGTCTGTAGGATATTCTGGACTTATTTCTACTTGCATTACTGTTGGTGCGGTGTTTTGAGTGACGTTAAAGCATAGTGTGTTTGTTCCGTTGACTAGTTCGTGGGTGTCCCAGTACCAGATTTTCCAGCAGACACTATTGTTGAATTCAACGCTTACGTTTTGCCATGTAAAGTTTGACCAGGTCCACGTGTTTACTGTTTCGTTCATGTTCATTGGTGAACCGTGTTCTCCTGGCGCGATGCTGCAGCCATACTTGTCGCAGACTGTGCTGTTATGTGTGTTGCAGTTAGATGGCGTGCCTGAGCAGTCTTCGTTGTCCCATGTGCATCCGTCTTGGTTGCTGCAATGGGAAGAAGTTCCATAGGTGGTGCAGTTGGTACATGTGCCGTTGCATTCGCCGTTGGATCCTGAACAATTGCCGTATATTTTGAATGTGAAGTCTCCGTTAATATTGTACCATCCGCTGTTATAGTATTTTGCAGAACCGTTTGTATATGTGCTACTGCTGCTGTTGTAGTACCAAAGGTAGTCAAGTGATGTTGTTGGTTTGAGTATTACTAATGCGTACGTAGTGCTGGCAGCAAGTTCTGGTATGTCACTGGTATAGTCTGCGCTGACCCATTGTGGTGTACCATTGATTCCGGTGACTGTGGTGTTTCCATATACTGTTGTGCTTGGATTTCCGAAAACATCTGTGTTGGTTATTGCCATGTAGACGGTTCCGCTGCATTTCCCGCAGTTTATGTTCACATCTACTTGGTCGACTCTTATAGCACCATTTGTTTTGAATGTTTGTGCTGTGTAACTATACAATGCAAGGTTGTAGCCCACATCATTGGCTGTTTGTTCTATGTCAACATCTCCTGATTCACAGGTGACATTCCATGAGCAATCTTCTTGTGTTCCGCAGCCTGTGGCGTTGTCTATGTTTGGGCATGTGGTTGCCGTGCCACTGCAGCTGCCTGCAGTCCAAGTGCAAGAATGGTCTTCACAGCATGCTTGATCATTTGCTATGGCACATGTGCATAATCCTATACACTTCTCTTCTGGGGGTGGTCCCATTTTTATCATAATTTCACAGCCTATTGCGTCACATTCACAGCTTGGAATGAGCCCACAAAAGCAGGAACCACTGCAGCTTCCTGGAGTCCAGCTACAGCCGTATTGATTGTTACAGGAGGTTGAATCTGAGAGGCTTGAGCATGCGGTTACTGTTCCTGCACAACTGCTTGTTTCTTCCCAGGAGCATCCTCCTTGCTTGGCACAGTCCTCAGAATTACTGAATTTGCTGCAGCCAGTGCATGTGCCGTAACAGTCAGCGCTGTCCCATGAACAGCCTGCGCCAGTGCAGTTGGTGGTGTCAGTGTAATTTGTGCAGTTGGTTGGTGTGCCTGAGCAGTTGCCCCACGTGCTATAATTTTGCCAGGAACCGCTTTCGTTGGTTGAAAGCCATGATTCGTTTAATGCTATGCTGTCTCTTCCTTGTGCGTATAAAAGCAGTTGCCCTCCGATTAAAACGCTTGAGGCGTTCTGTCCTTGGTTTTGCCATTCTGGGGGTTGGCAAATGTTTTCTTGGCTGTCTGAGAGTCCATTACAATCGTTATCGTATCCGTCAGTGCAGTTAGTTTCTGCTTCGGGTGCTTGTACAGACAGTCTCCACGCCCATTCTCCTTCATTGCTTACAGTGCAATTGTAGGTGGCTCCGTTGCATGATGCTTGGTCGCATGGCGAGTACTCGCCTCTAGGGCTACAAGAAAGCGTGTCTAGTTTATAACAATCACAGTTATCGGAACAGTGATAGATGCTTAGATCTTCTGTGTGGGTTACTCCACAGTCGTCAGAGCAGTCCGCGTGTTCGTCGCACTCGAACCCGTCGAGGCAGGCAGAGTTGCAGTGGGCTAGGTCAGAGTAACAGCTGCTGGTCGATGCTTCATGGGGGCCACAATCATTGCAGGAGCCCCATCCGCACGCGCCTCCTCCGTTGCAATCTCCACTGGCTTGCTGCCACCCACACGCGCTTATTTCTCCGCTGGGAGTGCAGCTTTGGTAGGAGCTTGACGAGCACTCTCCGAATGGGTCTTGGCCGTTTGGAATGGAATCGCAAGGAGAGTCGCCATCATTGCAGTATTCACAGGTTCCACAACTGTCTTTTCTTCCATCGCTGTAGACAGAGCAGCTTCCTCCGCTGCAGTCTCCTGTCTGGCATTCCCATGTGCTGCAGTCGCCGTACGGGTCTGTTCCTGAGGCGACGTTGTTGCAGTCTCCGAGGCCTTCGCATTGCTTGCAGGTTCCACAGTTTCCGCTCACGCAGCTTCCTCCGCTGCAGTGCTGGTTTCCGCTACAGTAGTAGTTGGTGCCTCCTTCTATACTGCAACTGCCTACTCCGTTACATTTTTTAAACCATGGTCGTCTCGTGCAGATGTTTGTGCAGTCTGTTCCTTCATCGCATGTTCCACTACTGCAAGTGCCTCCCGAGCATACTGTCTCAATTGCACAGTTGCTGTATTGATATTGTATGGTTGTGTCGCAGAGTACGCAGGCAGGGTTGCAGCAGTAGTCGTAGCAGGTTTTGCTTCTTATTCGTTTGCAGTCATCATGACAGGACCAACTGCCATAAGCGGTACAATAGTCATTGAGGTTACAGGTCTCTGGGATGCATTTTTCTTCTAGGAAGATCCAGGGTTGTGATGCTGTGATTGTTTTTATTTCTTCTTTTTGTGCTAGTGCTGGCGAGATGAGTATCAGGGCTAGTGCAATTAATGCTATTTTTTTCATTATTCTTCACTTATGTTATGTCTTGCTCCTATGATGTGCAGGACTTTTGCGTGCACTTGGGGTAGGTCAATGGTTTTTGTGGTTTGGTTGAGTCTGATTGTGGTTTCATCAGTTTTTTCGCGGTAGAATGGTATGTCGAGGCTTCCGTTGTAATAGTTTTGGGTGCTGTTGGTAAACCAAGTGTCGTATCCGCAGGTTGAACTGAAGGTTTCATTTGAGAGTGCTGTGTAGTTCATGTCTTCTGCAGGTACTTCTATGAATCTGTCATAGTTTTGTGCGAGTATTTGGATGGTGGTGGTGTTGTATGAGTAGTAGTCTAGTTCTGTGACTTTTATTGTGAGGTTTGTTACTACTTCGCTTGAATGGATTGTCTGATTTTCGCTGATAAAAATGCCGCTTGTGTTGGTTAGTGTTTCTAGGTCGTATTCTCCTACTGGAGGTGTGCCGTCTGGACGTTGTACTGTAATCATTATTGGTACGCTTACTGGGTGACCTTTTACGTTGATTGTTTCAATGTTGTATCTGAAGTTTTCTCCTCTTATGTAACTGTTTCTTGGGCACCAGCCTGGGCATGTTCCTTCAATGGTTATTTTTATTTCTATTTCTTGTACATATATTGTTTTATAGCTTATTTCTGAGGTGTTGTAGTTGTCTGCTTTTAGGATCCAGGCTCCTCCTGCATCTACTGTAAAGCTGCCGTCTGAGTAGTGGTCGGAAAGGGTGTGGTTTTGAGTGTTTTTTTGGGTGTTTTGGCGTGTTGCTGTAAAGTTGATTTTGTCGTTGTTTCTTCCTGTAATCCTATAGTATATTGTGTCGTTAAGGTTGAAATAATCGCTTTCTGTGGTATAATCAGAATCTAAGTATGTTATTATTTCGTATGGGACTGTGTAACTATGAGTAAAACTGGTGGTTAAATTGGCGTTTTTCCAGGATAAGTCTAGTATACATTCAATGTCATATTTTGGGTAGTTGTTTGCTCCGGTTGTGGTGTTTGTTTCGTTGCAGTTTATGCTTAGGTCAAAGTTGGTTCGGTTTGCTTCTCTGTGAAACGTGGTATAGTATTCGCTGATGTTTTTTCCTGTGTATGGTTTGCGTTCGAGTGCATTCAGGATTTCTGATTTTATTTGTGAGAGCAGTGGTGTTCCTCTTTCTGGGGTTGCACTGGTTTCTGCTGGTAGGTTGCGTGATTCTATTGCGTAATAAGCAAGGCCGACGATTATGATTATCATGAATACTAGTATTATGAGAAAGAATTGTGCGCGTTTTCCTAGTACCATACCATTACCTCTGCTTCTATTGTGGTTTCATCATCTACTATGATGCATGATGCGGTCATCAAATTTTCTTCATCTGGGTTTGGGTATCCCGTGGCTTGGATTAGGCTGTCATCTGTGGTATTCAGGATTACTATGCGATGTTTGAGATCTGGTGGTGCTATGTAATTGATGGATTGGTTGATAGTGGTCATAGTCGCATTTTTTATCATGATTCTTCTGTCGCGCTCGGAGTTACATATCATGTTTCTAATGTCTGATGCGTAGCGTGATAGTACTTGTAGGTTGTGTTTGCTTGTTGTTGTGGGTGGAATATTTTGGCTTACTGTTATGACGAGTGAGAATAGCAAAACAAGCACTAGTACAAGTTCAAGTATTTTGCTGAATCCTTTATTTCTTATTTTATAGAAGGAGTGATGGTATTTAATGTTTTTCATGCTACCCATACCTCCAAAGTGCCTGCGTATTGAGTTCTTCTGGGAACGTGTATGTAGACTAGTCTTGTTATCATTGCGTCTTTTCTTGGTGGGTTTTGGCATTGCCATGTTCCGTATTGGCTTGTTACTTTGAATCCTATGTCTATGCCGTTCATTATTGCGGGTGTCAAAGAGCTGCAGTTGGTTTGGTTTGCATAGTTTAGTTTTGTGTGGTCTAGTATGTTGCGGTGTGTTTTTTCGTCGTAGTAGGCTAGGGCGAAATCATCTGGGTTTTCATCCCAGTCTGCTGGTTCACCTGGATTTTTTATTATGTATCCTGAATAGAATTGTAGTGCTGGTTGTCTGACATCGACTTGCACTGGTTTGTCCATTATCATTTCGCTTGTTTCTATGAACACGTACCAGAATGCAATTAGGAAGAATGTTACTGCAACTATAAATTCTATTCCGCTTACTCCTTTTTTCATTTTAATCCTCATGCTGTTCTAAACATTATTTGGTATTGTGTTCCTGAGTATCTTACTTTGTATTTTATTGGTACTTGTTCGTGTACTGTGACTTTGTTGGGTAGTACTACTATTTTTCCTTCTGCGCATGGTATGCACTCTCCTGACAGGGCGTTGAAGCTGATGTCTGCGGAGGTTATTCCTTTATGCCGTGCGAGTCCTCGTTCTTTTGCTTTTTCTCCTACTAGTCGTGCTATTTCTTTGTTATCGAAGGTGTCTGTAAGATGTGTTATGCTTTCTATTCCTTCTGTTGGTGTTCCTTGTGATGGCGGGATGTCTAATATTGAGTCTGCTATTTTGTATGTTGCTGGACTTGGTGGGACAAGCTGGAATGCTAGCATTGTTATTAGTACTAAAATTATGGCGTGTTTTATTCCTGCAGTTATTTTTCCTTCTCCCATGTCTCCTGAAATCAGGCCAGCGAAGAATGCTTCTATTAAGCTAACATGGAATAACAATGTCCTAAACTCAAATTCTGTTATAGTTTCTTCTAGGCCTCCTCCCATGAACTTGCCTGCTGCTTGGATTTTTGGTATTGATGGCACAAAGGAGCCCATTAGCATGATTATTATGAAGAGTAGGAGTAGGTAGACTGCGTATATTGTTAGAGTGTAGACTGAGAGTTTGCTTTTACGTTCTTTTTCTATTTCTTTGAGTTTTCTTAGGTCTGCGGAGACAGTGTCTAGAACTTCGGTTACTTCTCCTCCACTTGATTGGGCTACTACAATTATTGAGACTGCTCTTTCAATTATGTGACTGTTGGTTCTTTCTGAAAATTTTTCGAGTGTTTTTTGGAATGATACTCCCCAAGAAAGTTCAAGTGCCATTCTTTTGACTTCTGAGGTTAGTTGTCCGTAATCATTTTTGGTTGTGTTTTGAATGGCTCTGTTCAGGGGAAGGCCAGATCTTTTGAATTCTGCTATGTCTCTGAGGAAATTTGGAAATTGTTCTTCTATGCTTTCGAGTCTTCTTTGTTTCAGGTAAATGTATATTGCTATTGGCATGCTAGTGCCGAAAAACACTACTATTACTAGTAGTGCAAGGTTTGTTCTGAAGAAGATGGTTCCTAGTACAATCAGTATTAGTGCTGTTACTATTGATGCTGCAACTGGCTTCCATTTTTCTTTTCTGAGTTCATATCTAATTTTGGTTTTGAGCGGTAGGTTTGCTTTGGTTGTTTTTTTGGTTTTTTTCCCTAGGAACCAGTCCATGAATGATTTTTTTTCTTCCATTTTTAGACTCCTGATGGTTTGCTGCTTTCTATTACTAGGATAAATGCTATTGATGCTAGTGGTATTATGAAGTATGTTGTTGCTTGTAGTACTAGTCTCATTGGTAGTGGCAGTCCTCCGATGATTCCCATGATTGCGACTAGCACGAAAATTACTACTGTTCCTGCTACGAATATTGTGGAGTAGATTTCTGCTAGCATTGATAGTGTGTCAATATATTTTGCTTCTGTTCTTCGTTCTTCATCCATTAATGCTTCGGCTCTTTTCAAGAGCATTTCTCTGAGATCTCCTCCACTGCGAGTGACTGCGACAATACTCCAGAGTAGGTCTCGGAAGTTGTTTGAGGGTGTTATTTGTGCTTCTTTTGAGAGTGCGCTGATGGTGTCATAACCTAGCACTG
The DNA here is from genome assembly GCA_021107635.1 of archaeon. Classification (GTDB taxonomy): domain Archaea; phylum B1Sed10-29; class B1Sed10-29; order WALL01; family JAGHAM01; genus JAIOSL01. Next base: position 5,040 of record JAIOSL010000038.1, on the reverse strand, counting down.
AGATGTTTCTGTAGACTTTTCTGCATACTTTGGCTACTTCTCCGTATTCTTCGAAGTCTCCTATCATTTTGAATATCATGTGTGGTGGCACGCCGGTTCCGGCAATGGTTGCCATGTGCATTGCTGCGAATGGAATATGTTTGTCTAGTTCGTGTTTGAGTGTGTTGACTTTGTATGATGGATACATTAGGTATATTGCGATTATGCTTGCTAGTACTATGAGGCTTCCTAGTATTGAAAAGATTACTGTTAGTCCTATTCCTGTTTTGAGTAGGGAGTTTAGGTAGATTAGTATTACTAGAAATATTCCTGGTACTAGTATTGTTGCTGTTAGCATGAATGATGCTACGTATTCTTCTAGGGTTGTTTTTGTTCCTGTTTTGTGGAGGATTTGTTTAAGTTTTGAGAAGTATGGTAGTATGGATGGTATCATTGGTTCGAAGAGGGAGTATGCAAGGAGACTGTATTTTTTTGTGGAGATCATTTTAGCTCACGTTATTCCTCTTAGGATAGCTTCTGGATCTGAGTAGTATCGTTGGATTATTTTTCCAACGTCTTTGTAGTATCTTATATCATTTTTTCTCATCCATTCAACGATTTTGGTTCTTCTTTGAAGTTCTTTCCATACTTCACTTTCTTCAACACCTTTTTCATGAATGATTTCTTGTAGTATGTATGATTTATCTGAAGAAAATTTGAAGCTTTCGTCTGCTGGAGTCCATTCGAATAGAGTGTTCACTATTGGTTGTTGGTCACGTGTCAAGCCGAGTATTTCAACGATTTGTTTTGCGCGTCTTACTTCAACGCCTTTTACTTTTGCTCGAGTTAGAATAATGATTATGTCTAGGTGTTGCATTAGTCCAGGAGAAAGATTGATTGGTTTGGTTTGCAAACGGTGCATTACTGAGTCAACAGAGTCTCCGTGGATAGTGGCCATTCCACTGTGTCCAGTAGCCATTCCTTGGAACAGCACGTATGCTTCTTTTCCTCTTACTTCTCCTACGATGATTTCGTCTGGACGTTCACGTAGTGCTGCTCTAAGCAAGTCGTACATTGTGACTTCGCCTTGTTTTCTGCCTGTCAAGTCTGCTCTTCCGAATCCTGTTCTAACTACTTTTTGTACCCAGTGTTCGTGTGGTAGTCTGACTTCTGGAGTGTCTTCTATGCTGACTATTTTTGCGTCAGCAGGTAAGAACATGGAGAGCGCGCCTAGGAATGATGTTTTTCCTGTTGCTGTTCCTCCTGCAATGAGTAGGGAGTGTCCGTATTCTATGGCTAGCCAGAGGTATGCTGCTATCATTGGGGGGACTGTTCCAAAGTTGACTATGTCTATTATTGTGAGTGGGTCTTTTGTGAATTTCCTTATTGTGAACGTGGAGCCATGCATTGCGATATCGCGATGAGAGGAGAACGTGGCTTGTACTCTGGATCCGTCTGGTAGTGCTGCGTCTAGTAAGGGTTCTGCTACTGAGATGTGTCTTCCGCAGCGTTGTGATAGTCGGATAACGAATTCGTTGAGGTCTTCTTGTTTGTCAAATTTTACGTTTGTTGGAATGGATCCATATTTGCGGTGGTATACGTAGAGAGGTATGTCTATTCCATCGCATGAAATGTCTTCTATTGCAGGATCATGCATTAGTGCTTCTATTTTTGAGAGTCCTAGGAAGTCTCTGAAAATGTAGTACATGCTTTCTTTGTATTGGTCTTCTGTTAGTTGTATTCCGTAGTCTCTTATTACTTGATCGACTTTTTCTCTTAGTGAACGTTTTATGAGTACTGGTTCTTTGATTTCAAATAGGTTTATGTCAAGGAGGTCTATTGCTCGTTCTTTTATTATTTCTAGTTGTTTTTTATGTTCTGTTGATAGGAATGGTTCAAGAATGTAGTATTCTAAACGATTTTTACTTGGGTCCCATTTTAGGTTTGCCATTGAGTATGGTTTAATCAGATAGTATTTTTCGTCGACTGTAGTGAACTCAGGGGGTTTCCATGCTGCACTCATTTTTTTGAGGTATTGTGTTGGTATTCTGTGTGCTTTCACTGGCAGGTTGCGCATTAATCCTATGTCATCTTCTACTTGAGTGTTTAAGTGCGTGATTTCGCTGGCGTTTTGTCCTACTGGAATAGTTGATATCAATGAAAAATCAATTACTTCTGGTTTGTTTATGTCTTTTGGTTCTTCTGGTTGCTCTGGTTTTTTTTGTAGGTATTTGTCGAGTTCTACCATTTGTTTCTGAGCGTTTTTACTAGGCGTGTCTTCTTCTCGCATTTTCTTAGCGGCTTTTTTTAGTAGTCTTTTTGTTATTGGCATGTTCAACAGGTTATGTTTATTTGATATGTGTTATTTCTTGTCATTTGAATACAGAGTTTTGGAGGATAGCTTGCTAAATCGTTTATTTGTACGTGGGTTGCGTTTAGGTAGAGTGGATGTCTTGATTCTAGGTCCCATTGGAGGGACGTGGTTTTAATGTAGATTACTCCATCATTGTTTTCTAGTGAAACTCCATATGGTGTGCTTACTTCATCTCTGAATGTTGGCAGGCTTAATGTTTTGTTTATGGTTTGTCCATTTTCGAGGTCTTCTAGCGAATTAAGCACTTGGACTGCTACAAATCTTGCAGTGCTTACTAGTGTCTGTTTCTGAGCGTCTTTTTTTAGGGATTGGCTCATTGAGAGGACTGCGTATGCAAGACCTATTACTAGGATGAATCCTACTGCTGTTCTGGCCATGAATCCAACGCTCAACTGTCCTTTTAGCATATTCCTACCTCTACTATTGGCTTATCTGTGCTTGCGTTGTATCCTGTTTTTTTAAGGGTCATGGATGCTCTTGGCCCGCTTCTCCCAACACACATTGGGTTTGCTTTCACGTCAATATCATCAGAGCATATGACTGTTTCAATCATTTGTGCTCCTCCTGGAGAAGAGCCGCTTGATCCGCGGAAAACGTTTGTGTTTATCATGCGAGCCATTTTGACTGTAGTTTCACTATCTTGAATTGCGTATACGCTATCGTTGCAGGTTTCTCCTAGTCCTGTACCCTCATGTTCTCCTGGATAGCCAGCAAGTAGATTTGCTGTGTATACAATCCAGTCTTTTTCTTCGTTCACTATGATTACTCCTTTTTGATAGTACAAGTCAAGTGTCATGGTAAAATTTGTGTTTCCGTGTGAAACTTCTTGCATTCTATTGTCAATGGTTATCATTTGTGTTTCCATTTGAGCGATTAATGGTCCTTCACTTAAATGTTCTGTTTGATAGCTTCCCCAGACGAAAGCGAGCACTACTAAAGAGACTGTGACCATCATTAGTAACACATATGAAACTGCGGGACTAACTCCCTTTTTCACAATACAAACCTCGCTCAGTATTTAAAAGAATATAACAATGTAGTCTAATATAATTGTTACTATCTCATTGAACAGACGGGGTTTTGCGTGTCAGAAAACACAAAGTTTTAATAGATTCATCAGTTTCAATTTTAACTTATGCTGGACTCCATCGCTTTTATTCCTGATGGAAATCGAAGATATGCTCTCAATAATAATTTGTCTTTACTGAAGGCTTACTCTCTTGGTTTTGATACTGCTCAGAATATTGCTGAATGGTGTTTTGAGAGGGGTATGACTGAAGTTACTGTTTGGAGTGTGTCTACTGAGAATCTTAAAAGGAATCCAACAGAGCTTCAGATTTTCTTGAGTTTGTTTAAAGATCGTTTAGAATTAGTTTTGAATGAGGAAAGAATTCACAAAGAACACATACGGGTTAACGTTATAGGAAAGCTAGACTTGCTTCCTGAAGCAATACATGCAGTAGCAAAGAATTTGATGCAGACCACTAAAAATTATCAGGATAAGACGTTAAATCTTTGTATGGGTTATGGTGGTAGGGCTGAGATATTGGATGCAGTAAACAGACTAGTATCAGATAAAAAACCAATAACTGAAGAATCTCTTACTCAAGCACTTTATTTGAAGAGTTCTCCTGATTTAATAATTAGAACAGGTAATACTCAACGTCTTTCAGGCTTTTTGCCTTGGCAAAGCGCGTATTCTGAACTTTATTTTTCCAAGAAATTATGGCCAGAGTTTAACAGGAAAGACCTGGATCTGGCTATTGAAGATTATAACAACAGAGAAAGACGCTTTGGGTTGTGACGTCATGATAAGAAATATTGTGATTGGTTTAGGGGGAAATGCGTTAATCAAAGCGGGTGAAAAAGGAACAGCTCAGCAACAATTGCGTAACATTGAAAACACTGTTAATCAAATGTGTAAATTAATGAAAGAAGGTCATCAAATCGTGCTTACTCATGGTAATGGTCCTCAAGTAGGTGCTATTTTAATTCAGCAGGAAGAAGCTAAAGCAAAGGTTCCTGCGATGCCTCTTGACGTTTGCGTTGCGCAAAGTCAAGGCGAGATTGGCTACATGTTACAAAAAACGTTTTCTGGTAAAACAGATAAACGGGTTGTAACGGTTATAACTCAGGTAGAAGTAAGCGAAAAAGACTCTGCTTTTAAGAAGCCGACTAAACCAGTTGGTCCTGCTTATGACGTTCCTCCAAAAGGCGTTAAAAGCATGAAGACAGCTAAGGGGTTTCGACGCGTTGTGCCGTCTCCTAAACCTCGGCAAATCATTGAAAAAGAAGTTATCAAGTCATTGATACAGGATAATTTAGTTATTTCTTGTGGTGGTGGTGGCATTCCTGTTGTAAGAAAAGGGTCTAGATTGAATGGAGTGGAGGCAGTTATAGATAAAGATCTTACTGGAGAACTTTTAGCTGAAGCTCTTGGTGCGGAACTTTTTGTGATTTTGACTGATGTGGATTGTGTTTGTTTGAATTATGGCAAGGAATCTCAGGAAGATTTATCTGCTCTGTCTCTTAAACAAGCAAAACACTATTTTAGTGAAGGCCAGTTTCCTCCTGGAACCATGGGACCGAAAGTAGAAGCAGCCATTAAATTTTTGGAATGGGGTGGAGAAGCAGTGATCATAGCTTCTCTTAATTCTCTTCATGAAGCCATGAAAGGTAGAGCAGGC
>JAIOSL010000036.1 GCA_021107635.1 archaeon | reverse complement strand
GTGCTTGAAGAAGACCCCTTATACAGTTTCTATGATTCTGACCTGCCAAACGGAAAAGCACTTTACACATTCAACACTCAAGAAATCATTAACCGTGATAACGTTGTCAGCGTTTGGAAACAACCCTGGTTCTTCCAAAAACCTATAATAGAAAAAGCAAGCATCTGCGGAGACGGCATCCTAGATGAAGGCGAAGAATGTGATGGTACTGCTCCGTATGGTTTCAAGTGTGTTGCTTGTAAGTTAGAGGAGGCGTATGTTCCTCAATGTGTTAATGATGATGTGTGTACTGCAGAAGAAGACCTGCTAGGCAACTGCAGAGACTGTCAATTCTCACCAATAGTCTTTCCTAATGAATTTGCTCCTGCGTTCCTTTGGATAAGAGCTTCAGCAGGTACTATACTGCTTTTAGCTGCTTTGGTGTTGCTTGGTGCACTAGTTCACTTATGGAAAAAACGCAGTTCAAAGAAATAAGTCATTAGTTCTTAGTAAATCTTATAAACCTGCATAGAGTACTCTTTGACATATTAACTGGTGGTCTGAAATGAAAAAAAATATGTCTACTCTGAAACGTTTTCCAATACTTTTTGCTTGCTTATTGTTTTTCTCTCTCCTTCCTAGTTTTTCCTCAGGATACGTTCATTCTTCCATGCATGATTTTGATATCAGACTTCAAATAGATAGAGACCCGTTCCTTAAACTGAGTTTAGAAGAAGGTTGGCTGGTTCCACCTGAAGAGGAATGTGCTGGAGGTATTGTGACTGGGAACAAAGCCAAAGATGGTAGAAGCATATTCTGGAAAAATAGACATATGAGCGGACAAGACAACATGCCACACTACTATCAAGGACCAGTCCACAAGTATTATAGCGTAGCAGGTCCTAGTGGTGGTGCTCTCATGGGTATGAATGAAAGAGGGTTGGCTGTAGGAAACTTTGCGATAGGTGGGACTATAGACCATTGGACTCACTACTCTGATTCCACTTATGGACAAACAACAGCAATTATGAGTTACCTTCTGGGCAATTTTGATACTGTTGAAGAAGCAGCACTCTTTGCGGCACAACACATGGGCGGCAAATCTCAGCTTGGTATAATAAGTGAACAATATGGAATTGGTGCAATTGTTGCTTCTGGAGATAATGCTGATGGAGCTAATGTATGTCATTTAATGTGGGCTAATGATAGTGCTATCGGTGTTTCAAATCGGTATCTATGCGATGGAGACGTTGATCCAAAAGCAGCGACTGTACAAGCAATGTTTGATGACATACTCGCAAACGGAGGCATAAATGGAGATCACTTGATTGACTGGGAAGAAGTTGTCCAGAGAGGCGGAAAGAACGTCCGTGACAAAGAACAAGGAGACGGGACATTCTCCACCTCCAGTGAGATAACAAAACCCTCATGCGTTTCTGGTTTCGTAGCAGTATCCGGAGACTCAAGCTACAATGGTGCGATAAGCATGGCATGGTTGGCCATGGGAAGGCAACCATTAGTCGGTGTTTGGTTGCCACTAGGCGCTTCATACGTAAATAGCAATAATGACATTCCTTCTGAATATAGGGCAGGAGGCGGAATCGAAGACTACGTTGATGTAAAAATAGCCTATGCCAGTACTTGTGGTGCTCAAGGATGTGCTACCTACTACTGTGACAGGACGCGTGAAGTTCAAGACTATACTAACCACAATGAAGATTATTCTTTTGATAAATATGATGAATTCATGGAAACAATAATGACCTCTGCCAATCAAGCAGAAGCGGAAACCCGGCTTGAATCATTTGCTGACAGTGCTTTCGACATAACCTTATATGCTTACGAGCACGAGTTCAAAACACCATTCGTTCCTTTGGATACCGATGCCACGGCTGCCGGTCCAAACCGAATAGACTTAACTTGGACTAAAGGCGAAGGATCACTTAAAACAATAATCGAAAGGAATAACGCTCCAAACTGGGAAAGAGGAGAAGGCGTCCAAATCTATGAAGGTGCCGGAGAAAGTCATAGCGATACAGGCTTGTCTCCTGGAAATCATTACTACTACCAATCCTGGTCATACTCAGAAGATTCAAGTAGCACGCACTACCAATACAGCCTAGACCATGATTCAGCTGATGCCACAACAGCATCTGGCGGTGACAGTGCGCCGGTCTTTTCTAGTCTATCAATAAACCATGAAACAACAAACGTGCCAATCTCAACTTCTTCTTTGAGCCTTACTATCACTGACCCTGATGACGATTCTTTTGATTGGTCTATTACTACGTCGCCAGATGTTGGAAGTTCTTCTGGAACAGGTGAGCTTAGTGGTGTTAAATCTTGTAATGTGTTGAACTTGGATTATGATACTACTTATACTTGGATTGTAACTGCTGATGATGGAACAGATTTAACACAAGATTTATTCACTTTCACTACCGAGCAGGGGTCTGGTCCTATTACATTTGATTTCTGGAGGAAAGCTACTATAAATCATAATTACATTGATAATACGCTTTCAGGTTTTCCCGTGCTTGCTCGCTTGGAATCTGATTCTCATTTAGCTGACAATGCTCAAGCTGATGGAGATGACATTTCATTTTGGAGTCCAGATGGAAACACTCAGTACAGTCACGAAATAGAATACTACAACAATGGCAATCTGTATGCATGGGTAAACGTTCCTTCTGTATCTGCTAGTGCTGATACAGAATTCTGGTTGAAGTATGGTAACGATGAATGCGACAGTCAAGAAGATTCTGATAATGTTTGGACTTCTTTTGCAGGCGTGTGGCACTTAAGTGAAATAAATGCAGTTGATTCTACTGGCAATGGTAATACTGGAGTTTCTACTGGAAGTCCAACTGTTGTACCCGGAAAAATCTATGATGGTGTGGATTTTGATTCAGAAGACTACATATCGCTTGGAACTGATTCTACTATAGATCTATCAAACAAAGATGAGTTCACAGTGGAATTCTGGGTAAACTTTGATGCTGATTCCCTCAATCAAATGTGTTTTGTTCAATCACAAGGGAGTGACAGCTGGAATATTGGTTTCGGAACCTATGAGAACGACATCCCCAACAATGACATGAAATTTTTGCATCGAGACGATGACGGAAGCGATAGAGACACAATCACTTCTGGTTTTCCAGGAATCAATTCATGGCACTATGTTACAGGAACTTACCATAATGGCGGTTCTGACTACAAGGCGCTTTATACTGATGGTTCTATGACTAACAGCACATCTTCCGGAATAAACAATCTTCGTGCGGGTCCTGCAACATATACAGGAATAGGTCATGGAAAAGATTTTGGACCTATGGATGGCAAACTGGACGAAGTTAGGATATCAGGAACGGCTAGAAGCGCTGCGTGGATAAAAGCGTCTTATCACACTGTCCAAACAGCCAGCTTCCTTTCTGTTGTCCCGGCTGCCACAAATTATCCTCCTGTCTTGTCCAGTCCAAGTCCAGCAGACAGTGCTATAGGCGTCTCTGTAAGCTTGTCCTCTTTGGGTGTTACGATAACTGATTCTGAAGTTTTTGATTGGTCTATTACTACGTCGCCAGATGTTGGGAGTTCTTCTGGAATAGGTGAGCTTAGTGGTGTTAAATCTTGTAATGTGTTGAACTTGGATTATGATACTACTTATACTTGGATTGTAACTGCTGATGATGGAACAGACTCGGATCAAAAATCTTATTCATTCACCACTGAAGAAGATCCTTCTGATCCTATGCCACATGTTTCACTAGTTTCTCCTAGTAATGGAGGAAGCACTACAGATACGACTCCTACTTTCTCTTATAAGGTAAGCGATGGAGACAATGCTACTGTCAGCTGTTCACTCTATATCGACAATGTTCTTAAAGGAAGCCAAGAGACTGTCGCTGATGGATTTGCTGTTGCAACTATAACTCAGTCCACTGCACTTTCCTATGCTACGCACCAATGGTTTGTGCGTTGTGATGATGGCATAAACAGTAATGACTCTCCAACTTGGAGCATAATCATAGGTACAACAAGTAGTGGTGGAGGCGGAGGCGGCGGAAGCAACGGAGGCGGCGGTGGAAGTGATGTTCCTCCTCCACAACCAACATATAATGTGACTTATCCTCTATCTCACGTTACAGAAATCGAACTACAAGAGTTCATTGAAACCACTGAAAGTTTGCAGCAAGCACTGCTTGGAAGCGGATTTGACATGCAAGACCCTGATACTGCAAGCAGAATAGCTACAGCTACAACAAAAGTCTATGAGAACTGTTTTGCTTCCATGTGGGTTACACACCCAGATACACTCAGTACAGAAATTGTTGTCAAATTTTATTGCAATAACAGTACTAACCTAGAAAACGTTTTAGTTTTCATTGAGATTCCAAAGTCATTCGCTGATAGTTCTGAAGAAGTGACTGTTACTGTTGATCCATCACATGAAGGGCTGGTTATAACAGAATCTGATCTAGTTTACAGTTTCCAGCATGAAGAGCTCACGTTAGGAGAAGCATCTTATACTTTTTACACTAGCAAATACCTCAATCGTGGTACTATTGCAGGCGATTGGGTTCAACCATTGTTCTTTTTAGGAGGATTAATTGAAGAAGCTCCTCACATTTGTGGGAATGGCCTCCTAGAAGAAGGAGAAGAGTGTGATGGCAGTGCTCCGCACGGTTTTGATTGTATTGCTTGTAAGCTAGAAGAATCATATGCTCCTCAATGCGTCAATGATGATGTGTGTACTGCAGAAGAAGATTTGCTTGGAAACTGTCAAGACTGTCAATTCTCAGCCATAGTCTTCCCTAACGAATTTGCTCCAGCGTTCTTGTGGATAAGAGCTTCAGCAGGCACAATACTACTACTAGCAGCGTTGATAATGCTTGGTGCACTACTTCACTTATGGAAGAAACGCAAGGTTCGTAAAAAGAAATAATCTTTTATACCTGGTTAAAGTTTATACATGATACATGTTCAAATCAGCAATTCTTTTCACACTTTGCCTACTCTCCTTTGCATCAGCACAGTGTGTTAATGACGGAGTCTGTACTTTAGAAGAGAACGCGAGTTTTTGTCCTGATTGTAGGGAAACAGTTGAATCTACTGCAGAACCTGGTCTTAAAATCAATTCCTCTCATTTATTCCTTGGGGGATTCATGGTTTCTATTGCTTTGATGGGTGTAATACTGCTTTCGGTTGATTGGTTTTTGCCTCGTATTCAATGGAAAAAACGAAAAGTTTCAGATGAACCAGTTAAAGAAGAGCCTAAGCAACAAAAAGACGTTTATCAGCCTGAACCGTCCACTGATACTGAAAAATGGATTGAGAAACTTAAAAGTTCAAAACAAAAAAAATAATTATTTTCAAAAACACTTGAGTTACTTTTTTAATGTGTTCATACCTCTGTTCTACTTGTCTCATTCCAAAAGTTTCTTCATTTTTAGTGCATCTTCTTCTATGTTTGGCGATTCGCATATCAGAGTTCCTTCCACATCAAATGCTTTAAGTACTTCAGTTATTTGTTCAAGTTTTAGTTTGTTTCCGGGATCATCTATGACTAAGTGCCTGCGTTCTCCTTTCGGTCCGAATTCAATACCTGAAAAGTGCATGTGCATGTCTTTGAGGAATGCTTTACCTAAACAGTCTTCTATGTATGCAAAGCTTTTATGAAAATCTGCTTTTCCTTGCTCTCTTGCAAAAATGTGCGCAAAATCGAATGTCAAACGCAGTTCAGGTAATTGTTGGCAGAGCGTGACAAGTTCTTCAAGGCTGCCAAATTGGCTTGGCTTGCCCATTGTTTCTGGCGCGAGATGAACATTCAATCGTTTTTGTTCTACTTCTTGAACTAGTGAATCCAGTTCGCGATGAAACATAGTCATTGCTTCTTGCTCGTTTTTTCCTGAGTAGAAGCCAGGATGGAATACAACTTTATTTCCACCGAATAATGCTGCTCGTTCAGCGCTAGCTATGATTCTTTCTTCGCTGTCTTTTATTTTTTTAGCTTCCTTAGAATTCAGATTTATGTAGTAAGGTCCATGCACTGAGAGCGCGATGCCGTACTTGCTTCTGTGTTCGCCTAGTTCGCGTGCAGTTTCCTTGCCCATTCTGACACCGTGGGTGAACTCTACTTCCATTGCGTCTAATCCAAGCTCTTTAACCCGCTTTATCCCAGAAAATGTAGTTCTTTGTTGTGAGCTTATTGGCGCGCCTGCTGTTCCCACTAAGATGTTCATTTGTTTCTCCTATTGGAGTAGTATACTATTATGGGTATTGCTAGAAGTATCATTAGTAATGGTAGTAATGGATATTCATCTCCTGTTAAGCCTTCACTGGGTTTTGTAACGTATAGTTCTCTTCTTTCTATGTCTAGTGTGTTTACGCCATCTGAGATTCTTACTTCAATATTGTAGAGTCCTGATTCTGTTGGAATCCAAAAGGTCATGTTTTTTCTGTGGGTGTCTGATGACAGACTTGGTTCAATTTTCCATCCCCCTGCTACGAATTGGTCTGTGTCATCTGTTATGTTGTAGGAAAGGTTGTATGCTCCGCTTTGTTGGTCTCCTTGATTTTCTACTGTAATAGTAAAGTTTGTGTTTATTTTTGCAATTAGTGGAGAAACATAATCTACATGTGTTACTTTTAGGTCTGTTACTGTAGGTCCTGATGGGTCAACTGCTTCTATTTGTACTGTATCATCATCTGTTCTGCTTAGTCCGTCTGTTACTGTTAGCGTGATATCATAGGTTCCTGCTGGGCTAGGACATGGATAATTTTGGACTATCATACATGAACCTCCGCCACAGTAAGTTCCATTTCCGTCTAGTACATCAACACCTGCTATAGTCCAGTCATATGCTAAACCCATTCCTAATGGATCTAATGAGAGGAGTCCATCCATATCTGGAGTTATGTCTGTTCCTATTGTGCATTGCGCTGGGACGGTTGCATTTGCTTCTGGCATAAGTGATGGAAGGATTACGTTTATTGCTAAAAGTTCGCTTCCGTTTCTTCCGGTGGAATCATTTATTGTGATATCAAGGAAGTATGTTACATTTGTTATGTCAAATTGGGTTACTCCTAGTGCGGCAGATGATTTCTCTGATGGGTTTTCAGAGAAATTTCCTACAAATAAAATTCCATCAGTAAGGCTGCTCATATTCCATGTAATGGACGAGTTTGTGAAACTGTCTTCACAGTCTATTGCGCAAGTAGGATTTATCGGAGTTCCTGACTCGGGTTCATTGGAATTACATCCAACTATGTTGCAGTCAGTGTCGTTAGCCCATGCTCTGAAATTGAATGACGTTCCATGTTCTACATCTATGCTGTATGTTCCGCTAGAGTTACTATCTTGGAAACTTCCTGTTGAATCATCTTGTATTTGAACTATTCTTGGATGATTTTCTGATGGCGCGTCTTGGATGTACAAACAATTCCAGTCTGTGGTGTTCAAATAATTGAATGAATCTTCCATGTGTATTCTCCAACATACATCGTTTCCAACGAGCAAAGTGCTAGAATTGCTCCAATCAAAAGAAGCGTTTTCTGTTAGTGGATTAACTAGTTGAGGAGAAGAAAATTTGCCATATTCATAACTACCTACTAAGCTATCTCGGTCTTCTGCATTCTCAAAGAATGCGTTAACTCTGTCCTTATTTGGCATTAATTGTTGTAGTTGTAGTTCATGTAAGTATCCTTCCACTTTTGGTGTATGTGGTACTGGTCCAGCAGAAATTATTGGACCGTCATATTCACTGTCTTCTCTTGAAAAAATAAAGTATTTCCAATCAACTTGTCCAAGAGGCAATTTTCTGTTATCCATGAAAGCACACAGTTTACCATCCGATTCTAAGTGAAAGTTGTGTGTTCCTGAAGCATATCCATGTATTTCTACTAAAAATTCTCGTTCTATTCCATCTATTGGAATATAATCACATACTGGGCCTACTAGTTCTTGTCCTTTGGAATTTCTCAGGTATGGTGCTATTGGAACTTCTTGTACTGCTCCTGTGGTAGGTACGATTCCATCTATATCGACTCGCCAGTCTAGTATTGCTTTGAAACCAATGAAACTGCTTCCACAATGCATTGTTCCATTTTCAGTGTCATCAAAGTAGCTTCCAGTATTATCACTCAATCCAAAGTATATCGGGAATCCTATACTAAAATCATTTTTGTGGGTTACTCCATCCACAAAACTTATTTTTGCTTTAGCAGATGGAGTGTACGTAGGCCATGTTGCTCCATCAGACCATTGACTACTTTTACTAAAGTCGATGTATTCGTTTGTTATCTCGTTTGTTGATACTCCATGAGTGCTTACTTTGAAGTGTACTGCTTCTCTTGCTGCATTATAGTCAATTTCGCTCTCAAAAAAGTCATCCCAGCATTTTGAACTTCCTCCACTGCCTCTGCAATCACCACAGCCCATTTCTTCCACTGGATTAAAGTTTCCGTTGCTAAAGTCATTATAATATACTACTGCAGATCTAGGGCTCCCTATGTCTGAGATACCTGAGCCATAATACATAACTATTGTGTGGTTTGTTCCGAATGGATACATTACGCTGTGATTATATAATATCTTAAAATGAGCGGTTGTTCCACTAGTGTATGTTTCTCTCCAATGGCCTAGTGGCCTGCCTTCACGGTCATAAAACTTTATATCTGAAAAGTCTGTTTGAGCTCCAGTAACTTCAGAATAAGGGATATCTAATTCAATCGTGTAATTTTCTCCTGTCATAGCATCTCTATTTTGAATTTTTATTTTTTCCCTACTTGGCATAGTCAAATCAGCCCAAGGAAATATGTTAAATTCTTGGTTGCTTCCTGATTCGTTAATTTCAAGCCAAGTTAATGTTTTTCCTGGTTCGCTAGCTTCTACTATGCTAGCATTAAGGTTAACTGTATCTCCTAACGTATACAATGTTCCGGTTAGAGGAGAAGGGGTGCCTTTTGGAGCACTTAAATCAACATAAATTGGAAGTCTAGTTATTGTACTTGAATCGTCCTTGTTATCCTTTCGGTCTTTGCAACCAATTGTGACAAGATTATATCCTCCAGGAACTAACTGCCAGTCTAAAAGGTTGTGTATCTCACATGCAAGATACGTGTATCCTGCGAAAAAATCAGGCGGATTGCTTGGATTTTGATTGTGACAATTCAAGCTAGGATCACTAAGAGCTTCTAAGTCATCATAGTCATCGATATCTGGTCTATTAATGGCGTGTATACAGTTAGCGGCTTCGCTTATTCCTCCAATCCCTTTATTCATGTCCATTGGTTGCCATCTTCCTGCTTGAGGATGAATATCTCCTATTCTTGGAGGGACTTCATCACGCCAATAAAATGCATAAATTATGTCACTATAATTCTGTCCTGCAAATAACCATTGATTCTTGTTACCTTGCAAGTTATTTCCAGAAGTTAGTTTAACATCATTGAAATTCCATCCTCCTGGTGTCCAAACGCCTCCATTATATCCCCAAACAGAATCTAAATTTTCTTCATATGAACTATCCCTGTACCAGTATCGTGAACGCGTTCCTCCAGAACCCGTTTCAGCATCTGCTCCTCTTGATGTTATTTTAGATAAAACATAGGCATTTATCCACGTGTTCGTTTGAAGTTGCGGTATCCAATTTTCAAAACCCACCATCGTCACAAATTCCGTGTTTCCACTCATATTGAAGGACATATCCGGATTAGCTCCATACGGCGCGCTTTTCCAGAGAGCGTTCCAAGTGATATTCCCCCTATCTAGCCAAGTTTCTGTATGGTTGTTCCAGATGAATCCTTTAGTAGCTAGTTTGCCTGGTAAATGTCCCATAGTGTCTGATGTAACTATCAGTTTCCATGAGCCGCTCTCGGTTGGATCCGTAGGCCAATTCCATTGTTTATTGTATGTTTTGTCAAATCCTAAAGAAACAGATATGACTTCTCCAAACATCTCTGTTCTTGGAGGGCCATTTAAGATTGTTGTATCACCTTGCCATCTTCTTCCTAGTCTATTCCAGCGATACGAGTCTATTGTCCCATCCTTACATCCTACAACCATCCAGCAGAGTCCTTGTATGCCCGTAGAGTTAAAGTTACATTCTACATCAATTTTCGGGGTGTCACATAACGGAGGGACCACATTTTCTAAAAATAGGTTTGTTGTTTTGAACCATTGGTTTGCCATGTTGTTCCATTCATATACTCTAAGAGTTGGATTTTCTATGCCTGGATTGGTGTCATGAACTACTAGCATGTAATGCTTGCTTGTTAATTCTAGCTTGTCAGTATACACATAAGCAAGAGAAACTCTTTGTTCTTTGGTTCCTAATCTAATACTAGCTTCTGGTGATTGCTGCCAATATTCTACTGTAGCATTCACTGTTGCGAAAAATAGAACGAAAAGGATTATAGCGAAGACACTTTTTTGCATTTTATTTTCACCCGGACATGACGTTATACTAATTTTAATCTAACCAAAAGAGATATAAGTTACTTGCGCTTAATTGTTTTTTGTAAGAAACGAGGTTTTAAGCATGATTGGAAAGATTTTAGCAGTAATGTTTGCTTTAATAATAATTATTGCAACAATGATTATCTTTTTACAGCCAGTGGGTGTTCAAGAGAGTTTAGAGATTACTGTTTTAGATCACGCTTCTTCTCGTCCTCTTGCTGGTGTTACTGTAAAAATATATGATTCTCAAAATAACCTGTTAGGTCAACAGTACACTTCTACTGATGGAGATGTATCTGTTAATTTGAAGCGAGGAGAGTATTCTGTTAATGCTTCTGTTTCTTGTTATTCTGAGAAACAAAAGGAGGTTTCTTTAAGTGCCGGTAAAAAAGCAGTTTTGCAGTTAGCAATTGTTAAAGATTCTGTTTCTGTTTGTGTTGAATAATGGGATTGTGGTTTTTTGACTCCCTGCACTAACAGTTTTCAGACTAGAGAATGCACTGATTCAAACAAATGTGGTTCTATCTCAAACAAACCAAAAACAAGAATTTCATGCACTGACTCTTCCAGCAAGCCTGAATGCGAAAGTAACTCTGACTGTTATAAAGACCATCCTTGTGTACTAGGTGCTTGTATTGATGGAGATTGTGATTATACCATAATCAATCAATGTAAAACTGGTGACGGATGTTGTCCTGTTGGATGTAAAGAAAACAATGATGGCGATTGTGGTCAAGGCGGAAATGACTGCACTACAGACGATGATTGTCCTCCTACAGGCTCTTGCATAACTGTTTCTTGCACCCTTGGTTTTTGCAGGTATTCTCCAGAAACTGCTTGTGTGGGTGGAGATGGGTGTTGTCCTTCAAACTGTGGTGCTTCAAATGATCCTGATTGTTCTGAACTAGCAACCTCCTGCAATATCGACAAAGATTGCTTTGATGGAATTGTATGCACAGCTGATGCATGTGTTAGCGGGGAATGTGTACGTACACCTATAACATCTTGTGATAGTAGCAGTCAAGATGGCTGCTGTCCTGATACTTGTAACAAAGATAATGATGCTGATTGTGGTGAATGCAAAACAGCATCTGATTGCAATGATGGATTTGCTTGTACTATGGATACTTGTTCTGGCATTCCACCTTCATGCACTCACTTGCCAATAGTTTCTTGCGGAGCTTCTGATACCTGTTGTCCTTTCGGATGTAGTAGCGAACAAGGAAGTAACTATGATCCAGATTGTACTGGAAAAGCATGCATTAACAGTTTCGAATGCGATGATAGCATTGATTGTACTATTGATCTTTGTTCGGATGGGACCTGTGAATACACTCAAATAACTCAGTGTATAGAAGGTGACATGTGTTGTCCAACTGGATGCACATATGAAAACGATGCAGATTGTCCATTCATAGACCCATGTGATAACGACGCAGATTGCGAAGATGATAATCCTTGTTCTTACAATGAAAGATGTGTTGACGGAAACTGTCAAGCAGATTATCTTGATTGTGGACCTAGCGATGGCTGCTGTCCTGCAACATGTTATGCAACACCAACCAATCCAGGAGAGCATTATGGTGGAGATCCTGATTGTCCACTTGCGTAACTACTAACTATTAATGAACACCAGATATGTTCAACTAGCGCAAGCATACCCCAAAAGCAAAAAGCTTTAAAAACAAAACAACGTTATTCTTAACCAATGTCAGAAGAAGATCAAGTTTTAGGAAATTTAGTACGCGCAGTACGCATGCTCGAAAAAAGCCCTACTTTCTGGAAAGTCATTCCAGAAGTAAGAACAAACATTGCATACGCACTACCTCACGCAATCACACCAAAAAAAGTAGCAGCAATCCAAGGAAGAATAACCATCATAGACGAACAAGCTAAAGCCGCTGGCTACCCTGCATTCGGTGCATCAAATCACATCGCGCGTAGACTAATCGCACTCATAAAAACTGATCCAAACAAACGTGCAGCCATGGACATCAAATACAATAAGCAGATAGAGCAATTCATCAGTGACTACTGTAACGTCAAAAGTTTGACAGCAGTGAAAATTGACAGAAGCAAAGAACCAGAAGAAATAAAAAACGAAGAAAATTCCTCCATGTTCTGGATAGCAGACCAAATGGTAGAAAAAGCATATGACAAAGTTCCAGATATCTCCATAGAAACAGGCGGGGAAGGAAAAGAACCTGTCATAGTCCTAATCGCAGAAGATGCAGTCAAAGTCGCGCAAATGGCAATAGACATTTCTGAATTTGTGAAAGATTCACATGAAATCAAACCTATCTTCCCAAAAGAAACAACACCAGCCAAACAAGTAACTCCTATCGAACCAGCAACACCCATAGAACCTCTGAAAACAAAGCCTGTTGAAACAAAGCCAGAAGAATCCAAAGAGGATAAAGACCTTGATGATTTTTCATGGGACGAAGAACCCGCTAAAAAGAAAGAAGAAGAAAAAATCCCTGAAATGAAAGAGAAAGCTTCTGTTGAGGTTGCAAAAGAGAAAGAAGACGATGACATGTGGTCAGACTTTAACAAAAAGGATTCCTGGAAAGCCAAACCAAAAAAGAAAGAAAAAGCAGACGATGATGACGAGGCTTTTGATTGGGGATAATATTAAAGATATTCAACTTGGCACATAACTGCGTATATCCTGAAACACTAACTAGCTCATCTCAAAAATAGTGCCCATGCAAAAAACAATGCAGTCACAGCAATCATCATACCCACAGAAACTGCAACAGTTTTCAAAGAAGTTCTTCTTTTCCAGCCCCAAGACCTTGTTATCAAGTACAGGACGAAAAAACTGGCAACGAACGCCAGTGAAAGCAACAAGATAACGGCTTCATCTCCTCTAAGGTCTAAAACTGGGATAATAAACCGTATGAGTGCATAGAAAAGCAACAGAGCAATCGACGCGAACAAGGAAACTACTAAACCGAAAAAGCTCAGCTATAATCCAGTCAACCACCATCTTTTCTCCAGCCACTCTAGCTCGCACTCACTTCTACGCAAAACCAAAGCCAAGAGAGCAAAAAGTCCGGTAAGGCCTCCCAACAAGCCATACATTGTCTCGTTAGGCGGGTAAAAGCAACCAGGATACGTACTTGATAAAATTCCATGCTGAAAGAACAGGTAAACAGAAACCAAGAAAACTACTACAAGTGCTATAGACTCAATCAAAGCCATTTTCTTCCTGTTACCCCTATTCACCACAATATATCCTAAGAGCAATAGCAAAGCAATCACAAGCGGCAATGGCCCAAGCCAAATCCATGCAAGCCGAGAATTTAGCTCAAACGGCTCTCCTTCAAAAACACTGGGTTCTTGGGAAATCTTATCTCTTATGGAACAGTTTCCCCCATCCGTCTCAATGATTATCATGTTTTCCTTGTCTTCACTGACTCCAATCACACAGCTCGTAACTATAGCATCTCCAAGAGAAGGGCCTTGATAACAGACCATCTTATTACCAACATTGTTCTTTTCAAAATATTCTATGGTAAGCTTGCCGTCCGCATGAGCAGCGTTCTGGTATCGTTCAACGTAATTCTTCAACTCGATTCGAGAAGCAGCACAGACAGATCTGTCCGGTGACATACTGCTCCTCCCATGGCACTCGCGGACTCTAAAATGCTCTGCAGCAAAGATTACTCCCAAAGCTAAGAAAATAAGCAACAATGCCACAACAGGCAAAAACTTGTTCTTTACTGGGAGTTTCATTACAAGACACTAAATCATCTCAGGATTAAAAACTTTTGCCAGGATGGCCTCAAACCCCACATTTTTATTGAAGGTTTGAGAAATACAACACATGGATTTAGTTGAACAAATTCAAGCATTAAAACAAGAAAAAAACGCGATAGTGCTTGTTCACAACTATCAACGCCAAGAAATCTATGAAGTAGCAGACCTGCTTGGAGACTCGCTTGAACTTGCTAAAGCAGCAACAAGAACAAAAGCAGACACTATTGTTTTTTGTGGCGTAGATTTTATGGCAGAATCAGCTAAAATTCTTAACCCCGAAAAAAAAGTTCTACTGCCAGTAATCTCTGCAAAATGTCCAATGGCAGCAATGGCCTCATCACGCAACCTAAAACAAAAAAAGAAAGAACATCCAGATGCAGCAGTTGTATCCTATATTAACACATCCGCAGAAGTCAAAGCAGAAAGCACAATCTGTTGCACGTCTGCCAATGCTGAAACAGTAGTGCGCTCGCTGGACCAAGAAGTAATCTTTGTTCCAGACTCTAACCTTGGAGCTTGGGTTGAACAGCAAACAGGCAAAAAAATGATTTTATGGAATGGCTATTGCAGAACTCATGCAATAATCAGCGGGAAAAAACTAAAGAAAGCAAAAGCATTGCATCCGCAAGCCAAAGTAGTCGCACATCCAGAATGTACTAGAACAGTGCTTGAGCTAGCAGACAAAGTCTGTGGCACTGGCGGCATGATAACCTATGCAAGAGACTCATCCGCAGACGAATTTATCATTGCTACAGAGGATGGCATGGTAAACCGTTTGAAACGTGAAGTGCCTGACAAGCGATTCTATTGTGTGGCAGGATCCTGCATTGGAATGAAAATTAACAGTCTTGAACGAGTTTTAACTGCTTTAGAAAAAGACCAGTTTGAAATAACTTTAGACGAGCAGACAAGGGTCAAAGCTAAAGAAGCTTTAGATCGGATGCTTGAAATAAGCTAGATTTTTATACTTGTTCTGAGTAATTATTTTTGGGAACTTGGTAGGAAATGGACTCTAGACGTACACGTATAAGCTTTGCTGTATTCAGTCTAGCAGTGCTTTTAACTGCTGGAACTTTTTCTTTTCACGAACTCGAAAAATGGAGTTATGTTGATTCCTTCTATTTTACTGGAGTTACACTTACTACCATTGGTTATGGAGACTTAGCTCCTAAATCAGAATTAGGCAAGCTGTTCACAGTATTTTTCACTTTTTCAGCATTAGGAATTGCATTCTATTGTATTTCTGTGTTAGCTGAAGGCAGAACTCTCATAATAGAAGAAAGTATCAAGCTCGGAAAAGCTACGAGTAAAGTCACAAGCAAAGCAACTAAAGCTTTTCGTACTAATGGGTTCAAAAATGGTAAGAAGCGCAGGATTCGTTTAGCGGATGAAGAAGATTAACCGGTCAAACTTAATAAATAAAATTTACAGTTAAATAAGTTTAATTTCTTTGTGTATTAGTTCCTTTGTTTTTGAGTGATAGCCTACAAGATGAACTTTTATGTCTCTCCAGCCTTTCAGAGTAACTCTTTTTTTGAGTTGTGTTCCTGTCTCTTTTAGATTAATCTCTTCTGGTTTTTTCACGAGTCTTAAGTAAATGCCTTCAGGAGGAATTCTTTCAAGAAATCCTATCTTTCTTGCTTTGAAATAAATCATCGTGTGATGACAGTCTTTGGTTGGTCCTACATTTTCTCTGGCAAATGAAATCCGGTGTCCTCCACTAGATTCTTCCATCACTTTTCTAAGGAGAGCAGTTCCATGCCATCCCGGTTTTTTTCTTTCCAGTACTTTAAGATGATGAAAGACTTTTTCCCTGTTCGTCTTCATTTTAGGCATACACATACTTGCTAGTACTTAATGGTTAAAAAGCTATCATTGGATTTTAATTTTTCCCTAAAAGAAGAGCTAGCTTTAGCTTCCAGCCCAAAAGCTTTTTCATGCATTCTGCTTAAAGAACTAGTGAATTTAAACTTTTTGCTTAGTCAATAGTTTTCACAATAAATTTTTTGCCTTGCATGCCCTCTTTTGGAAACTGCAAGCAAATAGTCAAATCTGATTGTACTTCTATAGTCGTGCCAAGCCCTGTGGGCACATCCACGCTTACTACATACACACCGTGTGCATGCAGTTCATTAATCTCTTCAACCAATGATTTTATCGGTTCGCGCAGCTCGCCTTTAATGCCTATGCCTAACAAACAATCAACTATGCACTCAAAGTCGTGCATTGAATCAACAAATTGATCCGGCTTAAGTTTTGCTCGATTTATTTTAGCTTCCGTTGTTTTACTTTCAAAAGGAGCGTAAACTTTAGTGTTCAGTAGCCTTGCAGCAGTGAATCCATCTCCTCCATTATTACCAGGTCCACAAACAAACACTAATTTTTTCTCTTTTAATGTTTCTGCGATTGTTTTCCCTGCCTTTTCCATTAGTGCAAGCTTGTCTTTGCCATGTTCCCAGTCGCGCATTTGTTGTGGTGTTTTATATTGCATGTATTCACTTGAGTGTTACTCGTTTTTTTCTGTCCAGTCTTCTTGTTATTTTGTAAAGCTTTTCTATCATCTGGTCCATTTCTTTTGGTTTAACTCCTTTTTCTCGAAGTTCTATGTATTTGCACACGCCTTCATCCGATATTTTTAGCCCAAACTTGCCTTTCACTAATTGTTGGATTAAGTCTCTTATTGAAGAGTCTAAAAAGCGTTTACAGTTTTCTTTTTGGTTCGAACGTATTACATACTGTGAATCAAATTCTGGATCTCCAATCTTAATGTCTTGAGTGTCTTCTACTTTTTTAGTTCTGAACAGAGTCCATATCTCTTTTTCTTTTACTATTTCAATTTGAGTGCCTCTTAGTTTGGCTTCTTTTCTGTGTTTGGTCACTAGTAACGAATTTAAGTATAATTTAGTGTTATACTCATTTTTTGGAAGCTGGTGTGGTAAAGGAAAGAAAATAAAGTAGTTGCTTTTTCTTCCTGAAAAAAAGTCTTTTGAGTCATCTCCCATATACACTCGATAAATGCTTCCACCATATTTTTTTGCCAGAAGTAACCACGTTTTAAGCGTTTTCCTTTCTTCTTTACGTTCATTGAATTTCAGGAACAACCGAATTTCATAGATTATGCCGCCTAGAATAACTATTGGAATCAAATAGATGAGTGGTTTGCCTTGTGGTATTGTAAATGCCATAACATATACGATCACTAAAGCAATACTAAGTAAAACCAATCCAATTAATCCTTTGTTTCGAGTGTACCTGTCTCGTTGTTTCCATTCTTTTCTTTCAATACTTTTTTTGCCTAAGTCTAATACTAACGTGTTTTCAGGTGCTTCTGTTTTCATATTGCCAATGGTTATCTCACTTATCATGTTTAATCCTGTTTCAGTCGTGCACGGCTTATAATAGTTATGGATTCAAAAATAGAATGAAAGGGCAGTTCTGTTGAGTGTTTACGAGGTGAAGTTCGTTCACACAGGAGATGCAGGGTTACCCAGCAACTAATTAACTGCCCCATGTTTTTATGAACGTTCTCTTTAAAAAACTTTTTTGTTGGGATTGGGACAGCCCTCCACGAATCAACGAGGCAAAGTTGATGCAGAATTATGAAAGCCTTTTAAAGACTTTCCCAGCACACGAGGTCTGTCCCAAAAGAGATTGCACATCTCTTTGTTTATAAGCTTTATGTACTACTTGCAAGTTCTTTTGTATCTTTTTGTTTGTGATTTGATACGGTTTCATTATTTTTTAGTCACATAACTTTAATTTTGTTAATACTTTTTGTCGTTCTGATAAAAAGTTGTTTGTCTGTTTATCGATTCTACTTAAGATAAACGAAAAATACATACATCAATGCTGCAAAAGTCAATAAAGCTATAAAACTAATCAAAAGTATCAAGAACATTAGATCAGGGGTTTTGACTCCTTGCATCTCTTGTGGTGGTTCAGAATCTTCAACACGCAATCCAATCTTTGCTTTTTTCCCTTCTTGTGGTTCAAAAATTAAGTCTATAGGCGCGCCTTTTGGTGGAGCTCCGTTTTCATTCCAAAATACTTCTGCTCGTTTTCTGTACAGGAATTTAAAATTCTTCTTTTCGTCTTCGGTTAGCAAGTTGCCATCTGAATGTCTTGCGTTTTGTGCTGAAGCTTCTGCTTTTGCTTCAACTAATTCAATGAATTCTTCGCGAGTCATTCTTTTTTGTTCACTTGGCAAGCGCTCGTCCATATGTTTCTCAATGCATTTGGAGTTTAAAAAAGTATTAGTCAAAAATGCTAGCCTTTCATTTCCCATATTTTGTTGCTGAGTTCTTCTATCAAAACCCTTTCTTGTTTTGTTGAATCACGTTCTCTGACAGTGACAGTGTTGTCTTCTAGAGTATCAAAATCTACTGTTACTCCAAAAGGCACGCCAATCTCATCTCCTCTAGAATAACGTTTTCCAATACTTCCGGTTTCGTCATAAAACACTTTGAATCCAACCATGCCTAAAGCATTGAATGCTTCCCTAGCTTTTTTCGGCAAACCTTCTTTTTTGACTAAAGGATACACTCCAACATCAAACGGAACCACCTGCTGAGGCAGCTTTAGATAGGTACGTTTGTTCGATTCATCAAAAGTTAAAGCATTATCTAAAATCAGATAAACATTACGATCCACTCCAAACGAAAGTTCAAGTACATGCGGCAAACATTTCTTGCCATCTCCATAGGACACTTCCATCTTTTCGCCAGTTACTTTTTGATGTCCTTTTAAATCATGATCTGTCCTATAATGAAATCCAGCTACTTCAATCCATTTGTCCAAGCTTGGTGAATAACACTCTAAATCAATATGATATTTGTTATAGAATGCTTTTTCCTTGTCATCTAATTGTCTGAGCCTGAAATTCTTTTCAGTAAATCCCATGATTTGCATGAACTGACATGTCTTCGCGAGGAAAAACAGAAAAAAGTCTTCCATTTTTAGTTTGGTTACTGCCTGTTTAGCAGTCAGACATACTGGTTTCTTCTTTCCTGCAAGCAACACGTTCATTTTAGTGTCTTTAACTCGCTTAAGATCAACTTCTGGTAGATTGTCTGGATCAAAAAAGATTTGCAGTTCAGCTTGAGAAAACTCTCGTGTCCTTAGTACGCCTTGCCTAGGACTAATTTCGTTTCGATAAGCTCGTCCGACCACTGCTAAACCCAACGGCAATTTCTGGCGGTTAGCTCTAAACTCACGCTTGAATGCAGCATACGGTCCTTGTGCAGTTTCAGGTCTTAAATAACCCGTAACAATGTCTTCACCCGCGCCGATTTGAACAGGAAACATTAAAGTAAACGTTTCTATTTCCTTGAATTCGCCTTTACATTTCGGACAACGAATCTTGTTCTTTTTGATTAAATCGCTTAGTTCTTTAGCATTAACTCCCTCAAACGTTTCATGAAGCATCTCTTCAAGAATATGATCTGCTCTAACTCTTTCTCCACACTTACTACATTCTGCAACAGGATCAAAAAAGTGATCTAAGTGGCCACTTCCTTTGAAAACTTTTTCCGGCATGATCTGCGTGGACTCAATTTCATAAAAGTTGTCACGCATGTTCAAAAAGTATGCGCGCCAGTAGTCTTGCCACCTTCTTTTAATCTCAGAGCCTACGCTCCCATAATCATAAAATCCAGCGATTTTTCCGTGTAATTCACTGTCAGGATATATTATTGCTCTCTGTAAGAGAATTCGATTAAGTTCTTCTGCATGCTTGGCTGTCATGCGCACACCTCGCCTAAACTAAACAATTCCTGATTTAAATACTTGCGCTTCCTATTTTTTAATATGCCAAAATCAAAAGCATTCAGGAAACTCGTAAAACGAGCAGGCCTGGAACACAAAACAATTACTGCTCGAAGTTTAGGCAAATTCGGAGAAAGCAGTTCTTTAGAACCTAAAGGACATTTTGCAGTAGACATAACTAATCCAGTCAAAACATTCTGCGAACCACTCGGTATTAAAGTCAAAGAACCAGTCTTTGCGTTAGACTTGGCATTCTATGTTAGAGTGTGGAACTCAGGAATTGTTAACAGACTGAGCAAAGAGAAACCTCCTCTCTACGGATTTTATATGGATGGTATATCCGTTGTATCAACAATTTCTTTCTCAAAATTAAAACCAAAACATTTTGTGACAGGCGCGCATGAAACCATCCATTCAAATCAATTTCTTCCAAGAATAGATAAAAACAAGTCAGAAGCCAAAGCACTTATAGCTAATTCACTAACAGGCGAAGAGCACTTCCAAGATCCAATCACAAAAAAATTCTTTCAACTTTCCATGTTCACAACCCCAAAACACGCCCTGAAACATAAGATAAGTCTTACCAGACTAAAAAAAGAACTTGAAAAAGAACAAGAAACTGCGATGATTTACTTCCAACAAAAAACAGGACGAAAGCCAATTCCTTCTATAGAACTATCAGCAATGACACGCAAAACCAAAAAAATCAAAGAACTACTCGGAGAAAAAACAGAAAAGAATTTTCTGAAAAAATACTTGAAAGTTAACGGGCAAAAACAAGCATACAAAGAACTAGGCAGAGCAAATGCAGTGCTTCTCGCAGGAGAACACATACTCAAAAAAGCACACACTCAGAACAGGCCTTTACTAAAACAAAAAATAATTCAATTAATCAAAAAACAAGAAAAACCTTTAGACCTATACTGGGAAATCCTAACTTTACAAGCAAAATTAAATAAACCCTAAATCGTAATATACTTGCATGCCACTCAGGAAGACAATGGAAGCAAAGAAAAACAAAGTAATCACAAAACTAGCCAAGAAACTCAAAGTCCCAGAAAGCCAAATTACTCGCTTCAACTTCGGCAAGTACGGAGAAAGAGAAAAAAAATCCTGGAAGCAAGGCCATTTTATCGCAGATATGACAGAGCCAGTTAAAACCTTCTGTGAGCCTTTAGGAATCAAAGTCAAAGAGCCTGTTCTTGGCATAAGTCCTAAACTGCATGAAAAAGTATGGGAAGAAGGAAAAGGATTCATAGAAAGAAAGTTCAAGAAAAATCCAAACGATGCATCAGATTTTAGTGGATTTTATGGTTTGGGAACATCAATGGTCAAACTGGTAACTCCGTTCAGAGTTGATTCTTTTCACTTGAAAACAGGAGCTCACGAAACCATTCATTCTCAGCAGTTAGCTACTACAACCGGCCTCTTACATGTGTTAGCTCCTTATTCATATTTCACAGGAGAACAAAACGCTGACATACCAGAACACCTTGGTGGGGATAAGCCAACTGAAAGAGTATTCAACAAAAGCCGATTCGAACTCAGTATGCTCGCAAACCCAAAAGTAACCATGAAAAAATCCAAGATTCCAGGCGGAATAACAAAACACTTGAAAACACTAAAAAAACAATTAAACAACGAAAGCGAGCAAGCCACTGAATACATGAAACACAAAGGAGCTCACTCAGATATAGTTGACAAAGCAGGTAAATATCCCTTGGAAACAGCAGCCATGGCAAGAAAAGCCAAAGCCATTAACGTGTTGCTCGGCGAAAAAACAGAAAAAGAAATGCTCGCGGAATTCCTTCAAGCACACCAAACTCCAAACTCGAAAAAAATCAAAATTAAAGCTTGTTCAGAACTGGCAAAAGCTAATGCGGTTCTTCTCGCAGGAGAACATGTTCTTTCGAAAACTCCTGAAAATAAGAAACCATTCATAAAAAAACAAATCAAAAAACTTGTCAAAGAAAGCATCCATCCTCTTGACCTGTATTGGGAAATTCTGAAACTGCAAAAACATCTTGAGTGAACCCCGAGAATTAAATATTAGTTAACATACAAGTGCAACTCCATGTCTATGGGGGCAACTTTAAAGAACCTAGTGTTATTCATTGCCTCTGTCTATTTTTTCCTTCTCAGTATCAACCTAATGTCTGCCAGCATGAAACTCCTCGGCTCAGACATAGTTCAAGGCATGATAGAATCCACTAGTGATCCATTAACCGCATTATTTGTCGGAATTCTTGCTACAAGCATAATACAATCCTCTTCCGCCACAACCTGCATTGTAGTAAGCATAGTCTCTGTCAATCCCGCATTCATGATAAATGCCATTCCCATTGTAATGGGAGCAAACATTGGCACCACTGTCACCAACACTCTGGTCTCTTTCGGACACGTAGTCAGAAAAAAAGAATTCGAAAAAGCGCTTGGAGGTGCAACCCTTCATGATTTCTTTAATTTAATTGCAGTACTCATCTTGTTTCCATTAGAACTACTTTTTCATCCACTTCAGCACGCTTCTCGTTTCATGGCAGAATCTTTTGAGGGTGCTGGAGGATTCACATTTATATCTCCTTTAAAATTAATAATCAAACCGGCAGTAACCCTAATCACAGACTCGTCTGTTTTTCTTGGAGATGACCTCACTCGTGGAATAGCATTGCTAGTTCTTGCACTAATTGTGTTGGTACTCTCTCTACGATCAATAGTTCAAATTATGCGAAAATTAGCTCTTAACACAGAAGAAAACGTAGTAAGCAAATACATTTTCCGAAATTCAACTACTGCATTCGCTGCAGGTCTTGTCTTAACTGCAATAATCCAATCTAGTTCTGTTACCACTTCATTAATCGTTCCGTTCATTGGAGCTGGCATGCTCTCACTAGAACAAGTCTTGCCATACATGATGGGAGCTAACATTGGCACGACCATAACATCCTTACTGGCTGGCTTGGGTGGTACTATAGCTGGAGGAAAAGACGCAGCCATTTCAGGCTTACAAATAGCATGTGTACATTCACTCTTCAACATAGCTGCTGTTTGTTTAATCTATCCAATACGAAAAATCCCCTTAACCCTGGCAAGAACCTTCGGAAAAATCGGTTCAATAAAAACAATCTATGCTGTTGCGTTCGTAGTGATAGTCTTTTATATTATCCCAATTGCTTACATTATCTTAACTAAATACATAATTCCATACTTAGGTGGCTAAACATGGTGTTCAAAGGAATAATCGACGCTTTCACGAAAAGCAAGTTAATCAAAGAAGCTTATAGAGAATGCAACGAAATGCACCACGAAGTAGAAGCAATGTTCCATTCATCTTTTGATTGTTTCCAAGGCAAATGTTCTCTAGAAGACGTGAAAAAAGAAGACAAAGAAGTCAACAAAAAACTAGTAAGCATACGACTCAAAGTAATGGAATACCTCTCGTCAAACGATGCACCCGACCTCAATGCTGCACTCGAAATAACTGCCATTGCAAACGAATACGAACGCATCGGAGACTACTGTAAAGACATTGCCGAGCTCAGAACCTTATACAAAGTTCAATGCGAAGGCGAATGTGAACTGTGCGAAATCACCGGCAAAATGCAAGAAATCATCTCCAAACAATTTGCAGTTGTTCATGATGCAATAGAAAACGAAGACGAAAAACTTGCCAAAAAAAGTGATGTGCTCAACGAAGAAGTAAAAGTCATTCGCATGGAAATAATAGACAAAATAAACAAAAATCCTCGAATGAACGCTAAAAAAGCAGTTATATGCTCAAAAATAGCTGCCTACTCAAGAAGAATCAGTTCACACCTAGAAAACATCAGCTCAGTTATAACCAATCCATACCCCGAAATGGGATTCCGGCTTGGAAAATACACCGATTTTGAGGACTAATACTCCAATTACATTCACTGAAAGGAACCTATTTAAATTTTACCCGCAAATAATAACAACAATGAACTGGAAACAACTCTTCAAACCAGAATGGAACAAAATCATAATAGTCTTCATACTATACCTTGTAGGAAACCTAGCAAGCCATTACTGTATCATCACTTCACCACTCACCTGCCAAACAGTATCAGTTCAAACAATTATTTTTGTTCTGCTAGGTGGATGGGTTACAATATTAACCAATCACATCCCAAAAGAAATACTCACAAACTACTGGCTAATACTTGCTCCGCTAATCACATGGCTACACCTAGCATACTTATACACTCTTGCAAGCACACTAATCCACATAAAGGGGAAGAAAAAATGAACAACTTTAAAAAAATCCGAGAACAAGCACTCAACAAAATCACAGGAGATGTCAAACAAGAAAAGTCGCGTGAAGACAAACTGGTCATAGAAGCAGTACAAGCCATAAGTGAACTAGATGACGTTTTCAACCTAATAGTCGAACGCACTCGTAACTGGTATGCATATCACTATCCTGAACTAGAAAAACTAGTGAAAGAACCATCCGCATACCTAATAATAATCAAAGAAATGAAATCCAAAGAAGCAATGATTACAGAAAACCTAGCTCCATTCATAGGAGAAAAACAAGCCAAAAAAATAGCATTAAAAGCCACAAACTCAATGGGAGCAGACCTACAAGACAAAGATTTGGAACGAATAACAAAAATGGCAGAGCTCGGACTGCACGTAAAACAAGAACGAGACGAACTAACAAAATACGTAGAAACCAGAATGAACGAAATAGCACCAAACCTCTGCGCGCTTGCAGGAGGGATGCTTGCAGCACGCCTAATTGCACGAACCGGCTCACTTGAAAAACTAGCAGAAAAGCCAGCAGGTACCATCCAAGTGCTCGGTGCAGAAAAAGCACTGTTTGCACACCTAAGGAAAGGCACTCCACCACCAAAACACGGCATAATCTATCACTCTCCTTACGTCATCCAGTCACCACGCAAACAACGCGGAAAAATGGCCAGAGCACTAGCAGCCAAGCTCGCTATAGCAGCAAGAGAAGACTTTTTTGAAGGAAAAGATATCAGTGCCCTGCTAAAACAAGACTTAAACAAACGAATCGAAGAAATACGGAAGTCAAAAAAATGAACTGGAAAACACTAACAAAGAAAATACGCTCTGATAACTTACTGATACTATCTCTCTTCATCTTTGGTTTTATTCTCGGCTGTTTATTCATAATACAAGATGCAGCATATTCTATTCAACCAAAACCATTCAACCTAATCAAAAGCATTACCTTTGGCACAATCGGCGGAATAATGCTGGCTATAGCCGGATTCATAGGCCTAAGATTCGAAAAACAAAGATTGATTGCACTCCACAAAACACTTGAAAAAAACAAAAACAAGGATTGAACGCAACCCTTCTATAAACCTTATTAATGAGATGATTCTAAAAGAAAGACATGAGGCGCATCGCAGATAACGTCTTCTTTGATGGAAAAAATCTCTACACAAAGAACATGGTTCCCGGTAACAGAGTTCACGGAGAAAAACTACTCCTTTCCAAATGGGGAGAACTACGAGAATGGGATCCTCATCGCTCCAAACTTGCAGCAGCACTCATCAACGGCCTCAAAAAATTCCCATTCGACAAACACTCAAAAGTATTATACCTAGGAGCCGCGCAAGGCACCACTGCTTCACACCTAAGCGACATCGCAGAAAAAGGATTTGTACTATGCATAGACATCTCACAAAAAGCAATGGAAGAACTCGTGCCCCTCTGCGAACGACGCAAAAACATGGCACCCATCCTAGCCAATGCAAACAGACCAGGAGAATACTCACGATACGCATACGAAACCAATTCAATATACCAAGACGTCGCGCAACCAAACCAATCTAAAATTCTACTCAAAAATTCTTCTCTGCTTGAACCAGGAGATTACTCCGTGCTATGCATCAAAAGCAGATCAATAGACTCAGCAAGAAATCCAGAAACAATAATCACAGAACAACTAGAAAGCGTTTCAGACGGATTTTACGTCAGACAAGTGGTGCGTCTAGAGCCATACCACAAAGATCATGCTCTAGTACTCTGTGAAAAGAAACTCAGCTAAACAAAGAATAGCATTTTTTGATTAGTGGATGGGCGTAGAGGGAATTTCAAGTTCAAAACGGAACCTTCTGGGAAATTATTAGTATACCCATATTCGAACCCTCGGCCTCAGGTTGTCTCCAGCCCTTGCTGAAGTATACCAGAACGGGCCTTATAAGACCTGCGCTCTGACCTGGCTAAGCTATACGCCCTTTGCGCTATTTTGAAGTTTTGCACGTATTTAAAACTAATCTAAAACCTACCCTATTTTTAACCACTTCCCTCCTATTCCAACGCTATGGTCTTCTGGGATTTAGAGACTAAAAGACAAATGATTCACCTATGTTCTGGACTTTGTTTTGCTATAATCCTATTTCTATTAGCTCAAAACGATCCATTGAGAGGACCAGACCAAGGATTCATGTTTCTTCTTGGAGGTGCAGCTTTAACTCTTTTAATCTCGCTAGAAATTTCAGACGGCAGGAAAGTACCCTTGTTCTATTGGATTGTTCGACACACAGAACGAGAAAATGATGCTCCTGGTAAAGGTGTGACCTGGTACTTTTTTGGAGTTCTAATTACCTATGGCGTGTTTTACTATGTTTTTCATGTAAACCAAGTCTTGATAATTGCTTCCATGCTCGTGCTAGCAATTGGTGATTCAGTATGTACGGGAATAGGACGCAAGATAGGGCGCAGACTCTTACCGAAAACTGAAACAAAATCTTGGGCAGGAAGCGGACTAGGATTCATCCTATCAGCAATAGCAGCTCCACTACCCTTAATGACAATTTTTCCTCTTGGAGAATCAGTGATAGTCGGCTTTATCGGTGCTGGATTTGGAATGCTCATAGAAGCTTATTTGCGCAGGTTCAATGATAACTTGACCATCCCAATAGCTGCTTGTGCAGCAATGACAATTGCTTCCTACTTGCTTGGACTTCCAGTGTTTTATGCTTAAATCAGGCTTTTGAGCAAATCACTGCGCGTTACAAGACCTACTAGTTTGTCATTTTTGATTACCGGCAAATGAGTAATATGGTTTTCTGTCATTACATCAGCAGCTTCACTCACATGCATGTCGCCCTCTGCTGTGATTGGATTTTGTTCCATTACATCTTTGACTTTGCTATTTTTCATTCTTTCAAATTCTTTTTCAACTTCAGTCAACTCTGCCTGATAATTAATTACTGCTTCCATAACATCTAAAGGAGCCGGCAGTAACAGTTGTCTGCCAAATTCATGAACTTCCATGAAATCCAAAAGTTCTTCATTCGTTAACAAACCAACAAACTTACCATCTTTCATTACTGGCACACCATTGATTTTATTCTCTCTTAAAACTTTCACAGCATCCAAAATGTGATCATCTGCTTCCACAGTAATCGGATTTTTAGTCATGACTTCCTCAAGAATCATAACATTACTAACACAAGAAAAGTATTAAAAACTATGGGAAGTTGACTGATTACAACAAAAACGCGTCTTTTTATGATGTCATCTCAAAAAAATATAACAGATATTGAAGACTTTCTCTGGTAACATACCAAAAGGAATAAAAACATCCTCGTCGAAAATTTGAAACCTTGAAAGGTGTCCTACAATGAAAGTTAAAGAACTAGAAGCAAAAAAAGCAGTTGATTCTATAGAAGTAGAAGTAGTCAACGTAGAAGAATCACGCACATGGTCTAACGCAAGAGGTTCCGGCCTAGTCACATCCGCCACAGTCGAAGATGACACAGGCGAAGTCAAACTCACTCTCTGGAACGACGATGTCGACAAAGTCAAAAAAGGAGACAAAATCCTAATCGAAAACGGTTGGGTCAGTGAATTCCAAGGAGACAAACAACTGTCATCCGGCCGATTCGGAAAACTAACCATTAACCCATAGTACTATATACTATATGTAACGGAGAGCACGTGTAAAACGCTCTCCACTTTCCTTCTAAACTTGCACAAGAACTGCATTAGCAGCGGAAATGTGCTTTTGTTACCACTGTCATAGAGAACATATTATATACCCCATTAATCAAAAGTATATGCACATGTCGGGGGGTTATTGCAAAGCAGCTTATACAGATATTTTTCTAGACTTTATGCTTTATTTGCCCCTAACTTTAGAGGTGTAAAACAATGACTGCAAAAAACATACAAAAATTGTTTAGTGGAAACGCTCCTCTATTTGCAACGCTCTTTTTGATTCTTTTTTCAACCGGAGCGTTTGCTGACTCAGTCTTTGATAATCAACCAAATGAGTTTGCTACAGCAACTTTCTCACAGAGCGCTTTTGCTTGTGATACTCCAGCAGACTTTACTATTACGGTTGAGAATACAGGACCTGGAAATCACGAAATAGAGAGTATCCGCATATATAACTCGACGACCTCGTGGAATGATGAAGCGGGGTTACCACCGAATGAGGACTTTGTTTGCTATGATCCTCCAACAGGTTGGATTCTATACGAAATGTTCGATATAGAAAAGACTTACTGTCTTTACGTAGCAAGAAGTACTAACGATTATCTACAGCAAGGAGACAGTTTGGTCCTTGACTTTGGAGCCCACTTGACAACCCAATGTAATTACAACTGGGAAGTCAGATCATATGATTGGAGTCAAGGTCATTGGGATCTATCTTTACCTCCTATAACTGTTGATTGCACTCCTCCAATAACAACCAAAACACTTCAACCAAATTATACTGTAGGTAATGTGGAATACATCAGTCTTTCAGCGTTTGTTACGCTGGATGCAACAGACCACATTGCTGATATAAACGGTACAGTGCACGACACTGGCGTTGATGTCACCTACTGGTTGAATGACATTGTTATGGAAGATGAAGGGGGTTTAGAGCCTTGTGCTGACCCTGAATTTTACTGTAACAGTGAACATCTTAGCTGGCTACCATACGACGGATGGAACATTTATGAAGGTCCATTCCACAAAGAGGAAGAATCCTGCCACGTACTAAGATATTGGAGTGTTGATGGAGTAGACAACGAAGAAGGATGGAACTACAATTGTTTCTATGTTGATGCAACTCCTCCAGTGACCACCAAGACTGTTGGTACCCCAAAACTACCGGGAGAAGACGAAATCTTTGACTGGTGGGTAACTCAAGATACGCCAATCGACTTAGTCTGTGAAGACCAAGACCCACACCCAAGCGGTGTTAAAGACTTGTTCTACAGAATCAAAGTCGATAACGGTTCTTGGGGAGACTGGATTTCATACACTGGAACATTTTCATTCGATGAAGACTCTTGGCACTACCTACAGTACTACTGCATTGACAACGTAGACAATGCAGAAGAAGTACACGAACAGGTATACAGAGTCGACACCACACCTCCAGAAATCCTTGAAACAGTTGGCTTACCTAGAATACCTTGCGAAGGCATCGAATGCGATGAATTTGAATACTGGCTCAAAGACGACGAATGCGGCGATGGAACCGAAATCACTGTCGACGCTCCTGACGGCGGCCCAATATGTGCTGTTGACAGTGTTGTTTGTGGCTGGTACTACTACCTAGTCGAAGAAGAAATAAGATATCCACCACAAGGCTACTACGTAGAAGATTCATTCCCATTCACAATCAAGTTCCCGCAAGAAACTTTGCACGAACTCTACATTGAATGCCACGACGCTCTAGGCAATTGGGTAGATGAAACTCACTACTACAGAGTAGATTCCTCACACCCAGAAACAACAAAGGACTTCACAGGACCTTTCAAAATGAAAGAAATGTTCTGTGATGCTGCAGTTACAGAAGGCCCATCACAAATGCCAACGTGTAATGTCGAATGGATTAACGGAGAAACCGAATTAAACCTAGTTTCTACAGATTTAGAAGCACCATGTGACGTCGGAGTCGACAAAATCTACTACAGAAACACTTTAGTAGATGACTCTAACTGTTGGAACCAAGGGTTGTATGGCTACTGCATGCCTTTAGAAAATGGAAGCGAATGGACAGAATACACTACTCCAATCATACAAGACAGTGAATCCTGCCACATGCTAGAATACTATGCAGTGGACAAACTCGGCAACACCGAACCAATCCAAACCAATTGTTTCTTCGTAGACATGACCCCTCCAAAAGAAATCAAACTCATCGGAGACCCATACCTAGAATGCAACTACGGAGAAGTACCAACAACAGAAAGAATTGGTGATGTCTATGAAGGTACACTAGACGAACCAATTAACGGAATATGCTCAGGTGCAACCGCACCAAACCAATGCGCATATATCCCATCAGACCAACTACCACCATACGCTGTGGACACCCTGTTAGCACAAGGAGTAAACCAAACATTGATCGATGAGGGTTGTGGAAACATCCTCATACTATCATCAGGAGACCCACTGGACCCAGATACAGACCTAACAACCGCAATGGGTAACAACGGTTGCGGAAACAACCCTGACGGATATGACACATACGACTGTGTAACCCTCGACTACACAACTGCAGGAACTAGCATTGTTCTAGCAGCATCAGCTGAATTCCCACACTACTACAGTTCATCATTCACAGACTGGATGAGAATTGGCGGAATAATCGATGTCTCAATCAGAGACTGGGAAACCAGCGCAACACCACCATACACCCAGACAGTAATGATCCCATACGGACCAACAACAGAAGGAACGGGAACAGTAACACTGTCAACAATCGGCCAAGGACAAACAGTAGAATTAAGAATAGCCGATTCCGGAGACTCTGTTCTAGACACAGCAATGATTGTTGTGCCACTAGAATGCTTCGGAGAAGATGACCCAACACCTCCAGTACTTTGTGGTAATGAAATCCTCGAACCTGGAGAAGAATGTGACGATGGAAACACAGACAATGGCGATGGTTGCTCATCTATCTGTACTCTTGAGAACGGATCAATTCCACCTCAAGACTGCTGGTGGGTAAGAGACCACGTTACCGAGATAACTCTGGACTGCGAAGACCAAGGAGACCACCCAGTCGAACAAGAATGGGTTTGTTACAGAATTGCCTTCGACGTTCCAGAAACACCATGGCTAACCGAACAGTACTGTACTGAATTCGGCGGAACCATGCAAGATGACTGGTGCTGTGCATACGTTGGAAACCCCGTATTGCTAAGCGACGAAGTCATCGCAGAAGAACTACCAATTCCACCAGAAATGATGGGAGGACCATACGTGTTCGTCTTTACTGAAGACTCTGAACACGAACTAGAGTTCTACTGCATGGACCACCTCGGCAACGAAAACACAACAATCGACAAAGAAACCTTCAGAGTCGATTCAATACCTCCAGTAACAACCAAAACATACCTAGGACCATTCCATGAAGAAGGCGACGTCCACTGGATTGACACAGCAAGCACAATCCAACTAACAGCAATTGACGGAGGCGACATCTGTCACGTAGATGGAGTAACAACTTACTACAACTACGAAATGGTCGCTGACGAAAACTGCTGGGACGAGTGCATGCCACAAGAACCAGCATACACAGAACCATCATGGAAAACATACACCGAACCATTCCCAATACCCGAAGAGTCCTGCCACGTAATCAGGTACTACAGCGTTGACGCACTCGGAAACACCGAAGATGTCAACCAACAGTGCGTGTTCGTGGACAAAACACCACC
>JAIOSL010000046.1 GCA_021107635.1 archaeon | reverse complement strand
GGGGTCAGAATCATCGCAGTCGCCAACGTTATCTATAGTCATAATAAATGTACCATCAGGAAGGGGTCCTCCTAGACAAACATTTGCGGACGTATCAATTATAGACAAATAATCTTCCTTGCTGAGTAAAGGGTTGAATTGGTGTCTCCGTAGACTAGTACTGTGTCTGGTTTTTCTTTTATGAAGACGTCTTCGCTTTTTTCTAGTATTCTTCCGGTTTGATGCCCATGGGTTCCTGAGCCTATGCCTAAGTTATAGTCTGGTGTTGGAATGTGTAGTTGTTGAAAGAATTTATCTGTTAGTTCTGGACTGTAGTGTTGACCTGTGTGTAATATCAGGTGTTCTATGTTTGTTTTTTTCAGTTCTTCTGCTATTATTCCTTCTTTAACAAAATTAGGTCTGGCTCCTACTACTGAAATCAGTTTCATGGTTTTTCAACATTGTTTATTGTTTCTACTACTTTTTCCCGGTCTTCTTGTGTTAGTGATGGATGTACTGGTATTGAGACCACGTGTTTGCATGCGGTGTTGGTGTTCGGGAGTTCACTTTCATCGTTTATTATTGGCTGTTCGTGTAATGGAACCGGATAGTAAATTCCGTAGCCTATTTCTTGTTCTTTGAGGTGAGTGGTGAGCGTGTCTCTATCTTCTGTTTCTATTGTGTATTGGTTGTAAACATGGAACGCGTTTTCAGCTACATAAGGTGTTTTCACTTTCAAATTTTGATTGTAATATTCAGCATTTTTGCGTCGTGCTTCTATGAATTTGTCTAATTTTTTAAGTTGTTCAATGCCTATTGCTGCTTGAATGTTTGTCATGCGAAAGTTGTAGCCAATGCTTGTGTATGTGTAGCGATGACTTTGGCCGTGGTTGCGGTAGGCGCGCATTTGTTCTGCGAGCGCGTCGTCGTCCGTGGTTATGATTCCACCTTCGCCTGTGGTGATATTTTTTGTTGGGTAGAAGCTGAAGCATCCTGCGTTTCCGAAAGAGCCGACTTTTTTGTTTTTCCAGAGGGCTCCATGGCTTTGACAAGCATCTTCTATTACTTTGAGCTTGTGGTCTTCTGCTAGCTCGCTTATTGCGGTCATGTCGCAGGCTTGTCCGAACAAGTGAACTGGCAGTATCGCTTCTACGTCACTGTCTATCTTCTCTGCTGCGTCTTCTGCACTCATGTTGTATGTTTTTGGGTCTATATCTACGAATTTTGGTGTTGTTCCGACAAAGTAGAGTGTGGATACTGGTGATAGAAATGTAAATGAGGGTACAAGCACTTTTCCTTTGATGTCTAGTGCTTTTAATGCTAGGACTAGTGCCATGGTTCCGTTGTTTGTTGCTATTGCGTGTTTTGTTCCTATGTATTCAGCATAGTCTTTCTCAAACTGCGCTACTTGTTTTCCTTGTGCTAGCATTCCTGATTCTAGGACTTCTAGAACAGCTTCTTTTTCTTCTTTTTCCATTATTGGTTTGGCTATTGGAATCATCTTTTACACACCTTCCATCAGGTCTTCTTCTGTTTTTGTTTTCATTTCTTTCAGTTCTTGATCGTTTACCAGTTCAAAGTCTTCTACGATGCTTAATTGGTCTTTTTTTATTTTTTTGCCGTGTTTGTCTACCCATCCTATTACTTTTGCAGGGTTGCCGACGACTAGTGCATGTGGTGGAACGTCTTTTGTGACTACGCTTCCTGCGCCTATCAGAGAATATTCTCCAATGATTATTCCGCAGCGGATGGTGGAGTTTGCTCCTATTGATGCTCCTTCTTTTACATGTGTTTTAACGAGCTGCCATTCTCCTTCTTTTGGGACGGCTCGTGGATACATGTCATTGGTAAAGCATACGTGTGGTCCGATGAAAACGTTGTCTTCTATGGTAATTCCTGGTGGTATGAATGCAAAGGCTTCGACTTTGCAGTTGTCTCCAATTTTTGCGTTTCCTATTTCGACGAATTTGCCTATTACGCAGTTTGAGCCGATTTCGTAGTCTCCCCAGAGGCCTTTTTCGTCCCAGATTTTTGTGTTTTCTCCGATTTTAGATGGCATTTGGATCACTTTCGTATGCGTTTCTTGTTGCTCTTAATGCAATGCGCATGCTTTTTAGTCCGTCTTCTCCAGTTACTGGAGGTTCTTGGTTTTTTCTTATGCTTTCTAGAAACGCGTTTAATTCTTTTTTTAGTGGTTCTTCTTTTTTTACTTCAACTTCTGTTTTTTTGGGTTCTATTCCACTGTTTTTTTCGTATATAACGACTTTTTGGGTTATAAAGTTTAAGTATATGAATTTTGTTTTGAGTGTTGCGTACATGTGTCTGATTTTTAGGGGGGATATCCAGTTGCTTATGAGTGAGGCGGTTACGCTGGGTGTCCGGAGAAACACGTGTGCATGGTCTTCAAAGTCTTTGATGTTGACGTGCATGCAGGATGCGTGGACTTGTTCGGGTTCTTCTTTTGTAATATAACGTATTAAGTCGATGTCATGTATTCCCATGTCCATTATTATTCCGGTGGTTCTGCTTTTTGGGGTGTATGGTCCTAATCGCATTATGTTGAATGAAAGAAATTCTTTTTTGTCTATGTTGTTTACGAGGTATTGTATGACGGGATTGTATCTTTCTATCTGACCGATCATTATTTTGGTGTTGTTTTTTTTGGCTGTGTTTATTATTTTTATTGCGTCGTCTTCGTTGAATGCTATTGGTTTTTCTACGAGGGCATTGGTTTTTGTTAGTACTTTACTGCCTATTTGAGCGTGGAAGGCGGTGGGTACTACTATGCTTACACAGTCTGGTTTTTCTTTTAGTAGCAGTTCGGAATAGTCTTTGTATGCGTTGGTATTGTATTGTTTTGCAAGTTCTTCTGCACGTTTTAAATCAAGATCTGCTATGCCTACTAGTTCTGTGTTTTCAAGCTCTGAGTAGACTCTAACGTGGTGTCTGCCCATGTTGCCAGTTCCTATCACTGCTGTTTTAAGTGTTTCCATTTTAAAACCCTGTGAAATATAGTGCTAGCACTGCAATACATACTATTGTTTGAAGTGAAAGCAAATATGCCACTAATTGTTTTTCTGTTGGTTTGGTGTAGTGGATTATTGTGAATGGTAAATAGTGTTTCCAGAAGCTTTCTGGTGCAACAAGTTTGCCTTGTTCGTCTGGAGAAGCGAAGCGCACTAGCTTTGCGTGTTTCAGCCTGCCCCATGCAAAGATTACTAAGTTAATGAAGTATATTGTGAATAGCAGCAAGGCATATTTTTCCATATTTCCGATTATTGCTGCGCTTGCAATAACCGCGCCTATCTGTAGTGTGCCTGAGTCGCCCATAAAGATTTTCGCGGGGTACCAGTTGAATACTAAAAATGCTATTAGCGCGCCAATCATTGCTATTAACAGCATTGCTGGTAGTAGCATTGTGTTCAGAGAGTTGGGATTTGTTAGCATGGAGTGTATTGAAATGATGAGGAGAGTAGCACTCATTAGCAGGCCTAATCCTGCTTCCGAACCGTTGTAGCCGCCTATCATGTTCATTGCGTTGGTTGCACCAGTGATTGCTATGGGTATTAAAATCAAGATGTATAGTAAACCAAGATCTGTTGCGCCGATGAATGGGAGCGTGATTATTGGGTTCCATACTCTTACTGCCATTAATGGCATTGCTGCGATTATTGGAAGCAGTATTTTTGTGCGCCAGCGTATCCAGAATAAATCATCCATTATGCCAACTATAAACACTATGAGTATGCATGATATGGCTGCAAAGAGTGAGACCAGATTTAGTTGCAGTTCTGCGGTTTCTGGTACTAGGTAGTCATAAAAGTTTGCTGTGGCCATTGCTGAGAATATGCCTAGGCAGAGTCCAAGTATGATTGCTATGCCTCCTAGTTCTGAGACAAAGATTCTTTCTGTTTTGTGTACATCTCTGCCTACGAAGTTACGTTCTTTTGCTTTTTGGATTAAGCGGGGGATGATAAAGTAGGTTGATAACAATGAGACTAGAAAGCCTGTTGAAAGCGATGCTATGAGTGCGTGGCCTACTTCTATCATTTCATCTCACAGTTCAAAGTTTGTTATGTTGGTTGGTTCAAAGCCTTCATATTTTACTTCGTAGAGGATGACTTCTCTGTTTGGTACGTTATAGTCTGGTGCT
The DNA here is from genome assembly GCA_021107635.1 of archaeon. GTDB lineage: Archaea > B1Sed10-29 > B1Sed10-29 > WALL01 > JAGHAM01 > JAIOSL01. The sequence continues at coordinate 3,530 of JAIOSL010000046.1, read as the reverse complement.
TCTACTAGTTTGGTGTAGCGGAGCGTTGGGTCTTTGAAGAACCAGCGCAGTCCAAGCATGTAGTTGATTGGTGCGTCTGTTAGAATTCTATTTTGAATTCTAGTGTAGAAGAACATGAGTGTGTCGTCAGATTGTCCATAGACTTTGAATGTTTGATATTCTCCTATGTTAACTGTTAAGTCATAGCCTGGCCAAGTAGCTGCTTTTATTTCTTCCCATTCTTCTAGGGTAAATTCTAGTGGGGGTCCTTGGAATAGTGGGCACATGACTTTTGTTATGTTTCCGTCTTCTGTGACTGTCGTGCTTTTAGCGCATTGAATGATTCCTATTTCTCCTGAGTGCGTGCAGTCTAGTCCGCTTTCGCATGCTATTGAACCTCTGCAGATTAAAGAATCTCTGGATAATTGAGTTAACAGTGGGAAGGAATATCCATATTTTTTAAGATCTGCGTTTGGTATGCAATTGTTGTCTGCTAGGAACGTGAGTGCTCCCCATTTGTTGTGGAGTAGGATTCGGTCTATTGCGATGTGTGAGACTCCCCATGATTGCAGTTCAGCCAGATGTTTTTCTTCTATCTCTTGTGAAGAGTTTCCTCGTAGGTCTGTGAATATTTTTGCTGTTTGGAATACTTTGGTGGAGTTTCGATTTGTGTTGTCTAGGGTTGTCTTGATTTTATTCCATGAGCTCCAGTGTCCATAATCCCACCAGGTCATCATTACAAAGTTTTCTTTTCCTGGTTGTTTTATCAGGTAATCATACATGTCTGTCCATTCTGATTGTGGCATGTAGTTCATTTTTTGTCGTTCTACTGCGTTTATTCCAATTCCTATTTGAGTGAAGAGTAATGCTATTGCTATTAGTATGCCAACAGCTTTGAGAGCATCGCTTGTGGTTCGAGAAACTTTTTTGTTGTCTTGAAGCCATTCTCCAACGCCAATGATATCTGCGAGAACTATTCCTACTAACAGGGTTTCTCCTGGTCCAAAAATGTATCCCATTTTTGCTTTTTGCATGTACAGATAGAATGGTATCGCTCCAAACAAGAATGGTACCATGTCAAAGTTTTGCGGATCTTTCCATTTTATTAATCTTTTAAGTGGAAGGTATGCTAGGCCAATCATGAAGAAGGTCCACATCCAATTCATTTCTGTTATTACTCCTTCTAGGCCTTTACCATGTTCTTCTCCAACAGTCTGCATTAATTTACCAACTTGTCCTGTTGTGTCGAGAAGGAATCCTACATAGTCCATCATCCATTGGCCTTTCCATGCCAAGAAAACTAATCCTATTACGAGCAGGCAGATTAGTGTTAGTTGATATGCTTTCCTTTTATCGATTTTTCCTAGTTTGGTTTCAATTTCTTCGTTTTTCTCGTTTTTATGATATTTGACATAGTATACTACTACCATTAAAGCAAAAACAAGTGGCACGAAGAATCCAAGCCATTTTACTATTTCCACTATTGCTTCTTTCATGTTCCAGTTCATTGCTATTGCAGCTAATGGAATCAATAGAACTGGCACTATGCTTGATGCGAGCACTGTTGTTCGTTTTTCTAGGGTGTCATAGTTTTTGCTGATGGCAAGGAATACTGCGTTAACAAAGATCATGAGTGCTATGAACGCTAAAGCAAAAGGTGAAAACGTCCATGTGAGTATTAATGTGAGCAGGGAGAGTCCTGCGATCAAACCGTGTTTCCACGTGCCTCGTTTTAATGCCCAAATGTAAAATGCGAATGTGATTATTATTAATGCTATTCCAATTGCATCTTCTTCGGCGAAACCATACATGCTTCTGAATAGCACGCTTGGTTGTACTGCCAAAAGCAGTCCTGCAAACAATCCTGCTTTTCTGTTTCTAAGTTCTTTTCCAAGGAAGTACATTCCTGCACTTGCAATTCCTCCTGCTATCACTGGAAGAAACGCTACATATTCAAAAAATAAGTCTTCTTGATAGCCTGAGTTGCCAGTGGCAACCAAAGAATATAATTGGTACGAGTATGCGCTTGCATAGTGATAAAGCGGAGGGTCATTAATTGGTGGGTTATCTGGGTAGTATGCAATTGGGTCGTTCGTTGGTCGATATCCTTTTTCAACGACAAATCTTATCATTCTAGCGTGCCATGTTGGATCAAAACCGTATACTCCTTTAAATTCTGGGTTTTCATGTGGTATGGCTCTAATACCAAAGGCGAATAAGAATAATCCTATTATAAACAGAATGTCTAGTCTGTTGTTTTTTATGAATGCTTTTGTTTGTTTAATATAATAATTAGATTCCATGTTTGACACCGAGAGAATAACGAAAATATTTTTATTAAATGGATTATAAAAACCCTTGCTTTAGCATGCTACTGGTTGCGGATTTATTCTTGTTCCATAAAGTGTAATTGTTCCGTCTCCTGCAGTAAAATTGATTATAACACAAGAAGCTACTTCTCCGGATAGGAGCGTTATGGGTGGACATGTACCACTTCCTGAACTGCTGTTTGCTGCAATGCCATATGACCAGTCAGTATCTAAGCTATTGGCTTGCACTGTTTTTCCTGGAGGGCTAGTATTGGTTATTATGACTGTAGAATTGCCTGTGGTTTGACATGGTGTAACCATTTCAGCTGAAATTTTAGAAAATGTTTCAGGGGTTTGAGGGGCAGAAACCCATCCGCTAATGAACCAATAGACACCCATGGCTGAGATAACTGCTAGAGATATCAACAGTACTACAGATACTACTGGAGCTATGCCCCTCATTTAATCACTTATGCTTCTTTGCAGTAGAAGCTTGTAGCTGATCCACCTGTTGCCCAGACTGTTCCATTTTTGCCTGCTGTTAGGTCAACAGTTATGTTGGCTGCACTTATGTTAAGTGTGCTTGATGGTGCAAGTGCTACGTGTGTTATTGTTCCTGATTTTGACCCTATCTGGAAGTTTAGTTGGCCTGCTGGGATTGATTTGGTTCCAATATTGTTGATGAATAGTGTGCCATTATAGCCGGATGATGCTCCTAGGCAGTTTGCTTGTATTACGTATGGGGTTGTTCCTGTAGCTGGTGCTGTGGTGAACGCTGTCACCCAAAAGTATAGTCCGACTGCAGCAATAACTGAAATTGCTATGAGCAGGACGACTGCAACTATTGGCGAAATTCCTTTTTTCATGTTTTTAATCACCTTTTTTAATATATTATGGAAATTATAGTCCTAGTAATGGAGTAAGTATTAAAAAAGCTTTCGGTTTTTCAGGTTATTGGCTTCTTTTTTTCTTTTACTATTTGTTGAAGAGATTTTTCAAGTTCGTTGACTTTGTTGGTCATTTCATTAACTTCTTGATTAACTGCTTTTTCCTGTCCTATTCTTGGTGCTTGTTGCATGGTTTTTTGTACTTGTGTTACTTGTTGTTGTACTTGCTGTGCTTTTGTTTTGATTTCTTGGTTTATTTTTCCTTGATCTTCTAGCCGTTTTAGTTCTGTCATAATGTTAAGTACGCCTACGCGTATTGCATCAAGTTCGTTTAGGTATGGTGGTTTTTCTACGC
>JAIOSL010000033.1 GCA_021107635.1 archaeon | reverse complement strand
GTTCAGGATTTGTTGCATTATCAATATCGTTTCCTATGCATGAAAGACCTTTTCCCAAGCCTAACGCATCTGCAATGGCTTCTGCTGTAATCTTGTTGTCTCCTGTTATCATGATTACTCTGATGCCTGCTTGTTTGCAAATGGCTATTGCATCTTTTGCTTCTTCTCTCGCAGGATCTTTCATTCCTACTAGGCCAACGAAGACTAGCGCGTTTTCATCGAGTTCAGTGGTTTTTTTGTATGCTAGTGCTAGTACTCTAAGAGCTTTTTTGGCCATTCGTTGGTTTTCTTTGAGTAAGTCTCTTTTTTTTGCTGGTGTTAAAAGAAGTTCTTTTCCGTTTTCGTAGATTTTCGTGCTTTTTGCGAGCACTTCTTCTGGCGCGCCTTTAGTGTATTGCAAGTTTTTGTGTAAAGTGCTCATCATTTTACGTTCTGATTCGAATGGAAGTTCTCCTGTTCTTTTTTTGGTTTGGTTTATTCCTATTTTTTTACCGAGTACGATAAGTGCTGCTTCTGTTGGATCTCCTATCATTTCGTCTTCTCTTACTTCCGCATCGTTGCAGTGTACTCCTATGTTAATGAAGGTTTCAATGCTTGTTGTTTGTTCGACTTGTCTTCTGTTTTTAGTTATTGCTCCTGTAAAGTCATAGCCTGTGCCTGTGACTTCATATGTTTGGTTGTCGACGTAGAATTCTGTTACTGTCATTTGGTCTTTTGTGAGTGTGCCTGTTTTGTCTGAGCAGATGACTGTGGTTGAGCCGAGTGTTTCTACTGCTGCAAGCTTGCGTATTACTGCTTTCTTTTTTGCCATGCGCTGAAGCCCAAGCGCAAGGGTTATTGTCACTACTGCGGGCAGGCCTTCAGGAATAGCAGAAACCGCAAGGCTGACTGCAATCATGAAAAAGAATACGAATCTTTCTTGGTCTACTGCAAATCCTGTTTTCCACATTTCAAGCAAAAAGATTAACGCACATATTGCTACTACTATTATGCCTAGTTTAAATCCTACTTCGTTGAGTCTTCTTTGCATTGGAGTTTGTTTTTCTCCGGTGTCATGGATGAACTCAGCTATCTTTCCCATTTCTGTGTTCATTGCAGTTCCTACTATCACTGCTTTTCCTCTTCCGTAGGTTATCACTGAGTGTGTATAGACCATGTTTTCTCGGTCTGCTAAGGCTGCTTTGGTGTCTGTAGAATGAGTATATTTTCCACTTGGAATGGATTCGCCTGTAATAGCGGATTCATCAACTTTCAGGTTTATTGCTTCTATTAGTCTTGCGTCAGCAGGAACAATATCTCCTGGATGCAGTACTATAACGTCTCCTGGAACTATTTCGCTGGAATGCACTCTTTTTTGTTTGCCGTCTCTAAGCACTATTGCTTTTTCTGCAGCCATCTCACGCAATGCTTCCATGGCTTTTTCTGCTCTGTATTCTTGGAAAGTACCAAAGGACGCGTTGAAGAAAATTATTGCGAAAATGACTATGCCCTCTATTGGTTCTCCGAATAAAGCTGAGATGACTGTGGCCACTAACAGTATTATTACTACTATGGAATTGAATTGATAGAAGAAGATTTTCAGGGGATTAACGCCTTTTTTTTCTTTGAGTTCGTTAGGACCGTACTCTTCAAGCCGTTTTGTTGCTTCTTTGCTTGACAGACCTTCAGCTGTTGTCTTTAATGTTTTTAGAACGGAGTTTGTATCTTGGGCGTGGTGGTCCATGACGTTACTTCTCCGCGCTGGTTTTTAAGTGTTTGCTCGTGTCTACAAGAGGATTTCTTCTATGGTCTTACGTGTTTTTGGTTGTTCATCCGGATAACCTATTGTTATAACATATGGAACAATATACTCTTCTGGCAGTTCTAAAAGTTTTTTGATTTTAGGTTTGTCCATCCATCCAACATAGCAAGTGCCAAGTCCTAATTCAGTTGCTCTTAGCACGATGTTTTGAGTGGAAAGAGCTAAGTCTCGTATTGCTCTGGCATGGTTTGAATCGTCAAGCCGGTCACTTTTTTTCTCAGGATATGCTTTTGTGTTTCCACAACAAAGAATGATTATGGGTGCTGTATAAACAAAGTCTTGTTTGAATATACTGTTTTCTTTAAGCATCTTTTTTTCTTCTTCGGTCTTGAAAATTTTGTATTTCCATGGCTGGGCATTGTTTCCAGAAGGGGCTAATCTTGCTGCGTACATTAATTCTCTGATTGTTTCATCGGGAACTTCTTTGTCCTGATATTTTCTTATGCTCCTTCTTTTCACTATGGCTTCCTTGACGTCCATAACAGAATTTAGTGGTTAGGATGTTATTTAATTTAGGGTGTTACTTTGGTTCTTCGCTGACTTTACTGGTTGAAATATCTATTATTCTTTGTTGTCCATCCTCTGTGTTGTATATTACGTGGACAATACCGAAAGCTTTGCCTTGCTCAATCCATCTTTGAAGAGCAGATAACGATGCAGTGTCTTTAACGCTGAATCCTCCTTCAAAAATGATTTCACTTACTTTGAAATCGTTGTCTCTCAGCATTTTATAAGTAGCTTTAACTTCGTCCTCCATTTTCATTCCAACACCACTAGCCATTAATCACTTCGTATTTAAAACCTTTCCCCTGACTACAATAACCTAAAACATGCTATGCTTGAATGAACATAAGACAAACAAAAGGATTATATATCATTTTTTACTCTATTTCTGTATGTTGCACAAAAAATTGTTATTAATTGCAGTAATGCTTGTTTTTGCTGGATGTACAAGTACAGAAGGTATAGACTCTCTCCAGTTGATCGTCTATGATGTTGAATCAGGAAATACTATTGGAAGCGTTGAACTGATAATATCTACTGGAACAGATTTTGTTGCAACTGCTCAAACTGATGCACAAGGACATGTATCAATTGATCTTCCTCCAAAAACATATCAAATAACAACAACTAAAGAAGGATACGAAAATCATACTTTTGATGTTACTGTTCCAGAAAACGGTGTGCTTGTTCAAGACATTTATCTAGTAAAAACTGGTCAATGCGTTGAAGAATGGGAGTGTGGCAACTGGGAAGCATGCATTAACGGCATCAAAACAAGAATATGCGAAGACAGTAACAATTGTGGAACTACTGAAAACAAACCAGAAGAACAAAAAGCATGCATAAGCGGGTGTCAAGAAAATATAGATTGCAATGATGATGACTCCTGCACAGAAGATATTTGTATTAACGGAACATGCACAAACGGCGCAGTAGACTGTATAAATGACGATGGTTGCTGTTCTCCAAGTTGCACTCACAACAATGATAATGACTGTACTGCCAATGAGTGTACTACAGATTCAGACTGTCAGAATACTAAATGCGAAATAGGTGAGTGTGTTAATGAAGAATGCGAATACACTAACAAAGTAGATGGAACAAGCTGCGATGATGGGCTATGCTGTTTAGGGATATGTAAAACAATTGCCTGCGAGCAAAATAGCGACTGCAGTGATACTAATGATTGTAACGTAAACGAGACTTGCTCAAATCCGAACAGTTGTGATGCAGAATGTATTTATGATATAATAACTTCTTGCGAAGACAATGATGGCTGCTGTCCAAGTGGATGCGATGGACAAGATAATGACTGCGAAACAACAGGATGTCAAGACAATACTGAATGTGATGACGGCAGCGAATGCACAAATGACATATGCAACAGCAGTAACCAGTGCGAATACACATTCATCGCGAACAACACTTCGTGCTCAAGCGGCATATGCTGTGGGGGTAACTGTATCACACCAGTATGTGAGGGTGACGGTGATTGCGAAGAGAGTGCATGCGAAATCTGTGCTTGCGAAAACCAAGGAACATGCCAATCTAATTGTGGTTGTACCGAAATAACCTCATGTACAAACGATGATGGTTGCTGCCCACCAGGCTGCGAAGGCCAAGACAACGACTGCAGCACAATAACCTTAGAAACTATTGATAGCGAAGGAAAAGTAGGAGAAGATAATTCGATTACAACACTTGGCAATGAAATACACATAAGCTACCACGATGAAACCAACGACAACCTAAAGCATGCTTGGTATGACGGCTCATGGCACACAGAAACCGTGGACAGCGAAGGAAAAGTAGGAGAAGATAATTCGATTACAACACTTGGCAATGAAATACACATAAGCTATCATGATTACACTGACAATAATCTAAAGCATGCTTGGTATGACGGCTCATGGCATACAGAAACCGTGGACAGCGAAGGAGATGCAGGGCTATTTAATTCAATCACGACACTTGGCGATGAAATACACATAAGCTACTATGAGGACACCAATAGAAACTTGATGCATGCTTGGTATGACGGTTCTTGGCACACAGAAATCATTGACAGCGGGGCAAATACTGGATGGTATACATCAATTACAACACTTGGCGATGAAATACACATAAGCTACCTCGACAGCAAAAATAGCAATCTGCAGCATGCTTGGTATGATGGCTCTTGGCATACAGAAACCGTGGACAGCACGGGAACTACCGCGCACGGCAATTCAATTACAACACTCAACGATGAGTTACACATAAGCTACTGCGACCATGCGAACGGGTTCCTGAAGCATGCTTGGTATGACGGCTCTTGGCACACAGAAACAGTAGACAGCGAAGTAGAAGGGTATTACAGTTCAATCACCACACTAGGGAACGAAATACACATAAGCTACTATCACTGGAGCAATGTATTCGACTTGATGCATGCTTGGTATGATGGTTCTTGGCACACAGAAACAGTAGAAAGCACAGGAAAGGTCGGATGGCACAATTCAATCACAACACTTAACGATGAAATACACATAAGCTACTATGACATCGACAATGGCGACTTAAAGCATGCGATAATCCCCTGAGTATACTTGTCTACACACTATACAGTTCATTGACATAGTACATACAAGGGAATGGACAAACAGTCCTAAAGTTTCCATAGTAAAACCCAGTGTTTTAAAAACCCTTTCTTTCATAAGAAGACGCAAACCAAAGCTTTTTATATAGGATTATGCAAAAATATTGCAACAATCTTTTGTAACTACTAGAGGCTGATAACATGGTCGAAAAAATTGATAATGAAGGAGAATCCAGGCTCGTACAGAGAAACTTTTCTGCTGCCCAACTGTTAGTAGTTGGACTTGTAGCAGTACTCTTTACTATAGCCATAACCAACATGATTGCTCCCGTTAACCCAACGGGAAAGGTTGTCTATGTTCCTCAGGAAGTAGAAACTAATGAAACCAATGAAACAACTGACACAACTATAGTATCTGCTGAGGAAGTTTCTGAACTGGCAACCACACTAATAAAAGATGAACTCGTTCCAGCTGGAGTCGAAGTTATAGTAACAGAAGTCGCAGAAGAAGGCGACCTTTACAGACTAACAATCGGACTCACACAGAACGGCCAGACCAACGAACTATACTCTTACATGTCCAAAGACGGACAATACTTTTATCCAAGCGTCTTTGACCTCGAAACAAATACTTTCCTTGAACAAAAACCAGAAGTAGAAACAACACCAACAGAACAACCAGTTCCACCTTCTTTCGATGCACCTGACGCAGAAGTCCCAAACGTGAAATTCTTCGTGATGAGTTTCTGTCCTTTCGGATTACAAGCAGAACAAGGTCTTAAACCAGTCTATGATCTGATGGGCGACAAAGTAGAACTTGAACCTCACTATGTCATCTACGAAAACTATGGCGGAGGCGGACCCGACTACTGCATTGAAGACGGAAAATACTGTTCAATGCACGGAATCAAAGAACTCAACGAAAACGCTCGCCAGCTTTGTATCTACAAGAATGAAGACAGAGATACTTTCTGGAACTATCTTGAAACTGTTTGGACTGATTGCACTCTCAATGACATCGACACATGCTGGAAAACAGCAGCAGAAAAGAATGGCATTGATGTAGCTAGCGTTGAAACCTGTTTCGAGAACGAACGCACCGACCTGATTAAAGCTGAATTCGAAGCATGCCAAGAATTTGATGTTAGAGGCTCACCAGCAGTATTTGTCAACGATGAAAAATACTCAGGTGGACGTGCTCCTGACAACTACAAAGAAGGCATCTGCTCTGGATTCACAACAATACCAGGCGAATGTGACACAGAACTAGATAACGGTTCTACCGGAGCAAATGGAAATTGCTAAGATCATACCAGGGTTGCCTTCTCGGCAACCCTCATACTCTTTCTTTTTTATTTAATCTAATTCACATACTATTTTGTGAACTGCAAACAAAACTATGAAGTGCAATTTCTTTTGAATAATTATTGGACATAACTTTATAATATCGTCTTACGATAACACTTTTATAAATTCATCTTATAAGATGAACCTAGGGGGGTTTATTTTGTTAAAAATAGGAATTAATGGATATGGAACTATAGGACGAAGGCTAGCACATGCTATAGCCAAACAAGACGATATGAAAGTGGTCGGAGCGGCAAAGACACGACCAGACTTCAAAGCAATGGATGCAGTGAATAGGGGAGTACCACTCTACTGCAGTGTGCCTGGCAACGAAAGTAAGTTTAAAGAAGCAGGCATGGAACTCGCTGGCTCGCTTGAAGACCTGCTCAGCAGCATAGATCTCGTAATCGACTGTGCACCAAGCAAAATGGGCTTAGAAAACAAAGCACTCTACGAAAAGCATGGTCTGAAAATGATGTTTCAGGGCGGAGAAAAATCTTCTACTGCAGAAGTATCATTCAACGCACAGAACAATTATGCTGATGCCATTGGCAAACAGAGCGTGCGAGTAGTTTCTTGTAACACTACTGGCCTTGCGAGAACGCTAGGCGACGTACGTACACTGTCTGACACAGGCAAAGTACGTACTGTGATGGTCCGCAGAGCAGCAGATCCAGGACAATCAAATAAAGGTCCAATTAACGCAATAAAACCAACACCTGAAATGCCTTCACACCATGGACCTGATCTGAAAACAGTGATTCCTGGGATAAACATAATGTCCATTGCTTTCGCTGTATCAAGCACGCTCATGCATTCACATGCCATAATGGCTGAGTTAGCTGAGCCGCTTGATCGGGAAACAATCCTGAACAAATTCAGAGAAAATCCACGTGTGCGAGTTTACCGAGTAGCAGATGGTTTCAAGACCACTGCTGAAGTCATGGAACATGCTAAAGATTTAGGCAGAGACATGAGTGACATGTACGAAATAATCGTATGGGATGAATGTTTGAACGTAAGTGAAGACGGCAAAGAACTCTATTACATGCAGGCAGTTCATCAGGAATCAGATGTTGTACCAGAAAACATCGATTGTATACGTGCGCTAGGAGGCATTGAAAGCGATCCGCTTAAATCAATGGAAAAAACTAACAAGACTCTTGGCGTAGGTGCAGGACTATGAAAACGCTTGACGACGTTGACGTAAAAGGTAAAACAGTGCTCGTCAGAGCAGACATAAACGCACCATGTGAAAAAGGCCATGTGACTTCAGATAAAAGAATCATGGCCTGCTGGCCTACCTTAAAAGAACTCAGAGAAAAAGGAGCAAAAACTGTTGTTTTAGGTCATCAAGGACGTGCAGGTAAAGCTGATTTTATTTCAATGATTGAACATATGCATGTAATGGAAAAGGGCACTGGTGAAAAGTTCACTTTTATAGAAGATGTCATGGGATCGTATGCCAGAGAACAAATCAAAAAAATGAAGGACGGAGATATTATTTTCTTGGATAATGTGCGGTTCATGGCAGAAGAAAAACTTAAGTTGGATTCAGCCGGACACGCTCAAAGCAATATGGTTCAAAGGTTAGCTCCGCTAGCAGACTTGTTCGTTGGAGACCACTTTTCTGTGTCTCATCGAAGTCATGCATCTGTTGTTGGCTTCGCGCACGTTTTGCCTTCAGTTGCAGGCAGGCTTATGGAAAAAGAATATGTTGCAACGAGCACAGTCTTGGACGAACCTGAAAGGCCATGCATTTTCATTCTTGGAGGAGTCAAACCAGAAGATTCTATTAGAGTAATGGAAAATTCTCTTAAAAGAAAGAAAGTGGATAGTGTATTGACTTGCGGATTAATCGGTGAGTTGTTTATGGTAGCTAAAGGTGATGACATAGGAAGTCCAAACATGGATACTCTACGCAAAAGTGGCGTCTATGATTACTTTGAACGAGCCAAACACATGCTTGAACGATACAATGATCACATTGAAGTGCCCGTGGACGTTGCTGTGACCAAAGAAGCAAAGCGTGTCGATGTCAAACCGAATGGAGAGCTAAACGACATGATAAAAGACATTGGTGACGAAACCATCAAACGCTATTGTAATATAATTCGTGATGCAAAGACAATTTGCATGAATGGTCCTGCAGGCGTATATGAAAATCCAGTGTTTGCTAAAGGAACTAACAAAATCTTTGAGTGCATCAAGCAAAACAAGAATTTCTCTTTACTTGGAGGAGGACACACTTCTTCTGCTGTTGCAGCTCTAGGTTACAAACCAGAAGACTTTTCTTACTTAAGTTTGGCTGGCGGCGCGTTAATAAGTAGGCTTGGAGGAGAAGAATTACCCGGTGTTGAAGCTTTATTACATGCTCCTTCAAGAAAAAAGATGTGAGGGGCTTTAATCCCCTTCTTTTTTTCTTTTTGCTACTATTTCAGCAACTTTACTGCCTTGATTCACGGCCATTTTAATTGAAGGTCGTCCAATCAAATCTCCGATAACAAAAAGTCCCTGCTTTGATTCTATTGGTTCTTGAGTAAAATCATTGACACGTGCTATTTTTATTCCGTTCTTTTCCAAGAAAGCAGCACTGCTTTCTGTTCCGGCACAAATTAGCAAGTAGTCACAAGGTAGTTCTTCTTCTTTGTCACCTTTTTGTAAGATTGCTCTGCAATGTTCTATACTAGTAATTTTCGAATCTAACTCTATTCTTATTCCACTAGCATTAATCCGTTCAACATTCTCTTTTTTCGGTCTTGTAAATTCTGGTTTACGGTAAGAAAGCAACACGTCAGCATTTCCTTTTTTAGCTATCATCGATGCTTCTAAAGCACTGTCTCCTCCGCCCACAACAATAACGTTTTTGCCTTTAAAATCAATTTTAGGCAGTTTGTTATGGAAAACATTTTCTTGATGTTCTCCCGGAATTCCAATGCAACGCGCGTTTCCTTGCAGTCCAATAGCAACAGCAACATTTGCTGTTTTGTGTTGGCCAACATGAGTTTTAACAACGTAATGTCCGTTTTCTTGTTTTATGTTTATTACTTCTTCTATTACTATTTCACATTCTCTTGCTTTTTTGCTCCATTCTTTCAGGATTTCTATTGCTTTTTCCTGGTGGAATGCTGGAGGTCCAACAACAGGAACATCTTTGGGATAATCCATTATCTCTTTGTCCATTGTATACTTGTATAGTGTGTTCAAGACTCTGATTTTGTCTAATACCAGGTAGTGCAAGTTAAGTTCTTCTGCACTCATTGCTGTGGAAAGGCCTGCTGGGCCTGCTCCTACTATCACTAAATCATACATTGCAATTTTTCACCCAAATACTGCTTTTTGTGCGAGAGCATTAGCAAGCTCGTTTTTTTCACGAGGTATCCATACGTAATCAACTTTTTTAAACCTTGCTTCTAGTTCTTTAGCACGTTCATACATTGCTCTCAAATGTTCTTTTTTTACTTTGTATTCTCCTTTCATCTGCTTGATAACAAGCTCACTGTCTCCTCTTGCTTCAAGTTCTTCTGCTCCAATTTCTATTGCTGCTTCTAATCCTCTGAGTAATGCATGATATTCAGCAGTGTTGTTTGTGCCATTGCCTGTTCTTTCAGAAAGTTCTTTTACTATTTTACCATTTTGTTCAAGTACCACTCCTATGCCGGTCCTACCTACTGTGCTTGAATTGCAGCTACCATCAAACTCTAGTACTATTTTCATTGATTAAAGAACGAAATTCAAGTATTTAATATTTATTGTACTTCAAGACTATTTGGTTAGCTTTATTTTCTCTTAGTGCTGACTGGTAAACTTTATTAATGGTGATGGAGTTATTTTTCTGAGGAGATTAAAATGAAAACCCCTTCACCTTTCGAATGCTCTATGTGTTATTTGAAGAATGCTACAGACTTGATTGGAATTGACGAAGACATATACAACATTCTTTGTCACCCAAAAAGAATAATCGAAGTTAACTTTCCTGTACAGATGGACAATGGCAGGATACGTCTTTTTAAAGGTTTTAGGGTTCAACACAATGATTCTAGGGGACCTACTAAAGGGGGAATTCGATTTTTTCCAAAAGTAGACTTGGATGAGGTCAAAGCATTAGCTTCTTGGATGACCTGGAAATGTACTGTTGTTGGTATTCCGTATGGTGGAGCAAAAGGTGGTGTAGTTGTAAACACTAAAAATCTTTCTGAAGAAGAACTTGAACGGATTAGCAGAGCGTACATTCGATCAATAAGGCATTACATTGGTCCTCACAGAGACATTCCTGCTCCAGACATGTACACTAACTCCAAAATAATGGGGTGGATGATGGATGAGTATTCTGCTCTGAAGGGAGAATACACTCCAGGCGTGATAACGGGTAAGCCGATTGAGATAGGTGGTTCTAAAGGACGAAGTTATGCTACTGCAATGGGTGGATTCATTATTCTAGAAAAAGCCGTCAAAAAGATGGGCTTGAAGCCTAAAAAGACTTGTGTTGCTGTTCAGGGTTTTGGAAATGTAGGATTCAATATGGCACGTATTCTTCACGAGCATGGTTACAAAGTTGTTGCAGTAAGTGATTCAAAGGGTGGAATATTCTCAAAGCAAGGGCTTGTTCCAGCAAAAGTATTTGAGTACAAGAAAAAAACTGGGAGCGTTATTGGTTTCAAAGGTACTAAAAGCGTGACCAACAAAGAGTTACTTGCTCTTGATGTAGATATTCTTGTTCCAGCTGCAATGGAAAACCAAATTCTTGCTGAAAATGCAGGTAAGATCAAAGCAAAGCTTGTGGTTGAATTGGCTAATGGACCTACCACGCCAAAAGCTAGTGCAGCACTATTTAAGAAGAAAGTTTTTGTAGTTCCTGACATACTTGCTAATGCGGGAGGCGTGACAGTCAGTTACTTTGAATGGGTCCAAAACCATTCTAACTTTTACTGGTCTGAAAAAGAGGTTAACGAAAAGCTTAAGCAGAAAATGGAAGCAGCTTTCGATGAAGTCTATTCAATCATGAAAGCATACAAAAGCGACATGCGAACCGCTGCATATATATTAGCTGTAAAAAGAGTGTCGGAAGCTATACAATCACGGAGCGAGTACTGATTCCTGTTTTTAATCAAACAGAGAAATCCCAGAAGCAACATCATCTTGTTCTTTCTCTATTGCTTCCTTGACTTTTTCAAATTCAGCGTCAGCCAATTTTTCCATTCCCTCAATGTTCAATAGTTCTTTCTGTTCCTTGAAAAAGTCTTCATGACCTTTAATGTACAAATAATATTCTTCTCCTAAACCAAGAGTCGCACCCTCACGGTAAATATACCCATTCCTAGCGAAGGCATCATTGTTTAATGCGCTTTGAACTGCGCTGTTTGATTCTTTCTTTACTTTGTATATCTTGAGCATTCTATCACCTTTTAGAGCTCTAACTTGGGTTTTTGCAGGTATTTAAATGTGAGCAAAGGCTTTTATTACTTGAGAGTACAGAACAATCCTGTTTCTAGTTAAGAGAGTGAATTAATGGCTGATTTTACTGGCATTTTCATGATACAACTATTACTGTTTCTCTTAGCTGCAGGCATAGGCAGAATAATTTCAAAGAAAACAGGCCAACCGATAGTACTAGGAGAGCTGTTAATGGGCATGTTCCTAGCAAACATTTGTCTGTTAATTCCTATTGACATACTACTAGGAATGCCTGACATTTTCACAGTATCAGAAACAATCTCTGAATTTGCAAACATTGGCATACTGCTATTGCTATTCTCTGCCGGACTTGAAATGGACTTCCATGAACTCAAAAGAGTAGGAAAAGCATCATTCAGTGCAGCACTCCTAGGAGCATTTTTGCCGTTGTTCGCAGGATTCATCCTAGCATTATTCCTGCTTCCGCTCGTTCCAGAACTCTTGCTAGAAGGTGTTTCAATATACTACACCGCTGCATTTTTCGGGCTTTGTCTGGTAGCAACTTCTGTAGGAGTGACTGCAGGAGTGCTAAGAGAATTAAAGCTATTACGCTCAAGAATAGGCACTCTCATACTCGGAGCAGCCATCATAGACGACGTGCTGGGTATACTATTCATGAGCATTCTCATTTCAATAATAGCCACAGGAGAAATATCTCTTGTTTCCATAGGAAGCACTGTTGGCATAATCTTACTATTCTTTTTGCTCTCGCTCACAATAGGCGTCAAAATAATCAAAAAAGCCTCTGAAACCTTTTGGTTAAACCAAGAAAATCTACTCTTCCTCGGCCTGCTAATAGCCTTTGCATTTGGTGTGTTCTCAGAAGGCATTGGTCTAGCAGCCATCACAGGCGCGTTTCTTGCAGGAGTAATAATTGGACAATCCAGATACGCGCGTTCACTCATGAATCCATTATACGTGTTCGGAGAATCTTTTTTCATTCCAATATTTTTCCTGACAACAGGAATGTTATTCAAATTATCTTTCTTTTCTTCTCCCTTACTCTTAATATTTGCAGTGATAGCTATTGTCATAGCGATACTCACTAAAGTCATAGGTGCAGGATTTGGAGCTAGAATATTTCACTTCTCCAAAAAAGAATCTTTGTTTACGGGAATGGCAATGGTACCCAGAGCTGAAGTAGCTTTAGTGCTTGTTAAGATAGGTATAGACCAAAGTGTTCTAAAACCAGAATTTGCTTCAGTAATCCTACTACTAGTCATATTTACAACATTTATCCCAATATTACTCCTCCCAAAACTAGGAAAGCACTTGGACAGAGAATTACCCCACGGAAGACTTGGAAGAGCAGCAGAAGAAGCAGAAGGTGATTAAAAAATGAAAGTAACAGACTGTTATAAAGAACTAACCCTGACCGCCACAACAATAAAAGAACATGCCTCCCTACAAGAAGTCGTAAACGCATTAGTATCAGACCCAAGGACACGTTCAGTCTACGTAATCAATGACCAAGAAAAATTGATAGGAGTGATTACAGTCAAAGGCGTGCTTGAATACCTTGGCAGAAGACACCAAGACAATCTCAACAGTCTAATCCGTGACGCTCTAGCAAAAGAAGCTAGAGACCTAATGGAATCACCCATAAACGTTACACCAGAAACAGACATGGAAGAAGCACTCAACCTAGCAATTGACAACATGCTAGAAGAACTGCCCGTCTGTAAAAACGGAAAAGTAATTGGTGACCTGACTTGCTTTGAGATAATAAATTCCTTAAAAGGTGATGCTTAATGAGAGGATCATTCAAACTCTTGAAAGGAAGCGAAACAGACATCTATGATCAACTCCTAGAAGAAATCGACCTAATGGTAAACGGAGCAGAGTTGCTTCATGAAGCCGTAGCAGACAGAGACTACAACAAGTTCAACAAAGTAGCTGAGCACATAGTCGAAATGGAACAAGAATGCGACAAAAAAAGTCAACAAATCATCGAAAAATTAATCAAAGAAGTTAAAAGTCCAGTTCTATGCTCAAACCTGCTGAAACTCGCTATTGAATTTCAAGATATCTCAAAAGCAATCGAATCAGTTGCATTCAGAATTACTATGTGCTATGATTTTGAAGTACCAGAATATCTCAAAAAAGAATTACTAGATATGACAGATGCAGTCATAAAAACACTGCACACACTCAAGGCAGTATCATACATGCCATTCTATGAAGCAGAAGCTCTTGAAGAGATACATAAAATACATCAGGAAGAAGAACGTGTTGATACAATCAGAAGAAAACTTATCTGTGACTTCCTAAAAGAAGCAGACAACATTGGACATAGAGACTTTTACCTTTTCATGGAACTAGTCAACTGCCTAGAAAATGTAGCGGATCGCTCAGAACGCGCGGCAGAAGCTATGGAAATCATTATTGCCTCAAGGTAAGTCATTATTTCTAACAAAAAGAATTGCTTTTTGTGTAGTTTAAAACATCTATAAGCGAAAACAGCTTAACTGGAAAGATACAAAAAGAATACAATGGAAAACAAGTATGATATACGAATCGTGAACATGGTTGCTTCAGCCAGTTTGAACGAAGAAATAGATTTGTTCAATCTAGCAAGAAAAGAACCAACAGTGGAATACGAACCAGAACAGTTTCCTGGAGCTGTACTAAAACTTAAAACTCCCAAAGTGTCATTCCTCGTCTTCAGAAACGGAAAAATCGTGTGCACTGGTGCAAAAAATGAAAAAGTAATTGAACTAGCGATGAAAAAGATGGCAGGGATTGTTCGAAAGTATGCGACAAAGAGATGATTGAGCAGGTAAACTATTTCCCAAAAAAATCGTGTTTTTTTTGGTTAACTATTTGTGCTCTTCCAGATCCTAATTTCATGTGTACTCTCCACGTTTTGCGATGTCTCTAGACCAAAGAGAGATAAATGACTATCTGCAGCGAGTTGAAGTCACGACCTGCTTGAACTCATTCAAAGGTATACTGGAAAAAGTCTCTCCGTTAGACTCAAGGTCTTGAACAACACTGATAGAAAAAAGCGTTCCATCACACATTCCAGAGGCAACACACCTCTCAATGCTATCCAGGTACTCGTCCTGAGCTGTGAAACAGACGACTTGTAATTCCATGTTTTGAGCTCCTACAGTGAACTCTTGAGTATAACCATATTGACCAGTAGAACACGCGTTCTTGTAAACATTCGCCAATCCTTGCGGAGTGTAATCGCTGACTTTATCCTTTGAATAATAGTTGAGAGCATAGCTTCTCGCTTCATTGAGATTCAGAGTGAAAAAATCGTTCGTTCCCATCAAGCCATCGTTTCCTTCGCACCACTCGGGAAACACTATCAAAACAGTATCATCACTATAAACGTTCGGTCCAGAAGGATCAACAGGCGTGTTGAGCACAAACACAAACGCAACCAAAGCAATGAAGATTATGAACACCGTGATTACTATGCCGATCAAGCCAAGTCCCAGAATCCACTTTAAAACGCCCATAAACAGTATACTGCAAGACTGTTAAAAAGCTTTTCGATGGAATGACAGTACTGTTTGTTTACGTTCATATGACAATTTTTATCTAGCAGAGTCAAGAATTTAAAGCCATAGAACTTAGAAAAATCGTGAAAAACAGTTTCCCTCTCCATTGAGCCAGGGTCAGGCGAACGTCTAACCCGTTCAAGGCAGTTCGCTAATTTCGTGGCAGTGTTATGAGGATCGCTTCTCATGCCTCAGGGCTTCTGCTCTAAGGTCTATTTATACTTTGGTGCTCTAGGGGCATGACCTAGAAGCCTCGGGAGGGATTTAAGCGTTTTAGAAGAACGTTTGAAGCAAGAGAGCAGAGGAAGGGAGTTGAACCCCTCTAATCCGGTCTGCAACCGGATGCATAGCCGATCTGCCACCTCTGCAAGATTTAAAATTTTACTTTTCGTGCAATAAATACCTTTCTTTCATCACTTTAGCTAAACACAATAACGATTTAAAATTTTAAACTATTGATTTTCAAGACACTCCCAGCGGCATGCAAAAACGTTTCATCTAGTGGGTTGTGTGTTTCTTCTGCTCACTCCTGGCAGGCTGCTTCGTGCTAGCTGGTTCAACTGTGTTACTAGCATAGGATTTTAATGTTTTCGGATTCTTTTGGTAGTTTAATGTAGGGCTTCTGGTTCAAGTTTGACTATGTTGCATTCTGGTTTTCCTACTGGGTCGCTCATTAGCCTGACTAAATCATCTTCTGTGATTATTCCTACTAGTTTGTTGTTTTCTAGTACTGGTGCGAGTGTTGATTGTTTGCGGAAGAGTCTTCTTGCTGCGTATTCTACTGTGTCGTCTGGTTTGAATGATAGTCTTACTGGTCTCATTACGTCATGAACTGTTTTTGGAAAATAGCTCATTGCTAGGAGTGGTTCAAACATTAGTTCGTGTGGGCTCATATTGTTTGGGTCTATTATTGATTTCAGGAGGTCTCGTTCTACTAGTTCTCCAACCAGTTTACCTTGCTCATTTTTGACTGGGAGCGTGCTTATGTCGTTGCTGCATAGGACGTCAACTGCTCTTTCTATTAAGTCTGTTTCTTTTAGCCATCCTACTTTTGTTTGCATTATTTCACGTATGGGCATTTTTCGGATTTCTTCCATTTTTTCCATGATTTTTTCACTCCTTATTGCCTGTTTTTATGTACTTGAATGTGGTTGCTAGTTTGAGTAGTACGAAGGTGACTACTGCTGCGAATAGGATAAGTATCATGACTGTCGAGTATATGAAATTACTTATGTCTTGTGGAATTATGTTGATTAGTTCTCCGGTATCTCCAATTTTAGTCATGCTTATTGCGATTGATGCAATGACTAAATTGATATCTCCTCTTGGAAGCATTGTGAGACTCATTAGGAGAGAATCTTCTTCGTTTACGCCACTCAGTTTGCCTGAGTAGTATGCTGCAATGGAATTAGCTATGATTACTCCTCCAATGAGTGCGAATGCCATCCAAATTTGTACTGGTTGGATTAGGTTGCCAAAGTCGAGCAGGAGTCCTGTCCAGACAAAGAAGAGTGGGATAAAGATGCCATAGGAGATTGAGGTAAGTTTTCGGACGAAGCTTGTGGTTGCTATTGGGCATTTACTGAGTATGATTCCTGCTAGGAAAGCTCCAATGATACCGTGCAGTCCGAAGTGTTCTGCGATTACTGCTAGGAGTATCATAAAAATAAATGCGAAGGAAAATTCAGCTTGTTCTACGCTTAAGTGTTCTACTAAGTGAACAACTTTGGGCACGTATTTTTGCATTACTATGAATATCAATAGGAATATTGTTATCATGAATACTACTGCGAGTATTTGCACGATGTCTATTTTGCCTAGGCTTATGTATGTCATGATTGCTGTGAAGATTACTAGTCCCATGATGCCGTCCATTACTGTTACGCCTAGCATGATTTTGCCTGGTTTGGAGTTAAGTTTGCCTACACTCATGATGGATTTTATGGTTATTCCTGAATCTGTTGATGCTACTGCAAGGGATATAAGTAGTAAAAAACTGAGCATTGAGAATTCCTGATTGAATTCAAAGCCAGTGCTTCCGAATAGAGTTGTTCCTACAAAAAGGTAGCCGATTATCATTGCTACTGCAAATGGCAGGAAGTAGCCGAGAGTGGATGTGGTGATTATAGCTTTTCCGTTTTTCATTAGTTCTTCTATGTTTCCTTGTTGGAATCCTGTAATGAAAAGCATTAGTATCAAGCCTAGTTCTGCGAATATGTGTATGTGGTCTGCCTGAAAGTTTAGGTTTGATAATGTTTTTTTGTTAGGGTAGTCGTATGCGCAGCCATAGTCTTCTTTGTATTCTCCTTTTGCGCATTGTCCGTTTTCTGGAAGTGCAATTCATTGGTTTAAGTCAGCGCTGTATTGTGCTGGAGCACATTGTGCGTTTCCTATGGTTGGAGTTACTGTTCCTGCCATGAGCGCGCCGAAAAGCATGGGTCCTGCGATTATGCCTGCGATTATGTAGCCTAGGACACTAGGAAATTTGATTCTTTCGCATAGTTCTCCTAGTAGTTTTGCTAGAAGCAGTAGGACTATTAGGTTGGTAATTACTATTGTGAAGTCCATGTGTGGTTTTACGCGTTACTCATTTTAAAGCTTTTCTAGCGTAGCAATCTTTCATAGTGTCTTGGGTCGTTTTTAAATAGTGAGTCTATTGATGGTCCTGGAGTAGCTCTGCGTTTGCTGGCATTTGGATGTATGTCATAGTGTGGGTTTTCGATTATGCCGTCTTCTAGAATGTAGTATGCTAGGCCATGTTTTGTTTTGACTGGTTCGTAGTTTGAGTTGAAGTCTGATGCAACTAGGTTACCAACAATTAGTGGTTCTGTGCCAGGATTGACTGTTACGTGTCCATAGTCTGGTTGAACGAGTACGTGGTCTCCTTTGTGTGCTTCTATGATTTGAAAGTCTGTTCCGTCTATTTTTTGTGCTAGGAACAGGCCTTGTCCGGATATAACTTCATAGAATTCTGGATAAGTAACATTTTTTTCTTTTATTACTGGGTGGAAATGTCCTAGTGTTTTGTAGTATTCTTTTCCGATTTTTCCTGGGTTTATGACTGTAATGTCATAGCGGAGCATGTATTTTGTGCTTAAGTGGTTGCATTCTTCGTTTAGTGACCATATGTTTCTGTACATGTAGTAGAGTGGTTCTGTTATTCCTGTAAGTGCTTGAGGTTCATAGGCTACATCTTTCATTTCTTGTGGTGTGCGGACGCTTGGTTCTATTGGTATTGTAAGTTTGTTTCCGTTGATTGGAATGTTTATTTCACATGTTTTGAAAACAAATGCCATAATGAGCTTATGTGTTCTAAGTTTAAAAACTTGCCTTTTTATAGGCTGTTAACGAATCTGTTTCCTTCTTCTGTTATGCCTGTGCTTATCATGAAATCTACGATATGATTTTTTTGTTCTTCGGTCATGTTCTTCATGGTTCTTTTAAGTTCGTTGAAGGCACTTTTCCTGCTTTTTATTACTGATAAGTGTATATCTCGTTTTTTCAATTCCCAACCTTCTTCTCTTGCCATTTTTTTCATGGTTTCTTGAAGATTGTGATGATAATTACTTTCTTTCATTATGAACTTGTCTTTGTTCAGAGTGTGTGTAGAATTGTCATATTCTTTTATCATCTTGTCAACTAACCTGTTAAATTCAGGTAAGTCTTGTTTTTTTAGTCCTGCGTCTTTTGACAGTTCTTCTAGTTTCCCTATATCCTTCACATGTTTGAATCGTTCGACTTCTCTAAACCTGTTTTTTTCGTTTCGGGCAGCTTGGGTAAGTCCTTTGAGTTGGTGTCCCTTGGCTTCTGTTTGAACCATCCAGCGAAGAATGTTAATTGCAGTCATTGCGTCGCGTTCATTACCTTTTTTGCTACTTAAAGAAAGAAGCTTGTTGAGTGATTCTATCGAGCCATTGTGTTCGTACTCTATTTCATGCCATCTTTTTGGAATTTCTGGCTCTCCGTCTTCGATTAAATCTTTGCGCAGTTTGTTATAGTCTTTTTTGATGTAAGCATATCTCTTTTTGCACTTTTTCAAGAAGGTGCCTTTTCCTCTTTGGCTTGAGAAGGTTATGTCAGTTTTTATTTTGACAAGTTCAAGTTCTCTGCCTTTGGCAAGATAGCTCTTAAAATGTCGTTCGCGCTTCATATAACATTATTGCAATAACTTTTATAAAAACTAGTGGGTTTGTGCTTTAAGATCATGGACTTGAAGGAAGTTCATTATCTTTTCTTCATGTTCTGGGAGTTTGCCTAGTGTGTGTTCAAGTTCTCTGAATGCTGTTGCTTTGTTTTTAATTTTGGTTTTTTTGGTGTGTTCTAGTTTGTGTTCAATAGTTTTGATGATATCTTGGTAGTGAGGGTCTTTTTCTATTTTCCCTGCTTTTTTATATCCATTTAAGTATTTTTCGAGTGCGTCAAGTCGGACTATTACTGTAAGGTTTAGGAGGGCGGTTCGAGCAGCAGGATTTTTACTTGTTTTGAGTGAGGTTAGTTCTTTGATTGAGTCGTCTATCTTTTGTTCGACTTGCTCAAGGTTGCTTCCGCTTATTCCATATTGTTGTTGGATGCCTTTGTAGTTTTGTTTAATGTGGTTTTCTCCTAGTTTCATGAGCTGTTTTTGTTCTTCTGGGGCGTTTGAAATGAGTTCTCGAGTCATAGCAATGTTAAGCAGGTCAAGTTTGTGGCCTTTCATGATATTTTTTTCGTACTTGAATTTTTCCCACCATCTTCCATGCCCTTGTATTTCTGCTTCTTCAAGGAAGTCGCGTATGGTATTGACTTGATCTCTTTTCATGAAGTCCATGAGTTTATTCAGGTACTTGAATGCAGCTGGCTTTTCTGTGAAGGTTTTGGTAATCTCTCGCACGCTCTTCTCGCTTCTTCCATCCTCTTTTATGGTTTTTTCTGCTGCTATATCTATGTTTTGTTTATACTTGCTTTCTTGTTTTTTTATGCCTTTCAGGATAGTAGGATATGATTCTTTTTCATCTATTTCTTTTAGGGCTTTGAGTGCAGATTCATAGAATTGTTTGGATTTTTCTTGTTTCAAACCTTCTTTGTAGCCTTCAGAAAGACTACTTTTGTGTTCTAGGTCTACAATTGATTTGAGGACTATGAGACTACTGAGAGTCATATTCGTTCTTTCTGTAGGCGAGAGTTCACCAAATTTGTTTAGGTGGTCTATTGCTCTCTTTTTCCTTTCTTCTATTTGTATTAGATTTTCAAGTTCTTTGCCTGTTTCTTTTTTTAGAGCAGAACGGAAGTTGGTGTATTTTTTTTCCAGGATTTTCTTTGCTAGTTCTTGAGTTTCTGGTCTGTAGTCGTGGAGTAGCTTCTGAGATATTTCAATGGAAAGAAGTCCAAGCTTATTACTTCTCGCTAACTTTTCTTTGTGATGGGTTTTGCGCATTTTCCGCATGGTATTTTTATTGCATGCCATTCAATAAAAAAGGTGCTTATTTTTGGAATTCTTTGTAGAATTTCTCGTAGGCTTGAGTGGTATGGTCCCATGTGAAATTGTTTTCTACTCGTTTACGTCCTGCTTTTCCCATTTTTTCTGCTTCCTGGGGATTGTCGAGAAGGTAAGTCATTTTTTCTGCCAGAGCTTTACTGTCTCTTAATTTGACGAGCAGGCCTGTGTCTTTGGTTATTATTTCTGGGATGCCACCGATGTTTGTACCTATCACTGGACGTTCAAGTGCCATTGCTTCACATACTACCATACCAAATGGTTCGTATAATGAGGGTATGACATAACCATAAGATCCTTTGTAGAGTTGTGCAAGTTCATGTTCGGGGATTCGTTCTGCCAGCAATGTGATTTTCTTTCCTTGTTTTTTGGCTTGTGTTTTGAGTTTTTTTTCTAGTGGTCCTTTTCCAACTATGACTAGGTTCGCATCAACGTCTTTCATTGCGTTTATCAAGTAGGATAGGCCTTTTTGTTCTATTAGCCTGGCAACACAGAAAAAGTATTTGCCGTATTTTTTTTCCATTGGGGTTCCATCAATGCTGGGGTCGTATTGTTCTAGGTTTACGCCGTTGTATATGACTTGTGTTTTTTCCCACATGCTTTTTGGTACTGTTTCTTTGAGTGTGTCCATGCTTACTCCTGCGATTTTATCTGCCATTTTCATCATGGGATTGCCAATGAATTTGTCATAGGTTCCTCCAACTAGGTCGGTCCATTGATCTATTCCTTGGGGTTTGCTGTTATGCAGGGTCATGCAAAGTTTGCTTTTTGCTTTTTTGACTACTCCGAAATCTATTAGTGAGTAAGTAAATCTGTTATGAAAATGTACTATGTCGTTCTTTTGTGCTTGTGATCGAATTTGTAGGAAAGTGTCTACTGTGATTGGAAATGGTGGGGGAAGTGGATGGGGTGCTTTTTTGATTATGATTGCAGGATTTCTTATGATTTTAATGCCATCTATTACTTCTTCTTTTTTTGTGCCTGGCATTCTTGCTGTGAGTACTGTCACGTCATGTTTTTCTGCTAGACGTTTGCTTACTTCATAAACGTGTTTTTCTGTGCCTCCAAGATATGGCACAAATAATGGGTTTACCATGCATATTTTCATTTGAACTCTCCTCGACCAACAGACTTATATTACTAGTTATCGTATAAAAGAATGGTTGTTTTTAATGCTTTCACCTTTTGTGTTCAGGGCTTATGATATTAGAGGAGAATATGGAACGGATCTGGATGAAGAAGGAATGATCCGTATTGGTAAAGCTTTAGGTTCATTTATGCGCAAGCGCAACATGCGTGGTGCATTGGTTGGTGGAGATACCCGGCAGTCTACTCCTGCTTTGCGTACTGCTTTGATTGAAGCTTTGAAGAGTACTGGCGTGTATGTTAAATTGTGTCCTCAGAACAGTTTTGGTGTTACTATTTTTACTGCTCAACGTGAGCAGGTAGATTGTTGTTTTTATGTTACTGCTTCACATTTACCTCCAAATCATAACGGAGTAAAACCATTTTATGGCAATGGATTGTCTTTTGTTTCAGATGAAATTTTTAGGGTTGGCAAGATTGCAGAACGAGAAAAATTTGTTACTGATGAAGGCAAGCAATTAATGGATGCAAATTTGACTAACGAGTATATAGAATTTATGAAAGAACAGTTTGATTGTTCTGGAATTAAAACTGTTTTAGATTGTGCTGGAGCAAGCACTTCGCTTATTGCTCCAAAACTTTTCAAGGAGATTGGACTTAAAACTAGAGAAGTGTTTTGTGAAGTAGATCCTGCTCTTTCAGTACGTGATTTACGACCGTCTACTGAAACTTTAGGCGAGCTTATAAAGACGGTTAAAGAACATCGGGTTGACTTTGGAGTTGGCTTTGACGGTGATGGCGATAGAGCTGTGATAGTTGATGAACAGGGAAACGTACTTTTGCCAGATCAGGTAGCTGTAATGATTGGAAAACAAATAATGAAAAAAGGAGATACGATTGTTGCTACGGTAGAATGCTCCATGCTTCCGGATAAAGTCTTAAAACCTAAAGGCATCAAAGTGATACGTGTCCCAGTTGGTCATTCTTTCATAATGCAAGCAGGACATGATTATAATGCTGCTATTGGCTATGAAGCCACTGGACACATGTGTATGCCTTCGCTTTCCTTGTCTGATGATGCAATGTTCATGGTTTTAAAAGTCGCTGAGACCATTAAAAAGACCGGAAAACCGATGAGTAAACTTATTGATGAACTGCCTAAAGTGTATCGTCAGAGAATAATGTTTGATACTACTGAAGCCAAGAAGTTTAAGATTGTTGAAGAAATTAAAACAGATGTCATCAAACTATACGACAATGTCACTACTATTGATGGCATTCGAGTGGACAAACGTCATGGCTGGGCTTTAATCAGGCCAAGTAATACTTCACCGACGATTCGATTGACCGTGGAAGCTGAATCTCAAGGAGAACTTGGCAAAATGCGCGAAGAATTCATGGGTTTGATGAACAAGTATTGTCATGAATACTACGAAACGTCTTTCTAATTATTAAGAAGACTTAAAAAGTCCAAAAAATGAATAAAAAAGCATGGAATGCAAAAGAGAACAAAACGCAAAAGACTGCCCGTGCACATATCCATGCGACAAGAAAGGCCTTTGCTGTGAGTGCGTGGCATATCATCGAGCTAGGAAAGAGCTGCCGGCATGCTTTTTCCCTCCTGAAG
>JAIOSL010000003.1 GCA_021107635.1 archaeon | reverse complement strand
TTTTTTGATAAATTCCACAGAATGTAAGTGCTTCCTTGCCTTTTAGTTCAGGAGGGAACTCTTCAGTACAACGGGATCTAAGATGGCATCCAAGAGAAACTCCTTCCCGGGAACCCTTTTTTTCTCTTTTGAACGAAGTTTCGTCCATGCGCACAGTTAACTCAATTCCACTGATGTGCGGAGGAGTAGCAAGAAGAGTTTCCACATTGGATTCTGTTTCAGGTCCGGGATGCTCCTCTGGAGGTGGTACTTCAACTTCTTCGGGTGGTTGAGTACACCCAATAAGTATTGAGGAGAATAGTAAGATGGTTAGTATAACAAGAAACGATTTTTTCATTTTGTTTCACCGCATGCTATTATTCATGCAAAGTATAAAAACTCTGTTTATTTAATAACCTTTGACTTTTGTCAAGGATAGACAGTTGTACTCGTCATTCATTATGGTCTAGACTACGGTCCACTATCTACCCTTTCTGAAACACATGAAAATAGCAAAAGAACTCCATAAAACGTTCGGAGTTGGAAAAATTAAAGAAGGAAAAGATTTTTATATCGTACCCGAGTATTTTAAGTGATGCCTTATGAAAAGGAAATTTTTCTTGTTTGCAATACTCATGCTCGCGCAGCTGGCACTTGCAGAAACATTCTACGTCAACGATGACGGGAACGCACAGGGCTGCGACGGCTATGACTACACTACAATATCCGAAGCATTAGCTGTTGTTGAGACAAGTGACAGGATAATAATCTGTGATGGAACATACAACGAGGAAATTGAGATAAAAAACGCGCATCGGATTTTCATTATAGGTGAGTGTGAGGGATGCGTTAAGATAATTGGGAGTTCCGGCATTGTTGTTGATGTAGAGGATTCGTCCTGGATTGCACTGAAAAACCTGGACGTAGAGAATGGTTATAGAGGTATCCAAGCAAAGAACGTATCTCAATTGACCCTTGAGAACATTCACGCGAAAAACATTGTAGGAATCGGACCAAACTACCCCCACGGAATCTACTTATACAAAACTCCTGATTGGGAACTACAAGGAAATATCCTGATCGAGGATGTCAGTGGACTTAACACGGTGGCAGGCATCATGATTAGAGAAACAAGTGGCGGTGAGATAAACACTGACAGCTTTGAGATTAATACTATTTCAACGACTTCCTATGTTTCATGGGTTTATGGGCTCAGGATAGAGAATTCAGTCCCTTTAACCATCAATGGAGATATAAATGTAAACTCAATCTCATCCAGCAACAACGGCGGCGCTGTAGGAGTCTCTTTTGACAATTCCACTGTGACAATTGAAGAAAGTATCGATGTCAGTTACATTAGTTCAGAAGGGTATACTATGGGATTATGGTCTGTGAACAGTATCGTGACTTTCAAGGAGTCCATTGATGTGTCTGGAATAAGCTCTAGTGAAAGCAATGCAATGGGTGTCAGCGTTAACGGTGGAGAAGCCACGTTTGAGGCGCTAATAACCGTGACCGATGTGGAAGGTCGGCTGGACACATATGGACTCAGCGCGTTGAGTTGCGAAAATCTTAAAGTGGAAGGCGGTTTTGAATGCTCTGATGTGGTATGTTTTTCGCCGAACAGTGAAGCCATGGGCGTGTCGCTAAGCTCGAGCAAAGCTTCGATTGATGGCATCACGGATAATGGGGGCACTGACGAATCAATCCACATGAAAAACTCAGAAGCGAACATCTCTTTCTTTGAGGCTAATGGATTAGTCGATACGTGCATTTACATGGAATCTTCAAATGCCGAGTTGAGTGGAAGCGATTTGAGTGACTGCAACCAGTTGTTCCTCAGCGAATCTGACTTAGACTTATTTGATACTCCACTGGACGCCGAAAAAATATCCTCGGACGAAGAGAACTCCACACTATGGCAATACAAACAGGTTTCTTTCAGCTTCTTGGACAATGAAACACAAGCAATCACTCCAGACCAATTCCTGCTTGATTCCGCCAGCACTGAACTAGATCAGACAATCTTTCCTGTAGGTCATGAAAAAGAGATGACTCTTCCCATCCAAAAGATAGTAATTGAGCAAGGATCTCAGACTGTCATACCCTACCCCAATTACACTGTAGCAGTTTCTAAGGATGGGTACTGTGAAGCTATAAAAACAATAAACCTTGGAGACGCCAACCAGACTTTCGAATTCACACTCACTGCTCTCCCAGCAGAATTGGAAGAGATGGAAGTGTACCATGGAGACTCTATCGATATAATGAAATACTTCACTGCAAGCGAAAAAGATTGCTCTAGCCAGGTGCCCGGAGAATTACATAAATGCTATGAGCTTGGCCTGCCTTACGAGTTCCAGGGTGGTGTTGACTATGTCATACTTTTCTTCACTGTCCCTACAAACTGGCTGCAAGAAAAAATGATACCCAATAATAATGTTGATTTATACCACTATGCGGATTTAGAATGGATAAAATTGGAAACAACTCTCATTGAAACTGGGGACGTGAACAACCAATACACGGCCAAGATAATAAGTTTCTCAAACTTTGCAGTGTCTGGAGAACCTGTTTCCTGCATGGACGATTCGGACTGTAAAGAAGATTACTCCTGCAAAAATGGTGTGTGTGAGTGTTCTATGACATGCTCGGGCAATAAGGTCCTAGACCCACAAGAGTGCGAGTGCGTCGGTCCTGAAGAAGAACCTCCAATAGAGCAACCACCAGAGCAACCACCAGAAGAGCCTGTGCCCGAAGAAGAACCTAAACTAAACGAGACAAATGTTACCATTGAAGAGCCTACCACAGGAGGAACCCCAACAGAACCCGAAAGCGAGCAGAACGTTAGTTCCTCTTCGCGTTGTAACATAAATTGCCCTCCAGAAACTTTCCTCGATGAAAGCAATTGCGTCTGCATCGCACAACAACAGCAGGACTACACCCTGATAATACTTCTTGTCGCTGTTATAATAGTATTAGCCATCTTTTTCACAGGTCTACTATTCCTCATGGGCATCGCTCCAATAGCATTAATCAGCCAGAGGATATTCAGGTCAAACAAGGAAAAAGATAAAAACGCAAAAATTACCAAGGAACCTCAAGAAAAAAAACAAGGTTAAAGAAATTGTCCGCAGATAAT
The DNA here is from genome assembly GCA_021107635.1 of archaeon. Taxonomy (GTDB): domain Archaea; phylum B1Sed10-29; class B1Sed10-29; order WALL01; family JAGHAM01; genus JAIOSL01. The sequence continues at coordinate 34,664 of JAIOSL010000003.1, read as the reverse complement.
TTTAAATAACAAAGCAACCTGAACAAATAGAGTAATCTCGCATCAGGTTCTGAAATCGAGTCAGGTTATCAGAAGAATGACTTTCTTTTCTTAGCGTGGAGTTTAGCGTGGGCACTCAAGTTTTTAAAGACGGGTTTACCTAGATTAATTTAGGAAATAAATAAACGGAAGAGGTAACACTATGGTTCGAGTGCGTAATAAAAGAGAGCGTGCATGGGAACAAAACAGGAGGTTTCGCTTATCTTTTGGGATTCATTGGTGTATTACGTAACTGTTGCCCAAGCTTTTGGGAATCATTTGTAGGTTTCTTTAAAGCACTTGTCTGGCCTGCTTTCCTTGTTTACGGGTTGCTACAATTTTTGGGATAATAGTCTAAAGCGAACGCAAAATTTAGAGATTAGCTTTTCGCTCCTAAGTAACTTATTTAAGGTCTAGATGAATTTCGTCAAAATTACCAAAAAATAGATAAACTGGTTGGACTAAAATACTGTCATGAAAGAAGTTCCTAAAAAACCAGTTGAGAAGACACAACAGGAAGTAAAAAGACTCTACCGTTCAGGAAAGGAAAAAATTTTAGGTGGAGTATGTGGCGGAATAGGAGAATACTTCAGTGTAGATCCTGTACTGATTCGGATTCTCTTGGTTGTTTTGTTCGCGCTTTCTGGAGGATTAGGAATACTCGCATACTTTATAGCATGGATTATAGTGCCAAGAAATCCAGATCATGATTGGACAGATGACGACTGATTTTTATCCTATTGCCAAGTATCCAAATATAATTATCAAGGCGATGGCAACCAAGACACCTATTATTAGGATGGGTGTCAAGTTTTTATTTTTTTCTTTTTCCCAGCCAGGCTCATTGCGATGTCGGACTTCTGAGACTCCTGGAATTGTGTATGCCTCTGTCTTAAATTCTTCCCAAGGTTTTTTCAGTTGTCTGCCCATTTCTTCACCTAGCAAAAGTCTGCAGTAACATAAACTTTAAAGCCTTCGCCTTTAGCTGTGCCTATTCCTACTCTAGTGAAATTATTGGATAAAATCATTTCTTTTTGTTGAGGATTTTCCATCCAGCCATCAATTATTTGTTCAAGTAGTGCTTCGTGCGTGTTGTATTCTAAAACTTTGCCGTCTTCATCAATTTTTTTCGCATGGTATACGAAAGCAATACTTTCTGCAATGCCTGGAACTGAATAGTTTCCATAATCTCTTGTACAATTATATCCTATTTTTATTGCTCTTTGAGAAGGTGTTTCTCTGTTTAGGTTGGTATAGTTAAAGAAATCGTTTTCTGCCATGTCTCTGCTGTGTGCTCTTGCTATTCTTTGCAAGTCAATATCCATTAGAAGCTTGTCTGGTCTTTCTTGATTAAGTTTTGTGTGAACATCACATTCTAGTTTCTGCAAATCAATGGTTTCTTCTAACGGCTGATCACTATTTCCAATACATCCAATTAAAAATGCGAGCAGCACCAGCACGACGATTTTCATTGCTAGTGCTTTCTCTGTCAGGGTTTAAAAAAGTTTCATAGTTTAGGTTTTACTAGAGGAAACTTTCTTGGTCTTTTTGGCATTGGTTTACCTAAGTCTTCTGTGAATGTTTTTCCTAGTTCTACTGGTACAAAGAACGTCACAGAATTTGATTGGTCGCTTGCAATGTCATCTAAGGATGTAAGTGTTCTCAAGTGTAGTGCGCCTGGTGTGGATGTAAGCATGGTAGCTGCTTTGACCAGGTTATCAGCAGCTATTGTTTCTCCTTCTGCTTTAATTATCACTGATCTTTTTTCTCTTTCTGCTTCTGCTTGCCTGGCAATAATTCGTTTCATGTCTTCTGGTAGTTTGATGTCTTGTAGTTCTAGGATGGTTACTTTGAGGCCCCATTCATCTGTTTTTACGTCAACTATTTTTCTTAGTTCTGATGCAATTGCTTCTCTTTTTGAGAGTAAATCATCCAGTTCTACTTCTCCTACCACGTTTCTTAGTGATGTTTGAGCATACTTGGATATAGCATAGTAATAGTCTTCTACGTTAAGCACTGCTTTTTCTGGGTCTTCTACCCTAAAGTATACAACAGCGTCAATTGAGACTGGAACGTTGTCTTTTGTTATCATTGATTGTGGCATTATGTCTATGGTGTTGATTCGTGTGTCAATCCTTCTCCAACTGTTTATGACTGGCCAGACGAATCTTATTCCTGGTTCAAGTATTCCAGTGAATCGTCCGAACTTAAATTTCAGTCCTTTTTCATATTCATAGACTATTTTAATGCTTGAAAGTAATATCAAAAGGGCGAGTAGTACAAAGGGACCTGCTAATACTAGAAGGCCTCCTAAAATTAAGTCTAACATTTACTTTCCACCTCCGTCTTCAGAATATTTTTCAACTGCTCTGAGCACTTCCACTGGGATTGCGTAAATGTTTGTTTTAGACTTTTCTGGTGAAAGATGGTTTATTGTTTCTAGTGTACGTAAAAAGAGTGCTGCTTCAGCATTTTTGTATTTAGCGGCTGCTTTAGAAAGGTTGACAGCAGCTGCAACTTCTCCTTCTGCTTTGATTATTACTGCTCTTTTTTCTCTTTCTGCTTCTGCTTGTTTAGCCATTGTTCTTCTGAGCATTTCTGGCAATTGGATGTCTTGGAGCTCTATGCCTGTTACATCTAAGCCCCATGGATTTGTAGCTTCATCAACAATTTGTTCCAGTTTTTTTGCTATGCTGTCTCTTTGAGATAATAGTTCGTCAAGAGTGACTTCACCAGCCATGTTTCTTAATGAGGTCTGAGCATATTTTGAGATGGCATAATGATAATCTCTTACTGCCAGCACTGATTTTTCTGGATTTTTTACTTTGAAATAGATGACTGCATTGATGTTTGCTGGAATGTTATCTTTTGTTATCACATCTTGGTTTGGAATATCCACAGTAAATATTCTAGTATCTATCCTAACCCATTTTTCAATGAACGGAATCACATAATTAAGTCCTGGACCCATTTGACTATGATATCTTCCAAGCCTAAATTTGACTCCTTTTTCATATTCCCAGAGTTGTTTGATTCCAGCTAGAGCAACTAAACCAAAAATAACCACTCCTGGAACAAGTAACATACCTAAAATAGCAAGAAGGACTGACATGCTTTCATATAATCAAATAAACTATAAAACCTTTTTGGTATCCCACTACTTTTTTAAATGAGCAGGGGTTTAAGCTATTACAGGTTAGGAAATGGCATTAGATATTATGGGATTAGACTCAAATATTTCAGTTGCAATAGCAACTTTGGGAATCCTAATAACCGGTTTAATTGTCACTAGACTCATAGCGAAGCTTGGTTATAAAGTAACAAAAAAGGATAGTCATTGGAGAATATTAGTGAAAGCAACCCAATACCTCTTAATCATTTTAACTATTTTCTTGTCTGTTTACTTCTGGGATGAAAACCAAACACTAGGAGCAAAAATGCTTCAGCCAATGCTTGAGCAGCTAGGAGAATATGCTCCTGCAGTAATGACTGCTATAGTTATTCTAGTGCTTGGAGTGATGCTTGTTAACTTGTTTATGGAAATAATCAATGTTTTCCTTTCTGGTTTACATTTTAAGTCTTATTTGCGGGATATTGGAATACGCGAAACCTTTATGCGCATTCCAATCATGGCACTAAGAGTAATACTTTACTTAATAGTATTAAACGCATTTTTCACTCAACTAAATTTAAGTACAATACTTGGAGAGACTACTGGTTATGTTACTGGAGCTTTTGCTTTACTTGTAGCTGGGCTTGCATTTGTCTCATTAAAAGATCCTGTAAGGAATTGGATTGCTGGTTGGTACTTGAAATCCTCTCACTTTTTGAAAATGGGTCAGCGAGTGTTCACGGATGAAGCTGATGGAGAAGTAGTAGGTTTCTCAACTTTTGCTACTGTGCTTGACACGGGAAAAGGTTATTTTATTGCTGTTCCTCATTCAACGCTCATAAATCAGGACATTCGAATAAAAAAATCAAGGTTTGAGTTGAAAACATTAGAATCAATGAGGAGACATTACATTGCTCAAGAAAGCTCTTATTGTGTGCCAGCAGTACTGAACATTGTTTTAACTCTATTTGGTTATCCTGTTAAAGGAGGCCAGAAAACGCTTGCGAAAGAAGCTAAAACTAAAGTGCCAGGTGGTACATCTCCAAAGAATGCAATGAGTGCAGTAAAACGTATGACGGAAGGAGAAGTGCAAGGATTAATGGTTCCTTACAAAGATATCATAAACCTTAAAGAGGAAGTCAAAGCATGGCTTTCAGAAGGTGCATTACTCGTACTAAACTTTTATAAAGCAGCTTTGTTCCCTGGAGTAAAACGAGAACAAAAACATGCAGTTCTTTGCATGGGAATTGAAGGAGATGAACTGCTCATAATGGATCCAAATTCGAATACTGGTGGAGTTTACCTAGTTAACTATAAAGACATGGAACGAGCCATGGGACCGTTTGAAGGCGATGAAAGAGGATACATTGCATATGCTCCAAGAGGAACCAAAGCATACTGGAGAGTTAAAAACAAGTTATACTACTCAGATCCAATACACTACGAAAAACTAAGCAAAGGCATAGAACGCAAACTAGAACAAGTATTCAGACAATCAAAACGCGTTAAAGATGTTTTCCCAAGTTACCTAAGAGAATTTATCGATGAATTCAAAAGCACTGAAGTTGAACGAATCGAACGGTTGTGGAAACCTTGAAATTTGTTTTAATACCTGGTTCAAGAAATTACGGAGAAGTAACAGAAAAGTTGTTAAAATCAGCAGGAAAATACTTCGATAAAGTAGAAAAGGCACCTTTTTCTGAGATACGAACTGTGCTTGACAGAGAAAGTAGACAAGTATTGCTTGGAGATACAAACCTTTGTGATTTTGATGCCACTTACATACGTTCATCCTCACAAGATGCAACATATGCACCGATTATTCTAGACATTCTAATTGATGCTGGCGTATACTGTCCAATACAACCTGACGCAATAACAATAGCAAAAAACAAATTTTATACTCTAAAAGTGATGGCTGAAGCTGGCTTACCCACACCAAAAGCCGTGTTGATGACCTCACCAAAACTAGTGGAAAAAGTAGTTGAAGACTTTCAATTTCCAGTAGTAGTTAAACTGCTAGGTGGAATGGGTGGCAAAGGAGTTATGCTAATTTCTCAACCGAACGATTTCGCTCCAATCATTGATGCAATGGCAAGACTAGATCAAATCGTGGACGTGGAAGAATTCATCAAAAATCCAAAAGAAGATCACAGACTGTTTGTAGTAGGTGAAGAAGTTCCAGCAGCAATGAAACGCAAGTGTATGAAAGAAGGAGAATTCAGAGCTAACATCACAATCGGCGGAAAACCCGAAAAGTATAAGCCAACAGAAGAAGAAATTGACATTGCATTGAAAGCAGCTAATGCTATTGGTATGGAAGTGTGCGGAGTAGACATTATTCCTGGAGATAACGGACCAATGTTAATAGAAATTAATGATGGACCGAGCTTTAAAGGCATTAGCACAGTAGCAGGAATAAATCTTTATGACCACGTAATGAAATTCATCTACAACAGAGCAAAAGACTGAGTTCAATGATAAAAGTTGTTATTTTTGATGTTGGTGGCGTATAATGTTTCAGAAAGTTTTTTAAATTTTCAATCTCTGAAAAATAACTGGAAGAAATAAAAAAAGACCTTGAAAAGATCGGCGTGAAACTAGACTAGACTACTTCCGGTGGCTTGCCTTCCTTAGAAATGTTAATCACAAAATTTTCAAACATTAAATCCCTGCCAATCAACACTTTACATTTTGAGTGACTGCGATCACTCAAATTCACTTCAGTATCAAAACTTTTTCCTGCCACTTGAATTTGAGCTTTAACCACTTCACGTTCTTGGCCTTTAGACAATGCACTTTTAATCTTTCTTGTTCGTAACACAGGACCAAGCCCTACTTTTTCTGCTAAAGTTTTATCTACACTTGTACGAGCAGCTCCTGTATCAAATTTTGCTAGTGCGTCAACTTTTTGTTTACCACAAACTGCTACTTTTTCAACAAGGCCTACCTCTTTCATATTTTTAGCTCCTTTTAATGGTTTAACCTGACTTTTAGTATTATCGTTGTTCATAAAAAAATTTAATCCAAGAGATTATTTAACTCTTTCTTACCTATTGGTTTTATTGTTTGTTATAACTTCTTTTGATTGACTCAAGCTGAACGAACGATTTGATGCTGGCATTTCTTTCAAGGTTTCTTCCTTTTTGAAGAAATGATATATGAAAACACCTATAGAAAGCAAAAAAGTGAATGCTGCAGCCAACAATATGAGTGCACCTCCAATTGTGAAAAAACCAAGTACAGCAAAGACTATTCCCATGACAAAGAGGGCCCCCGCTGCAATAAGGTCTTCCATTTTTTCACTTTCCTGACAGATGACATGCTAGTTTACCAGCTAAGTTTGACAAAGGCATGCTTTGGAGCCATATTTTGCCTGGTCCCTTCACAGCAGCAAGGAATATTCCTTCTCCGCCAAATAACATGTTTTTCATTCCTTTGACTCTGGTAATATCATAGTTCACTGAAGGTTCAAAGAACGCTATGTGTCCCGGATCCACTTTCAAAATTTGTCCTTCCTGTAGTTCATATTGGGTTATCTCTCCAGCTATTTCTAGAAAAGCTATTCCCGGACCCGTTACCTTTTGAAGAACAAATCCTTCACCACCAAAAAATCCTGCACCTAACTTTTTACGAAAGTGAATTTCTAGTTTAACAGCATCTTCGGCAGCCATAAAAGCATCTTTTTGACAAATCATTGTCTGTCCTTCAGCTAGTTCCAAAGGAACTATCTTCCCTGGGAATTCAGAGGAAAAAGTTATTGTTCCAACGCCTTGCTCTGGACAGTAAGTAGTCAAAAATAAAGATTCTCCGGAAACCATCCTGCCAAGACCCTTCATTAAGCCACCTCGAGTGTCTGTTTTCATTGTCATGTTGGCACTCATCCAGGACATTCCTCCTGATTCAGTGTACACAGCCTCTCCTTCGTTGAGTTCAATGTCAAGGGTCTGGAGAGTCGTGCCGTTTATATTATACTTCATAGTAATTACCTCAAGAATAAAACAAAAAGCAAGTATAAAAAACTTGCCTAAGGTTCACTAAAAAGCTATTTTTTATTCGTGAAAATTATCGTTTTAGGATTTCAATGAGAATCTGCGCGCCTACAATCACTACAAGCAGTACTATGCCTATTTTATCCAGTTTGTTGTCATGCTTTTCTTTGAGATCTGGTTTTTTCTTAAATAGAATAAATGAACCAACGAGAATGAGTATGCCTAAAACAAACAAAACAATTTGGAGCATTGAAAGGGTTTCCATAGCAACCAAAGCAGTATGTGGTTCCAAAAGCATTGCTTATAATACGTATCTTAAGATATAAATAGCTTTTTATGTTAGTGTGTAATAACTAGCTCTATGGCAGAGTTAAAGAAAGCTTTAGGCCTGAAAGAAGTAACACTATACGGTATCGGTGTAATCTTAGGAGCTGGTATTTATGCATTAATCGGCAAAGGCGCTGGGTTGACTGGCAATTCTTTATGGATGTCATTTTTGTTCGGAGCGCTAATTGCTTCGTTTACTGGTTTGGCCTACGGAGAACTTTCTTCAATGTTTCCAAAGGAAGCAGCAGAATACGTTTATGTGAAAAAAGCGTCCGGGAATAGGCTGCTAGCATTTTTAATTACTTGGGTTATTCTTATTGCAGGCCTTGCTGCAGTTGCTACTGTTGCATTGGGTTTCGCAGGCTATTTTGTACACATGTTTTTAGGTAATTCAACTGATTTCGGTTCTTTCCTGTTTTTTTCATTTTCTACTGAAGCATTTGTGGCAATGGGCTTGATAATGCTGATGTCTCTGATTAACTATAAAGGAATCAAAGAGAGCACTTGGTTGAATATTGTTTTAACGCTCATAGAGGTTGGCGGACTGCTATTTATCATTTTTATTGGCTTGCCAAGCATGGGTAGCGTGAATTATTTTGAGATGCCTGCAGGCATATCCGGTTTGCTAGGTGCAATGGCAGTAACTTTTTTCGCATACATTGGTTTTGAAGACATGGCTAACATCAGTGAAGAAGTAAAAGGAGCTAAAAAGATTATTCCAAAGGCTATTGTTATTGCTTTAATTGTGACAACAATCATTTACATTTTTGTAGCTCTCTCTGCAGTAAGCTTGGTTCCAAGCGCTGAACTTGCTGCTTCAGAAGCACCTCTTGCGCTAGTCGCAGAAAAAGGTTTTGCCGGAGCTGGTGGACTGCTTTCTGTGATAGCGTTGTTTGCTACGGCAAACACAGTGCTCGTATTTTTGATAGTGCAGTCAAGAATGGCTTATGGAGTTGCTTCTGATGGTAGCCTGCCTTCTTGGTTGGCAAAAATTAATCCGGGTACGCATACACCTTATCTGGCAGTGTTTACTATAATGGTCTTTTCTCTACTTTTCTGTGCATTATCTGATATTCAAACACTAGCAGAACTAGCAAACTTTGGAGTTTTCACTGTATTTTTAGTGGTTAATCTTGCTCATTTGACGCTAAGATACACTAAGCCAAACGAGAAACGCGAGTTTAGGACTCCAATAAACATTGGAAGATTTCCTGTGTTGTCTTTTCTTGGTGCAATAACTTGTTTAATAGCTTTAAGCTCTTACGTAATCAAATTGGAAGAAACAGGAATAACGTTTGTTTTAGATAATTCCGTGTTGTTCTTTATAGCATTGCTCGTTAGTGGAATAATAGCATTCTTTTTGATGTCTAAAAAACACTAAAGCAGAGTAGACAATCGTTTGATTCCTTCTTTAATCTGTTCTTCAGAAGCAAAACTAAAGTTTAATCTTGCTGTGTTTGCGCCTTCTCCCTCAGTCACATAAAACGCGCTTCCTGGCACGAAAGCAACTTTCTTTTTAATTGCCTTTTTGAACAGCACTCGTGAATCAATACCTTTCGGGAATTCAAGCCACAAGAACATTCCGCCTTCAGGACGATTATATTTAATGCTTTTAGGGAAGTATTCATCCATTGTATCAAGCATGGTATCGCGCTTGCTTTTGTACAATGCTTTTATTTTTTTGATCTGTCTAACCATGTGTCCATCTTTCATATACTTGTATGAGGTATACTGAATTAGACTGCTTGTGCACAAGTCAGTAGCTTGCTTAGCAAGCACTAGTTTCTTACGGATGCCTTCTGGTGCTGCTGCCCATCCTAAACGCATGCCTGGAGCAAAGACTTTGGAGAGAGTGCCAAGGTAAACCACTCTACCTTCCGTATCCATTGATTTTAACGTGGGTACTTCTTTACCACTATAACGTAATTCACTGTAAGGATTGTCTTCTACTATGACTAAATCATATTCAGACGCAATTTCCATCAAGTGTTTGCGCCTTTCAAGACTCATTGTGATACCAGAAGGGTTTTGGAAAGTAGGTACAGTATACAAGAATGGCCTCTTTGCTTTCTTGTATTTTTTCAATCCTTCTTCTAATTTTTCTGTTTTCAATCCTTGTTCATCAAGCGGTATCCCGAAAAACTTTGCTTGGAACAACTTAAATGAAGAAAGCGCGCCTAAGTAGCCAGGTTTTTCGACTAGAACAGTATCGCCTTCATCTATAAAAACTTTTGAAACCAAGTCAATGGCCTGTTGTGCGCCGGAAGTAACTATGATCTCATCTGCTGAGACATTACATTTGAGTTTTTGTTTCATTCGTTTGGCTAATTGCCTGCGAAGCCTATTGAAACCTTCTGTTGTACCATATTGCAAGGTTTTGACATAGTTTTCTTCTATTACTTGAGTAGATATCATGTCTACTTCTTTGTACGGAAAAGCTGCTGGATCTGGAAGTCCTCCTGCAAAGGAGATGATGTCTGGTTTCTTTGTGAGCTTTAGTAATTCTCTGATCTCAGATGCTTTCATTTTAGTGACTCTTCTGGCATAAGGCGGACGCATGGATTAGCCTAAACAACTAGAATATAAAAAATAGTCAGATTATCTTGTTTTCTTTTTTGAGAGTGCTAAGTGGTCGCTTTCTATTTCGACTAGTGCTTGGAAGAATTTTTTGATTTCAGGTTCTTTTGCTTCTTGCGCAAACTTAGAATAGTGTTTGATTGCACGGTCTTCGCGCTTGTGAGCTTCTTCATAGAGCTTTTTTGGGTCACTATTGCATTCATCATATACTGGTATTTTTCTTGGGTTGATGTCCATTAGTTTTGCAAGCGCTTCAGCGTGTTCGGTTTCTACTTTGCTCAAGCGTTTGAATACAGATGTTTCATTCTCATCAGTGCTTTTACGTTTTGCGCAAGCATAGAATTTTGCGTTGTCAACTTCAAGCTCAATTGCAGCAAGAATGTTTTCTCCGCTTTTTTCAGATATTTTTTTTGGTTTTATTCGGTTATAATGTGCTAGAGTTTTCATGTAGTGTTTGTGCGCGCCACAAAAAGGACAGTTTTCGGGTTCTTTCGCGCCTAGATATGTTTCTCCACATATCTTGCATCTGTATGCATTAAACATGGTGTTTCCTCGTTGGTTATTTTTTGCTTGAGAGTTCTTCTACGCTTTTTATGATTCGTTCTAGTTCTTCTGTTGCTTCGTCTTCTGTAAGTTTACGTTTTTTTCTTGGTTGTCCTGCTGATGTGCTTTTTGGGGTTAGTTCTTGGAATTCTTTTCTGGTGATCACAGGTTTTTTTGGTGCTTCTGGTGGAGATGGGGTATCTCTGCTTTTACTTCTGTAGAAAAATTTGAAGAAGACTATTGCTGCTATCCCAATTCCTACAACAAGGATCACTAGGATTATCACTGTAAGGATTACCCAGTATGATGTGTCGGTTTCTGTAATACATGTGCCATTGTTACTACAAACATATTTGTAGCCTAGTCCTGGATCTTTATCTGCACAGTCTGCGTCTGCTTTGCATTCTTTGATTTCTATTTGTTGACATTTTCCGTTAAGGCAGAAGTAGTCAAATTTTTCATCGGCTTCTGGACAGTCTTGGTTTGAATGACATTCTGCACAGTCATAATCTGTGTTTTCAGTGCAGGTATCTGGACAGCAACCATCGCTTTTGTTGTTTATGCATTCTGTGAGTGGTGCAACAGTGCATTTTTTTGGAGTGCCTTGACAGGTGTCTACTGTACATGGTTTCCCATCATTGCATTCTTCGTTTGTTTCGCATTCGTTCGGTGGAAGGTATAGGCTTTGATTAAGTTTTTCAATTTCTATGGTTATGTCGCTTGGAGGATTTACTGGGTTGCTTGTGTAGAATAGTATCCAGTCGGAATAGTCTTTCATTTTTTGTTTGAGATCGTTATCTCCATATCCTATTACACATGCTCTTACTTCAATGTTATCTGGATCATAGAATGTTAAAGCTACATTTCTTTCAAAGTAGTCTCCTTTACCTCTATCCCATGCCAGTTCTGCGTCTCTTCCTGCCATTAAGTAATAATAAGTACAGTAATCCCATGCTTCTGCTTTTTTGTAGCAGTCTGCTGCAACAGAATATTTACTTTGCTGAGCGAATTCTTCACATTCTGGTATTTCTGCTAGTGCAGTTGATATTAACAGCAAGAAGATTAGGGTTTTTGTTGTGTTAGACATTAAGTGAAATAACCTGTTTGAAGAATAAAAAGGTTTCTGTGGTAAAGAAGGGTTGGCGGCACTAGCCGCCAACGGTTGTTTTTACATTGGGGGCATTCCGCCCATACCTGGGGGCATTCCGCCCATGTCTGGGGGCATTCCGCCTTTGCCTTTACCTGAAGACGAAATAATGTCATCTATGCGTAATACCATTTCTGCAACTTCGCTTGCGCTGGTAATCGCTTGTTCTTTGATTCTTGTTGGTTCAATGACTTTAAGTTTTTGCATGTCTTCGAGTTTGTTTCTTGTTACGTCAATGCCATAGTTTTTTTCGCCTTTCTGGTGTTTTGCTTTCAGTTCGACCAGAGTGTCAATGGAATCCATACCTGCACTTTCTGCTAGAGTGCGAGGAATGACTTCTAGTGCTTTGGCGAATGCACTGATTGCTAGCTGTTCTCTGCCGCCAACAGATTTTGCGTATTCGTCAAGTCCTAATGAGACTTCGATTTCTATGGATCCTCCGCCAAGCACGACTTTGCCATCTTCGATTGCTGAAGCCACTACGCCAATTGCATCATGTAGTGAGCGTTCTGCTTCGTCGATAACATGCTCTGTACCACCGCGTACTAAGATAGTTACTGATTTTGGGTCTTTGCATTCTTCTACAAAAATCATGTCGTCGCCGGAAATTTTGCGTTCTTCGACGATTCCTGCACTTCCTAGGTCTATGGAAGTTAAGTCTTTGATGTTTGTCACGATTTTTGCGTCGGTAGCTCTGGCTAGGTTTTCCATGTCGCTTTTCTTGACTCTTCTTACAGCAACGATGCCTTCTTTTGAAAGGAAGTGTTGTGCAACGTCATCGATACCTTTCTGACAGAATACAACGGTTGCTCCGGATTCTTTGACTTGTGCGACCATGCCTTTCAGCATTTTTCCTTCTTGCTCGAGGAATCCTTGAAGTTGATCTGGGGATGTGATTCTGATTTCAGCGTTAGTCTCGGTCTCCTTGACTTCCATTGCAGCATCTAGCAATGCTATTTTTGCGTCTTTGATGAGTTTTGGCATTCCTGCGTGAACTCGTTCTTTGTCAATTACCAAGCCTTCTATCAGTTCACTGTCAAGCATGTCTCCACCTTGCTTTTTCTCGATTTTAATGTATTCTGTGTCAACTACTGCCTTACCGTTTCTTTCTTCTGCGACTTGTTTGACTGCTTTAACTGTTATTTCTCCGAACTTTTTGCCTACTCGTTCGGCTCCTTTTCCAGTCATTGCAATGTCTGCGATCTGCTCAAGTTTTTCTGTTTCGTCTGCTGACACGTCAAGAGAGTGTTTCTTTAGCAGTTCGAGTGACTTGTTTGCTGCCATGTTGTAACCACGAACGATTATACTTGGATGGATTTTTTGATCTAGCATGTCTTCAGCGTTTTTGAGTAATTCACCTGCTACTATTACTGCTGTGGTGGTACCGTCTCCAACTTCTTTGTCTTGAGTTTTGGCGACTTCGACCATCATTTTGCCTGCTGGGTGTTCTACGCTCATTTCATCTAGAATTGTTGCTCCATCGTTGGTGACAACTATGTCACCTAGTTCGTCTACAAGCATTTTGTCCATTCCTTTTGGACCTAGTGTTGTTCTTACCGCGTTTGCCACGGCTCTTGCGACAGATATGTTTACTCTTTGTGCGTCTCTGCCGAGAATTCTTTGTGCTCCTTCTGGGAGCACTAGTATTGGTTGTCCGGTTAGTTGTGTCATTTTAAATTACCTCCGTTAGTATAATTTTTGCTTCTTTCCCCTATGTTCAGCTTCTTAGTTCGTAAGTTTGAACGTATATAAAGGCGATACTTTTGATGGATATGTAGTTCACATATGTTTTTTTATGTATTGCTTTGTTTTACTTTTGTAATGGATTGGCATCACTTGCACATACACTTTGGTCTTTTAGCTAGGCATATGAGTCATAGAAGAGAAATTTATGCTAATCGTTTGCTTCAGCAGTTAGCATTGTCTCTGGTTGGAATCTTTATTCCTGTTTACTTGCTTAATTTGAATTATTCTATTGTTGAAGTAATGGCTTTTCTTGGAGTGTATTACGGCTTCATGTGTTGTTTAAGTTTTGTTGGGGCCTTCTCAGAATCGAGAATAGGAGAAAAGCATACAATCGCATTAACAATTCCTTTGTTTATCCTTTTTTTCCTTTTGTTGTTCTCTCTTGAATTCTTAGAAGGCGGAATGCTTACTCTTGCGTTTATTGCAGGAGTGTACGCGCTAGCACAACAATTGTATTGGCAGCCTACAAACACAGAATTTGCTTGCTGTAGTAATAAAAAATCAAGAGGAAAAGAAATAAGCTACTTGTATACGTTTCCTCAATTTGCTGCTTTGGTGGCACCTCTTTTAGGAGCGGGTGTTCTTGCATATTATGGTTTTGATACTCTTTTTTTGTTAGTTGGTGTGATCTTAGTACTTTCAATAATTCCATTGTTTTTCAGTGCTGATAAAAAACCTAAATTGGATTATGAGTGGAAGAAAGTTTTTTCAATCAAAAATTTAGACCTCTTTGATGCTTATTCTGCGCAAGGAGTGTTATATTCTAGCATAGCATTCTTGTGGCCGGTATACATCTTTTATTTGGTTGATGGAAACATTTTATTAGTTGGCGCTGCTGGATCTGCTATTGCACTTGGAGTAGCCTGTTTTACTCTGATTGTCGGAAGACTAACAGATAAATTCAGTAAAACAAAATTGATTCAAGCAGGCGGTTTACTGCTGTTTTTGTCTATGCTAGGAGCTTTGTTTGTAGGATACATACCGAGTACACTTAATCTTCTCATAGTTTCTTTAGCTATTGGTTTTACTAGTGCATTGGTTGATATTCCGTTATATGCTAAAACGTGTGATGAAGCTAACAAGGAGAATCCTGCAGAATTCATGGTTTTCAGAACTACTGGATTGGCTTCAGGAGCAGTGCTTAACCTTTCTGCTATAATCGTTTTAGTCACTCTTTTAGCTCAGACAGGCTTGCAGTATGCTTTTCTTTTGCCAATGGTTGCATCGATATACTTTTTGATGGGAAAAGTCTAAACTAAAGATTTTTATTGATTGAACGAGAATGATATGTTGGTGCGAGCCATGAAATGCATTTCCCGAAAAAACCTGTTGAAACATAAACTGGACAAGAACACAGAATTACTATCTAGCGCAATAATCCAAAATGGAATAGATTCAGTTTCTTTGAATCGTAACTCACTAATCCGGTTACCTAATACTTTTTCAAATGAAGTGAAAACAGGCAAAATAACTAACCAAGAAAGAAGCGGAAGATGTTGGATGTTCGCAGGTCTAAACCTTTTCAGACAAAGAGTAGCAAAAAAATGCAACATAAAAGATTTTGAGCTATCTCAAAGTTATGTGATGTTCTGGGACAAACTAGAAAAAGCAAACTATTTTTTGGAAAACATCATTGAAACACGAAATGAAAAACAAGACAGCAGACTACTAACCTGGTTATTAACTGATCCGGTTCAGGACGGAGGACAATGGGATATGCTTGCTAGCCTAATAGACAAGTATGGGGTCGTGCCAAAAGCTGTAATGCCTGAAACTTTCGACAGCAAAAACCCAAGAGCCATGAATCAACTGCTCACACTCAAACTAAGACAAAACGCAATAAAACTAAGAAAAAAACCAGAAAAAAAAGAAAAAATGATTTCTGAAATATATCAAATGCTAGTCAAGTTTTTCGGAGAACCTCCAACCAGCTTTGATTTTGAATACAAAGACAAAAAAGAAAAATTTCATCGAGACCGCAACCTAACTCCTAAAACATTTTTCAAGAAATATGTCAACCTTAAACTAGACGATTTCATAAGCATTGTTAACGCTCCAACAAAAAACAAACCATTTGAGAAAACATTTACCGTGAAATATCTTGGAAATGTAATCGAAGGAAAAAAAATACTCTACTTGAACGTAAACAATCAAACCATGAAAGACATGTCCCTAAACCAATTAAAAACAGGCATGCCAGTTTGGTTCGGGTGTGACATAATGAAAATGATGGAATCAAAAACAGGACTTATGGATTCAAAACTATTCCTTTATGAAGACGCGCTCAAAACAGATTTAACATTGGGTAAAGGAGAACGCTTGGACTATGGTGAAAGCAAACTTACTCATGCAATGGTGTTTACCGGAGTTAATTTGATAAAAAACAAGCCAAATCGTTGGAAGGTAGAGAATAGTTGGGGAGAGAAAAAAGGCAAAAAAGGCTATTTCATCATGGGTGATTCCTGGTTTGATGAATACGTTTATCAATCAGTCATCCACAAGAAATTCCTTTCGCCAAAATTGAAAAAGGCGTTGAAACAAAAACCAATAGAACTAATGCCATGGGATCCACTTGGTTCACTTGCACCCATGAGATAGTTTATTTGAAAATCAGTTATTGTTACTACGATATCTTCCAATAAAACTCCAAGCTTTTATAAAAGAACCGAGTAGGAGTTACTGTGAAACACCGTGTGTTCCTCTTCAGCGTTTTTGTAGTTATAGCTTGCATAATGCTAATTGGTTCTGTCACAAGAATTCTAAGTGATTCTCACGACAACAAAGAAACATTCATTTATAATTCTAATGGTAACTACTGGGAACCACTTGGAAGCAACATCCAAGTTGCTATTAATGACCTTGGATTAGCAGGTGGGACAGTATTTTTGCCTGCAGGAACTTTCAACACACCTTCAAATGTTTTGCTTGGAAATAACATTCGCTTGATTGGGATGGGTATAGGAAATACTATTATTCGTAATGATGACATCAACGACAACCGTTTTGGAATCATAGTTGCTCACAACAAACAAAATTTTACTGTTTCTGATTTGACTCTTGAGGGCAATAGGCCAAACAATCCTGGTTCTTACAATGGCATGGACATAAAAAACAGCAAGAATTTCATAATAGAAAACGTTTACCTTTCTGGTCCTACCCGAAATGCAATAAGAATTTATGATAACTCTCAAAACGGGTTCATAAAAAATGTTTTTGCTCACGACATAGTAAGCTCATATCATGGTTTGGCTTTAAGCGGTTCAAACATGCTTGTCGACGGAGGTATCTTTTGGGATGTTAACATGCAAGCAGTCGACTGCGCGAACATGAGAGACTCTGAATTGAATAACATTGTCATTAAAGACTGTGGATACCCCATGAAAGTTATAGGTTCAACCGCTGCAACCGGAATTTACAATAGTAATTTTAATAATATCGTCATAACTGAGAGTAGATCTGGTGATGCAGGGCTTAAAATCCAACATAATTACAACTGTAACTACAACAATATTTTCATTGATGGAAACAATCAAGTCAGTCAAGGGATTTACGTTTATGGATACTATCAAGGTTCAATGATGACTTACAATACTCAGTTTAATAACATTCACATAAAAAATGTTAATACTCATGGCTTCTATTCCTGGGGAGAAAACATCACAGTCAACAACATGCTAGTGGAAAATACTGGCGAAAGCTGTGTGCAAATACGAGAGAATACGGGAAACACTCTCTCAAACGTTCAAGTAAGGAATTGTGATGCTGAAGGAATAAAGCTTTTTGAAGTCAACAAGTTCACTTTAACAAATTTCATATCAAAAGGTTCAACTCGCGGAATTTACGCTCAAGGCGGGAACGATATAATCATCTCAAAAGGCATTATCGAAGACAATTCAGATGATGGCATAATGTTTGATTTTAGAGATTATGGCTATTCTAATTTTATCATAAGCGATTGCATAGTAAGAAATAACGCAGATAAAGGCGTGTTTATCCGAGAACCGGATAGCGACAATTACATTATTACTAATAATGTCCTTCTGGGCAACGGAGGGACAGGACTTGATGATGATGGAACTGGTTCAAACAAGTTTATTGGAGATAACTTGACATGAAAGATAAGTTTTTTGGAATTATTGTTTTATTGTTGGTTTTGACAACAATTTACTTAGTGGGTTCAGTAACTAGAACAATAAGTGATTCTCAAGACAATAAGGAAACACTAATCAGAAACTCTAATGGTAATTACTGGGAGCCTATAGGCGCAAACATCCAAGTAGCAATCGATGATGTTGCTATGTCTGGAGGTGGAAAAGTATGGCTGCCACCAGGAACATTTAATGTTAATGCTTTAGACGAAGACGGTTCAAACGAACATGCTATTGAATTGAAAGATAACGTTGCCTTGATTGGTTCAGGAAGAGATATTACAATAATAGAAACTACTGAAGGAAACATTTTCCCAGTATGGGCTTACGCAGATAATGTCATGCTGAAAGGTTTCACTGTAAACATGCACAATCATGGAGAAACAGAAAGTGGAAACGGTGTGTATGTTCGAGGAAACAATATGCATGTTGAGGATATCTCAAGCATTAACGCCAACTTTAACGCAATATACATCAGCGAATGCACCAATTCTTTCTTTAACAACCTTTACGGACATAAAATCGATGACATAGATGCTACTGGAGGTCATGGAATAGCAGTTTCAGAAGCAGATTACTGTGTTTTCAGTAATCTTGTTGCTCTAACAGATGAAGTCGGAACAGGTTCTGGAGCAGGAGGAATGGACTTTTGGTGCAGGAACTCTGTTTTGAGTAACTTGCTTGTATTAGGCGGAGAGAAAGGAATCAAAATTGCTGGAGGAGCGTCCAATAACACTTTTAACAACGTAAACGTTATCCTTAAAGAAAACAGTTTGGAAGGAGGAGATTACGGATACAAAATACAAAACTGTTATAATTCCACGTTCTCAAATATCAAACTAACAGGCGGCAGAGAAGGAATACTAGTAGATACTCAAGCAAGAAACCTAGTATTCAATAATGTTCAGGTTGTCCGTTCTCAAGAAAACGGTTTGACATTATTAGGGAAAAACATTAAAGTTTCAAATGCTCAAGTGATTTCTCCAGGAGCTAAAGGATTTGACATTGGCGGAGAAAACATTGTTGTAACTAACTCTCTATTTTTTGATGTTGCTACTTCTGGAGTTCCTTACGCAAACGAAATCAGAAACTCAAAAAACATTGTTTTTTCAGATAATAAAATAACCAAAACAAGTGAAAGTGCGTACGGTTCTTTATTTATCGATGATAGCGAAGACGTCATTATCAAAGGGAATCAAATTGAAGATGGAAACACGTATGGAATTTATGTGAGTCATGCAGCAGGAACCTGCAAAGACTTCATCATATCAGATAATATTATTCGAAATAATGGCCAGAGAGGCATTTTCATTACTGATGCTGCTCATGACAATTACATTATAACAAATAACATTGTTGGTGGTCATTCAATAAGTGAAATAACTGATCTAGGAGACGGAACTAACAAAATAGTGGAGGATAACCTAACATGAAACACTCCAAATTACTTTTCCTGACTATCCTTTTTGTAATAATCAGCATATACCTAATCGGTTCAATAACCCGTTCCATAAGCAATATTCATGACAACAAAGAGACATTAATTAGGAACAGCAATGGAAACTATTGGGAGCCGACAGGAGAGAACATTCAAACAGCAATAGACGACGCAGAAAGCACAGGAGGAGGAACAGTATGGCTTCCAGCAGGAACTCTTGTTCCTTCTTCAACCATCTACTTAAAAGACAATGTTCGGCTTGTTGGCAAGGGAATGGGAATTACAACAATAAAAGCAGAGAGCAATTACGGAGGAACAATGATCCGTAGTTCCAGTTCAGCCAGACAACTTAATGTGACTGTCTCAGATTTGACTATTGATGGTAATTATGTCATGGGCAATCCATTATACTTACACAGTGTTTCAGGTTTTATTATAGAACGGGTTCACGCAAGAAGATCTTTGAGTAATGGTTTTGGTGTGTTTGGTAATTGTGAAAGAGGTTTTATGTCTGATTGCATGGCAAGTGAACTACAAGGATATTCTTATGAGGGATTTGCCATTAACAGTGCGTGGGATTCTACGTTTAGTAATCTGATTGCAACGGATATTGCGTATATGGGTATGGACTTCCATACTTTGCATAACTGTGCTTTGAATAACTTGATTGTGAAAGATTCGGGAATGGGAATAAAGTTTTTTGGAGATCCTGGAGAAAAAGGAGGAAATAACGTTGTGACCAACGTTGTCATTCAAAGTATTTCATATAGTGGAGATGGGTTCGGACTGTGGATTAAAAGAGAATATAATTCAAGTTTCACAAATATTAACGTTGAAGCAGAAGTAGGTATAGTTTTAGATGGAAGCAACGACATCAACCTAAACAACTTTAACATTCAAGCAGATGGCACTCAATCTGCTTTACACATTTCAAACTGGCTTCACGATTGCGAACGAATCAACATTGCTAATGGAATAGTCAAACATGTTGGTTCAGGAAGAACGTTTTATGCTAAAGGGATTAAAGACGCTACTTTTTCGAATGTTCAGTTCGTGGAATCTCCTAACTACAATGTTTTTTCAGATGCGAACAACGTTTTGATAAGCGAATGTTCTTTTGATGGTGGCAACGAACGAGGTTTAATAGTCAAAAATTCAGATGAATTTATTATTTCAGGTTCAAACTTCAAAGATAACAACGGAGCGGGGATATACATTCTTGGAACTGAAGGACTCTGTACAAACTTTGTCATATCAGATAATATCATCACTTACAATAACGAAGGCATTCGAGTAGATGCTTTCGCACATGACAATTATATCATAACAAATAATATTTTGACAGACAACACTGGCCAAGGCGTGAGAGATCAAGGTACTGGTTCAAACAAGTTTATTGGAGATAACTTGCTATGAAAAAAAAGGTTTATGGAATTATTGGTTTACTGCTAGTTTTAGCAGCAGTTTATTTAGTTGGTTCTGTTTCTCGTTCCATAAGCGATTTCCACGACAACAAGGAAACCCTGATTAGGAACAGTAACGGTAATTACTGGGAACCAGTAGGAGCTAATATCCAGATAGCTATTGATGATTTGGGAAATGGAGGAACAGTTTGGCTCCCTCCTGGGACATATGTTTTAACTGCATATAAGACTTATCTCAAGAGCAATATTCGTCTTGTGGGAAGCGGTGTTGGAATAACCGTAATCAAGCTAGGTGATGGAACTGCAGGTTATCCACTGTGGGCAGAATTTATTGAAAACTTTACTGTGTCAGATTTGACTGTTGATGGAAACCGTCATAATGGATGTGATGGGAATGGCATGGTGATACGAGACTGTTCAAATTTCATAATCGAAAATGTTCACATGACTAGAGCAGCCGCTAGTGGACTTTCTGTCCAACGTTCGCAAAATGGGTTCATTTCAAACTATAAAGCAGATGATACAGAGAGATGGCATGGATTGACTGTTGGGACCTCAGATGGTATAACTGTAAGCGATTGTATCATGTGGAACACTAATGGATACGGAATAGATTTTTCTGGAGTCCATGATTGTACCGTGAACAATATTTTAGTGTATGATAGTAAAATGGGAATTAAAGTTGATGACGATGAAGACGCAAGATACACGGAAAATTCAGTGTTTAATAATATAAACTTGATTAATTTGGATTCTGCTGGGGATGGTCTTAAGATACAAATGAACAAGAACACTAACTATAACAATATCTTTGTTTCAGGAGGATGGAACGGTATTAAAATATGGGAAACCTGTACGGACGTAAGCCTAAGCAATTTTTATGTGGAAGGAACTATTGGACAAGGTCTTGTGTTAAGCGGGAAAAACTTGAACGTGAACAATGGTATTGTTGAAAACACAGTAGCATACGGATTGTGTATTAACTCAGCAGAAAACGTCACGGTTTCCAATGTGCAAATCCATTCTCCAAACAATGATAACCCAATAATAAATTCAAATAATGTAGTCATTTCTGATTGTTCTATAACCAATGGAGCAATCCATGGGCTTTCAATAAAATCTTCCAGTGATGTTATCATATCTGGTTGCAGAATACAAGACAATACTGCAGATGGGATAACCTTTTGGAATGAAGGTATGCCATGTGAAAATCTTGTTTTAACAGACAACATAATCACCGGCAATGGCGGTAGAGGCATTGACATAATGGCTTTGCCTTCTGGCACACATGATAATTTTATAGTAACCAACAACAATCTCCTTTACAACAGTGGTAAAGACTTTAACGATGATAGTAGTGCATCAAACAGTATTGTTACAAAAAACTTGGTGGAATGAACGTGAAACACATTAAACTGTTAATGGCAATTGTACTCTTACTATCTTCCTTTTACTTAATCGGATCAGTTACTAGAACAATAAGTAACTTTCAAGATAACAAAGAAATGATGATTAGGAACAGTAACGGTAACTACTGGGAGCCGATAGGCTCGAACATTCAAACAGCAATAGACGATTTTGATTCTGAAGGTGGTACTGTGTGGATCCCAGCAGGTACTTTTGAAATTGGAAGCCAGCGAATAGAACTAAAAAGTAACATAAAATTAATAGGTAATGGAATAGGAAACACAATACTTAAAAAAACTGAAATCGGAACGATGATACTCCTAGCCGAAGACTCTAAAAACTTCACTATTTCAGACTTGACTCTGGATGGAAACCGTAGGGGAGGCGGAATAGGACATGCGATGAGAACCGGTTTTTCAGAAGATTTTATCCTAGAAAAAATTCAAATAGTAAATCCTTCGGGTGCAGGAATATACGTTAGTAACTGCAAAAATGGCATTTTTTCAAAAATAAGTGTAACTGACACAGATCACTTAAACCATCAAGGTATAGGAGTCACAGGCTCAGATGGACTGATTTTTAATGATTGTGTCCTCAAAGACTGCAAACAAAACATGTGCTTGGACATAACTCAAACATCTAACACTCAAGTAAACAACATGATAATCAAAGATAGTCAATACGGAATAAAAATTACTGGAAAAGCAGATGAAAATGATTTCACTGAAAACAGTTCTTTCAATAATATTATAATTAGTGGAGGGGAAGCTTGTCTTCAAATAAAAGCCGTGCGTAACTCTAATTTCAACAACATTAACCTGGTTGACTGTGATGGAGGAATAAGTGTTTTAGAAGTTTGCGAAAACATAAACATAAACAACGTTAACATGCAATCCACTGGTTCCGGCATGGCAATACTAGGAAAAAACATTAACGTCAACAATGTTCACGTTTTCGAACCTGATGCTTATTCTCTAAGAATAACCAATGCTGAAAACGTTTCAATATCCAACTATCAATCTAAAGGAAGTAATGGATGGAATTCAATATCTCAATCCAACGGAATAACAATCACAGACAGCATTTTTTCTGAGGGAACAGCAACAGATCACGTCTTTATCATACGAGATTCTCAAAACGTAATATTTTCTGGCTCTCAAATAATTAATAATGCAGGAAATGGTTTATACTTTGATGACACTGGCGGGCCAAACACAAATTTCATTGTCTCCGATAACCTAATAAGAAATAACGCCAGGGGAATCTATCTGGACAATGGAGCTCACAACAACTTTATTCTAACTAATAATATTGTCCAAGAAAACACAAATGGTAACATAAACGATAACACTGGATCAGTAAACAAGCTAATAGGAGATAATCTAACATGAAAAAACATTGGATTGTAATTGTTCTGTTAATAGTAACAGTATATTTAGTTGGTTCCGTTACTAGATCAATAGGTAACTCCCAAGATAACAAGGAAACCTTGATACGCAATAGCAATGGTAACTACTGGGAACCTCTAGGTGAAAACATTCAAACAGCAATAGACGATCTTGGTGTACAAGGAGGAGCGGTGTGGTTGCCAGCGGGAATACTACACATAACTCAAGACATTGAACCTGGGAATAACGTGCGTATTCAAGGAAGTGGCATAGGAGCTACAATCATTGATTCGACTTCAAATACAATATACCCATTCTGGATTGTTGACCGGCACAACATAACTCTTTCAGATTTCACAGTTGAAATGCACAGCATGGGAGGAAACGCATTAAGATTCAGAGATGCAACAAATATCCTAGTCCAAAACATCCACATAAATAATCCTGGTGCAAACGGAGTAATGAGTTCAGGCGTTTGCAAACGTTTCTTTATCTCAAAAGTTTCCGTGTTTAACGTATCAAAAGAAGAAAGGCATTCTTTCGGTCTTGATTCATTTGAAGACTCTATATTAAGCGATTGCATCGCTTACGGAAACACAAACACTATCGGCTATGCACTTGATTTATCAGATGGAAGAAATGTTAGTATGAACAACATAATCATAAAAGACTGTAATTTCGGAATCAAAATAGTTGCCGACGAATACAATGAAAACTGCAACTTTAACAACATTGTTATTAGTGGCACAGGAACCGGAAGCACATTTAAAATCAGTGACACGCACAACAGCAATTTCAATAACATTCGAATAGACCAAGGCGGAGGAAACGGAGTTAACGTAATGAGTACATGTTCTAACTTGAACTTTAACAA
The DNA here is from genome assembly GCA_021107635.1 of archaeon. GTDB lineage: Archaea > B1Sed10-29 > B1Sed10-29 > WALL01 > JAGHAM01 > JAIOSL01. The sequence goes on along the minus strand of JAIOSL010000003.1, from coordinate 10,523 downwards.
CATACAAGTCGAAAATATCGATAATGTAGGATTTGCAATATCCGGAGACAACATAAACGTAAAAAATTCAATAATAAAAAACACAGGAGCGTATGGACTTCACATTGATTCAGTTGAAGACGCAACCGTTTCAAATGTTCAAGTACACAACGCAGGCGGAAGAAATACAATATACAGTTCTACTGGAGTAAGCATTTCTGACTCATTCTTTTTGAACGGAAACGATCCAAGCTATGCCATTGAAATCAAAAATTCAAATGATTTCAGCATTAAACGATGCCAGATACTTAATAACAATGGCAATGGTATTTTCATTGAAGGAAATTCTGGCATAAACTCAAACTTCATAATCTCAGACAATATCATCAGAGAAAACAATAGAGGCATTTTTATTGATTCGGACGCTCACGATAATTTTATTATAACCAACAACGTAATCCTCGATAACAACATCCAAAACTTAAACGACAACACGCCTGGAACAGTCAATAAGTTAGTGGAGGACAACTTAACATGACCAAAAATTTTTTGATTGTAGTAGTTTTACTCTTAACCACACTCTATTTTGTTGGTTCTGTGACTCGTTCAATAAGCGACAGCATGGACAACAAAGAGACGCTCATCAGGAACAGCAACGGCAACTACTGGGAACCAAGCGAAACAAACTCTCAAGTGGAAATTCAAGCAGCAATTGATGACGTTGCCGCTTCTGGCGGCGGAACAGTATGGCTACCACCCGGACTTTTTGAGATTACTTATCCCATCTATCTCGATGACAACATCCGTTTTGTTGGAAGCGGAACAGGGAATACCATGCTAAGAACTAAAAACGGAATGAATCCTGCTAGTCAACCAAGCGCAGGAACAGTTAGATATGTTATTCTAGTAAGAGGAAAAAGTGAAGTTACCATCTCCGATATGACAATAGACGCAAACTTACAGAACAATCCTGGAGACGGCGAATGCATACGATTTGACCAAGGAACCAGTGATTTTGTGCTAGAGCGAGTACATCTTCTAAATGCAAGAGACTCTGCGTTGTATCTTGGACAACTGAATAATGGTATGGTTTCAAACATCTACATACAAAACGTGCAGGAATGGCATGGTTTTGCAATGACTAGCATTTACAATAGTACTTTTAGCGATGTAATCATGGAAGGAATTGATGATGGATACGCTTTAGATTTACATGCAGTACATAACTGCAATTTCAACAATTTTGTAACAGAATCGTTTTGGGGAATAAAAATGGTCGATTATCAATCATCAAACAATAATTTCAACAATTTTTATATCCATGTACTTGACAGTTCAGACGGACACTACGGCTTAAAATTATATACGATTCAAGACAGCAATTTTAACAACATACGAATAACTGGAAGCGAAACCGGACTGCTCTGTGGAATGGATTGCTTCAACAACAATTTCAATAACATCCTCATATCAAGTCCTTCTGACACTGGCATTCATTTAGATGATTCTGAAAATCTGTCTTTTTCCAACATTCAAATACAAGATTCAGTTAATTGGGGTTTGCTTGGAAGCAGTCCCAAACAAGTTTCTCTTAGCAATATCCAGATTAAAGGAGGGACGCACGGAATAAGATTGTGGGGTGCAGAAAAAGTATCTTTAAGCGATTCTAAGGTATCTGACACAGGAGAATATGGCATTTATCTAAGAGACGTTTCAGACATCATGATAAAAAATTCGATTGTAACAAATTCTGGATCAAAAGGAATATATGTTTCCGGAAATGACCCTTCATCAGATTACATAATTTCTGATTGCATAATAAACGGAGCCACTAATCAAGGAATCCAAATTGCTGACACTCAAAGTGAACACTTCATCATAACAAACAATGTTGTTGTTAATACTGGTTCTACACCCATACAAGATGCTTCAACCACAACCAACAAAATTGTATTAGACAATCTCACTTAGTCCTATAATCATCTATTGCTTCTTTCAAAGCTTTTGTTGCCAAAACAGAACAATGCATTTTTATCGTAGGCAAACCACCCAACCTGTCAGCAATGTCTTTTTCCTTAACTTTCAGTGCGTCTTCAATCGTCTTACCTTTAACCATTTCTGTCAGCATTGAGCTCGTGGCTATTGCCGCAGCACAACCATAAGTCAAAAAAGAGATATCCTCGATGAATTCCTCTTCTTTTTCATTCTTGCCTATTTTCAAAAAGATTTTCATTACGTCTCCGCATACTGGATTGCCTGTTTCGCCAATACAATCCGGATTTTCCAGTTCACCATAGTTTCTAGGATTGCGAAAGTGGTCTATTACCTTATTAGAATATGCCATTAGGATCGCCTCACTAAAGGAGAAAGTTTTCTCAGGTCGCCTACTACGTTAGGAACACAATCAATCACATAATCAACTTCCTCTTCAGTAGTATACTTACTCATAGTTAATCTAAGGGATCCATGCGCTTTTTCTGGAGGGAGACCAATAGCCAAAAGCACATGCGAAGGCATCAAATCATGACTAGAGCATGCAGAGCCTGTGCCAACAGCTATTCCATTTGCATCCAAGCGTAGTACAAGTGATTCTCCTTCAACAAAATCAAAACCAAAATGCGCATTGTTAGGCAAACGTTCACGAGGACCATTCAGCCAGGAATCATCAATAGATTCAAGACTTTTTATGAGCTTGTCCCGTAAGTTTGACTGACGTTTTGCTTCATTCTCCATGTGTTTTTCTGCAAGCTCTACTGCTTTAGCAAAGCCAACAATACCAGGCATGTTCTCTGTTGCAGAACGTAAACCATACTCATGCCCGCCTCCATGAAGGAGTGGTGTAAGCTGCGTTCCCTCTTTAACGTAAAGCAATCCAATACCTTTCGGGCCGTGCAACTTGTGCGCAGACGCGCTCAGTAAATCAACGTGTTCCAGCATTAGAGGAATCTTGCCGAAAGCCTGGACTGCATCCGTATGAAACAATGCACCGTGATCATGCGTGATTTTTGCAAGTTCTTCTATTGGTTCGATAGTACCAATCTCGTTGTTTGCTGTCATTATGGAAACTAATGCAGTATCATTCCTTATCTTTTTTTCGAGCGTTTCCGGTTTGACAAAACCTTGTGAATCAACTGAAAGATAATCAACATCAAACCCTTGTTTTTCGAGCCAAACGGCTGTTTTTAACACTGCTGGGTGTTCAATTTGAGTGGTTATCAAATGTTTTTTTTGAGTGGAGAAAGCAATGCCTTTCAGTGCAAGGTTATCTGATTCTGTTCCGCAACCAGTAAAAACGAGCTCTCGTGGTTTCACTTTCATGAATTTAGCGATGCTTTCTCTACTTTTTTCAAGAGCTTCTGAAGCATCCACACCCCATTGATGCATGGTAGAAGCATTACCATATTTTTCAAGGTAGTATGGTTTCATTACTTCAAGCACCTCTGGAGATATGCAAGTGGTAGATGCATTATCAAAATATGCTTTCATTTTTTCACATCTTTTTTATCATTGAAAGGAGGAACACAAAGACAGAGAATTTTAAGTTCTTCTTGGCCATCATTTTTGTAAGAATGTGCATTTCCTGGTTTTAAAACGTTTACTTTTCCTTTGTCTTTTCCATTGAGTATGACATGAACCTCCAGCATTTTTTCGTGGTAGTGCAAAGGAATTTCTTCTCCTGGATTAACTATTACTAAATCTAAGCTTCCTTCACCTTCAGGTGATTCTATTCTGCCCCATGGTCTTCTATCCATACAAACCCACCCTGGAATTAACGGTGTTAATTTTAAATATAATGAGGTATAAAAGCTTTGCGTGAAACCGTTTTGTGAAATCATAGTTAAGAGTACACTTCCTGCAATAAGAGCTAGGCTCGCACTGAAACTTTCTGAAAAAGGTTTGTCTGGAAAGGAAATTGCTAAACGCATGGGCTTAACTCCTGCTGCGGTCACACAATACTTACATAAAGCCAGAGGAAGCAATAGCATTCAAAACGAGCTAGTTGAAGAGCAAATAAACTCTTTTGCTGATGAATTGATGCAAAAAAAACTAGACGAAAAAGAAAAGATAAAAAGGTTTTGCGAGTTATGCAAAACGGTTAGAGCACAAGGTCTTATTTGTGAAATGCATCGAGAGAGTGCAGGGCTTGGAGAGTGTTCTTTGTGCCATTAAATGCTGAGCAATTGTCTCAATCTCATTTCATCAAAGCCAACGACAACATTGCCATCAACTTCAACAACTGGCACACCCATTTGACCACTCTTCTTTACCATTTCTTGTGCTGCAGTCTGGTCTGCAGACACGTCAACTTCCTTAAATTCAACCGCGTTTTCTTTGAGGAAATCCTTGACGCGTATACACCATGGACAGGTGGGAGTAGAGTATACTATAACATTCATTTACGAAACCTCCTAAAAAGGGAAGTTTATTATAATGTTTTTTGATATTAAAGTATGCCGGTGAAACAATGACCATGAAGGAAGAAGTGATGACTGCTCTGGAAGGAGTTTTAGATCCCGAACTAGGAATTAGTATTGTAGACATGGGCTTGATCTATAAGGTTGAGGAGAGCGAAGGTTCTGTAACCGTTGATATGACCTTGACTAATCCTGCCTGTCCTTTAGCAGCTATGATTGTTAATATGGTTGAAGACGCTACTGTAAGTGTAAAAGGTGTTCAAAAAGTGAGAGTGAACCTTGTGTTTGATCCTCCATGGACTCCTGAAAGAATAAAAGGATGGCAAGGAAAAAAATAGAAGGTTGTAGAATGGAAATATTATTTTTATTAGGTTTGATTACGCTGGCGTTGCTGATTGGACTAGCAACACTAGTGATTGTTGGATTAGTGCTAGTACTAATTTTCATAAAAACTAGCAGAATCATTGTTCCAAGAGTAACATTGTTAGTAGTAAGCATGATGGAAATTCCAATAAAGCATATCCTATGGACATTCAAAATTAACACTAAGCATGAAGGCCAGGACAGGATAGACCTGATGCTTGCTAAAATACGCAATCAAGTATACACAAAGCATTTCAGTGAAATTCCAATGAGCCAAAGAGCAATATTTCTTCCTCAATGCATAAGGCATGCTGAATGTCCTGCTAAATTAACCGGAGAAGGAATTATCTGTATCGGATGTGGTCGTTGTGAAGCTGCGAAAATAAAAAAGGAAGCAGAAGAACTCGGTTGCATGTTCTTTATTGTTCCCGGAAGCAGTTTTGTCAAAAGAATGATTGCAAAACACAAACCTAAAGCCATTATCGGTTTAGGTTGCTATAATGAAATAAAAGAAGGAACCGCAATGACTTCTGCACTGGGCATACCCACTCAAGGAGTACCACTACTCACAGATGGCTGCGTTGGAACAACCGCTGATTGGGATGAACTAAGGAAAACCATGAGACTCGGAACATAACTTTGCAAAAAGTTTAAATACTCAATTACATAAAATTATTGCATAATGCGCGTTGGTATCTTTTTGCTTGCTTTAATTGTCTTAACTGCTTTAGCAGTAGCAGAACATGATCACTCCGTGTTTTTCTTTCCTGAAGCAATAAACTCAAACGGCTATGCTCCCTTTTACATTAGGATATCCAACCAAGAATACAGTGATCATGAAATAAACCAGATTGTACTAGAAATACCAACAAGCAGCAATGAATCAGATTTCAAAATTGACTCACAAAGCGTTTTGGATGGTATTCCATTACAAGGATATGTAAACACTTGGTTTGTGCCAAGCTCACTATCTGAATATGATGAAGACAATTATTACAGCAAAATTACTTATGTTGCGAACACACCATTCCAATTAATGCCAGATGATAGCATTGCCTTCACTTTTTATGCTCTAGTTCCGGAAGAAGTTGGTTCATACAAATTTTATGTAACCACCGTTGACTCGGACGGAGAAGAGGAAAGCACTGGAATAGATGTGATAATAGACTATCAAAAACCAATCCCTTTAATCAGCGGCGCGCCGTCTGAATGGAAAAGGACTAAAACCCGAGCTCGCATGACTTGTTCTGATGAAGGAGATCCTGCTAGCGGTTGTAACTATTCAAGTTATGGTTTTTATTTGAGTGATGAGCCTACTTGTCCTTCAGACTATTCTTTATACACTAACGGCCGAACGATCACTGTTAACCAGCACTCTTGGGTTTGTGCTGTTGCTATGGATAATGCTTTCAACATTGGTTTTTCAGGACCTGTTGAGTTTAAGATAGACAATAGTAAACCTAGAACAGTTATTCAGATGCCTGCTCCTGGCAGTTGGGAAGAGCAGGAATTTTTTGTTACTATAGTTTATGCAGATGAAGTGCGAAGCGGCCTTGAAATTTGCTATTATCGGATAGGCAGAGACTGGAAAAGCTTTTCGTGCACAGGAGATGTAGGAGCTATTACAGTTAAAGCAGAGTGTAGCAAGGAAGGAGAGAATACTTGCAAAGTAGAAGCGTATGCAGTAGACAAAGCAGGCAATAAAGGGGAAACTGTAGTGGGCTATTACAGTATAGACGCTAGTAAGCCTAAAGCAGAAATTCTTAGTATTATTCCATCCACTGAGATCAATGAAGACATCTACTTGAATGGAGTTGTAGAAGTCTTTACTAACTCTTCAGACATGAGCCTTGAAAGTCAGTTTTTGTATGCTAGTGAAACACTAGGATCAACCAAAGAAAATGAATTAATTGCAGCATGGGACACTCGGCATGAATCAGATGGATTACAGACTCTAGTCTTAATCGCAAGAGATGAACTAGCTAATCTAAAACGAACTGAACTAGACGTGATAATAGACAATACACCTCCAAAAACAACTCTGAAAAAAGAAGAGCTGATTTCGTTTGAAGCAATGGATAACGGATCTGGAATAGATGCTATTTATTATAGAATCGGTGGAAACTGGGAGTATTATGTCGAGCCATTTAAAGCAAAAGCAGGCATTTTAGAGTATTATAGTATAGACAGGCTTGGAAACAAAGAATCCATAAAGAAAGAGGTTATTCCAGAAGACTCTAGTATAACAGCTGTGACAGGAAGACTAATCTCAAGAGTGGAATGGAATTTGCCTACGATTATAATCCTGTTGATTATACTAATCGGTTCACTACGTATATTTTACCTCTTATATCGAATAAAACAAAGCTAGAAGGCGCATTGCAAATATTTATATACAAGGAAATGCAAGATAGTTACAACTACCATGTAGTTACAAACTGGGGGTTTTTTTGTATGAATAAGTTTGATCAATTTTTGATGGTAACATTCATTGCAGTAGTAGTGATATCTATTTCAGCTAATGCAGAAAGCATGATTGTTGCTCCTGTTTGTACTCAAGTTGTTTATTCTCCAAGCAGTGGCTTGGATACTACTAACAGTTCTCATGAATTGAATGAAAGCGAGCTTGAGATGCTTTCTGAGAGCGATAATGTTCGTTATCAAACTAAAAAGTATTGGTTTGGAAATGAGTATGTTTCTTCAAGGTACCTGCTTTTTGGTTTTCCTTTTGAGATAGCTGCCGATCAGACTGTTCAAAACATACGATTGGTTTTTGAGTGGTATACTGGATGTCCTAATGTTGAATATGCTAAAATGTCTGTTTGGGATGAAAATGATGACCAATGGGTTGAAAACGAATTTTTAGCTCCTCCAACAAGCCCGCCTACAAATGATTCAGTGGAAGAATTGAATCTAAGTTATATTGATTCTCCAGAAGATTTGAGTAATTTGGAGATAAAATTCCAAGGCCATGATGGGTATGGTCCTGGATGGTCTTTCCATGACCATGTGCAAGTATCTGCATTAATCTGTAATCCATTCTGTGGAGACGGAAAAGTAAACAGTGAGGAAGAATGCGAATTGCCTAACACTGAGAACAATTCTTTTTGTGAACAAGATAACTTTCAATGCGATGGAAACAGAACTTTGACCAGGGATCTTTTCGGTGCTTGTAGGGTCAATTGTACTTGTTTAGAAACTCCTTGGAGCAATGCTTCTTGTGTAATTGGAAACTGCGGAGCATCTTGTGAAAATAACAGTGATTGTGATGATCTGAATCCATATACTTTGGATTCTTGTAACGATTCTTGTCAATGCGTACATGAATACATTCCAATATGCGGAGATGATCTTGTTGAAGCGCCGGAACAATGTGAACTGAACAGCACTGACAACAACACTTATTGTAATCAAAGCGTTGAAACTTGTTTTGGGAATAAAACTTCTTACCGAGACGCATTTGGATATTGTGATGGAGAATGTGGTTGTGTTGAAGACATTTGGAGTGAACCTGTTTGCGTGCTGGATAGTTGTGGTGCAGAATGCACAAATGACACTCAGTGCGGAGAAGGATTTTGCGTGGATTGCATCTGTTTTTATCCTGATACCACACCACCCGGAACAATAACTAACCTAACCAGTACAACTGGCAGCGATTGGATTTATTGGAACTGGGAAAATCCAGAAGATGAAGACTTTTCTCATGTAATGCTATTCATCAATAACAGCTCTATAGGTGATACTTCAAACAACAATTTCAATACAACTAACCTGTCTTCAGAGACCATATATACCCTATCCACTCAAACTGTTGACACTAACAACAACATAAACACGACTTGGATAAATCATACTGCTATAACGCTAGGGGAACCGGATAATGCACCTCCTGAGTTAACCGACCTTATTACCTCGCCGGTTCTCCCGGTAACCCTAGCGCCAGCAGACCTCCTGCTGTAGATTTTAATTCTAGTGAATACCCCCTCAACCTAGTTTTCACTCTTTATAACGAAAACATTACTGTTGAAACAGTTTCTTTCATCGACAATAGCACAACAGTAGAGTATGTAATTCCTGATATTGAAGGAAACTATACTTTGAACATGACTGCTTCAGACGAATCAAACAATTCAGTGGAAGTGACTCTAGGCAATCTTACTATAGCAATACCTGAATTTGTGTTCAAAGCTACTGTCTTTGACGCAAACTCTCAAGGCTTGACAGCAAACTTAAGCTTGTACCAAAACAACAGTCTCTTCGGAGAATACTACTCAAACAATGGTTCTTTTTCCATAGATTTAGAGCCTGGAGTGTATGACTTAATTCTTTCTGCCAAGAAGTCTAAAGTAACTTTTGAGAGCATAGACGTGGAAACAGAAAACAACAAGACCACCTGGTTTGATCAGGTTAACTCAATAACTGGATTCTTAGTTACTTATGCCATCAAAAGCGATTATCCTCAAGCAGATTCAACGACTTTTTCGTACAGTGGAGTAAATTATCAAAGCGAAAACGCTTTAGCTCTTTATGCTTGTCAAAACTGGAACATGACCGAACAAGCGTGTCATGCAGTATGGGAAAAAATAGATTCAACTCAAAACAAGACACTTGACACGTTTACTACCCTTGTTAATGTTGAAGCTTACAGTATCAAACAATTACCATATTGTGGAGACGGAAAATGCTTGATTGATGAAAACTATGTGAACTGTCCAGCAGATTGTAATCCTCCAGAACCAATCAAACGAAGAAGAAGTACAGGAAGAACAGGCGGACCAATACTGTATCCACCTCAACCAAAGAACGAAACAAACGAAACCAGAATAAAGTGTTATCAATGTGTTGGAAACGCACGAGTAGGCAAGCTGTTCGATGAATGCCCTGACGACTGGTCTGAAGAAGAAATCTCATGCTGGAACAAATCTGAACCAGATAGAGATGAAGAACCTCCAATAAAAAGCAATTGGAATCCTCAGAGCGGAAGTGAAATAGCCTCTAATTCTTTTGACTTAATATTTGAATTGAATGAACACGGGCACTGCAAGTGGAGTTTGTTTGACATTGGCTACGATGACATGGTAAACAATTGCAACGAAGGTGAAATAATCACTTGTCCAATCACTGGCTTGAGTAATGGCTATACTGACGTTTTCATTGCTTGCGTGGACTCTGAGGGTAACAGAGATGTTAGACAAACTAACACTCTCCTAATTTTCAAGTATGATGAACCCCAGAACATCAAACCAATAACTGGCCTAGCAACAATGTACACACCCATCCCCGTAGCACTAGGACTTATCGCTATTGTTACTGCTGTAGCAAGCGCGTATCTCGCGCTCACGGAACTAAACGGAAAAAAAGAGGAACTCTCAGAGTGAGATAGCTCCAACAGGGCAACCGCTTTTGGATGCTTCCAGGTCACATTCTCCGTTAGCATCTTTGACTTTAGATTTGCCATTGTCTCCCATTTCAAATACTACAGGACATATTGCTACGCAAGCCCCGCAACCAATACATTTTGCTTCATCAACAGTTACTGCCATGATAAACACTAAACTTTCTTTGGTAAGGAAACTTTAAAAGCTTTTACTTTCTGCATCGTATGAAAGCATCAAAAGACCTGTCATAAGTTTTTTCTACTTCAGGAGGGAAAAAGCATGCCGGCAGCTCTTTCCTAGCTCGATGATATGCCACGCACTCACAGCAAAGGCCTTTCTTGTCGCATGGATATGTGCACGGGCAGTCTTTTGCGTTTTGTTCTCTTTT
>JAIOSL010000002.1 GCA_021107635.1 archaeon | reverse complement strand
GTGGATTACTTGTTTTATCCTCTTCTAGCAAACATTCCTTGTCAGATGCTTGCTTACTATACGGCAGTGGAGAAGGGGACTTCGGTTGATACCCCGAAAAACTTGGCAAAGGCAGTAAGTGTGAAATGAGAAAAGCAAATTTTTCACCAACTATATCTAGGACGTTTAAACCAAGCAAGTCACATGCATAAAACAAAATACCTAGGCTTGGCCTATGGGGTGTTTTTAGACAGGAGTATTGCTTTATCATGCCAGGAGAGAACTTCTTTTTTCCGATTCTGTTGTTTATGTGGTCTGCAAGTTTTTGGTAACTCCCTAGTTTTATTGCTGAATGTTTCAGTACTTCTGATGTGGTTTCATTCTTTTCAATTCTACATTTGAAAATATAGTCAGGTTGTCTCACTAGTTGTATCACTCTCTCTTTCTTTCTAGTAAGCAAGAAGGTAAGTAACTCGGAAACAATAGTGTTAAAATCGTTTCTATTTCTTACTTCAAAACCGTAACAGTGATGTCCAGTGAATTCTTTAGTAGAAAAACTCTTGTTTCTTTCGAGAGTAAGGGAAAAAGTCATATCTAGCTCTTTTAGAAAGTCTGTCAAATCTGTGACTAAATTTTTTGAACCGCATTTAAATGTCAAACGAGGGTAAGAAAATCCTTTCCAATGGTTAGTGGTTGAGATACTACCATCACCATCGATACAACCAGCCAGGAAAGCCGTTTTTATTTTATGATTGGAAGAGCGTATCTTTGGTGGCATTCTAACAGAGTAGCTCTTAACCCCAGCAGGCAGTTCAAAAATTTCACATAGAATATACTTCAATGGAGATGAACCAAACTCAAGTTTGTAGGCATTATGACTTTGTCTCATGTTCCCTTGAATCCCAAATTCGTTCATGAACAATTTTGAAATTTTTTCCAGCATCTCACGATCGTTTTGATCAACAGAAATACCCGGCCGACTAGATCTAATATGGCCATCCGTAGCAATTAAACCAAGCAAATAAGCTATTTTTGGTGTCACTTTGTTTTTAAAAGTCAGGCAATTTCCAGTTGAAGAACAAAGAAGTTCTCCGTTGATTATCTCAAAAAAACCGATGCTCAAAAGTTCACATGCTTTTTTTACAGCATCTATTGGGATTTTCTGTTTGCTTGAACGTGACCATGAAACCATATAGGTTCTCTTAAAACCTAATGGGTAGAGATCGTCAGGTCGAGTCTTAGCTAAAGCTTTCCCTAACACTTTTTTGTATTTTGGCAGTGGAGGTAGATATACTGCTGAGAGATTATGACCTTTTAGTGACTCATCTGAAGCCATTAGAACCCCCCATGATAAACTTAAGTGATAAAGCATTCAACGTTTAAATAGCCTTGGACTGCGCTTTTCCGAGAATTAATTGATGCATTAGCTTTAGGCTGAGTGCAGAGAAAGAAATTTTAAGTCTTGCTGACTGAACGAATTATGCTTGAATACGCAGAGTATATACTTCTTTTTTTCATAGCTTTCATAGGCTATTCGTTTGGCTCAATAGCAGGAGGTTATTCTTTCATTTCCATTCCCGCACTTCTTTTCATAGGTTTAGATCCGTTGACCGCGCTTGGCACTAACCTGCCTGCTCAGATACTGCCTGGACTAGTAAGCATTGGTAATTACTGGCATCACGGTAAATTGCATGTAAACAAGATAATGTATTTAGCAGTGTTTTTTGCTGTTGGTGCGTTGTTAGGAGCTTATATTGTAGTGTCTTTGGAGAGTTTTTTGTTAAAGGCTTTGATTGCTGCTCTGCTTTTGCTGGGCGTTCTGCTGCTCTTGGTCAAGAATAAGATTGATTTGGCATTTTTGAAGAAGAATTGTTGGCTGGAAGCAGTGTTTTTGTTTTCTGTGGGAGTTTACAAGAGTGTGTTTGGCGCGTCGGCCAAAACGCTAACGATGATGGTCTTGACTGTTGGACGAGGCATGGAAACAGTTGAGTCAAGCGCGGCTGCTTCTGCTTTATTGAGTTTTGCCGTTTGGACTGGTAGCGCGTATTTTATTTTGGAAGGTGTGGTAAGCTGGCCTCATTATCTAGCGTTGACTTCTGGAGGAGCGTTAGGTGCGGTTGTTGGCACGGAGCTAGCGGTGAAGAGGGGTGGGGCTTTCGTGGAGAAAGTGCTTATACTCGTAGCACTGGTCGGAGCCGTGAAAGTGTTGTTTTTCTAGTTATCTTTCAGCTGTTTTAACTATGCAATGTTCTAAAAGTATGCGCATGCATTCTTGTTCTCCGGGAGACATTGCTTTTGTGACGTCGTTTATCTTGAAAAAAATAGCTTTGCCGTCAGAGGCTGGATCAACCCAGATTTTGTTTTGATTTTTGTTGAAGACGTGTACAGTGCTCCAGCGTTCTGAGCGCCCGTTGAGGACTCTGATTATTTCTCCTAGTTCGACGTCGCTCATTTTAAGTTTTTCCCAGGCCCAGTTATCAACGTTTTTCTTGCCCATGTGAAAGTAGACTACGCCTTGATTTTCTTGAATTTTGAGGCAGGAGTTTTTGCCGAAAAACGCTTTTTTCATGAATAGCATTAGCTAGGAGGGTGTTTTAAAGGTTTTCTTCTGTGTGTTTCCGAGGTTACACTGGTACTACTTTTTGGGAAGTTGGATAACAGGTTTGGGTTGTGTTTTAAGTGTTTTTTCTGTAAAAGAATATGGCTGAAACAAAAACCCATGGAATGACTAATGCTTCTAAGATTTTAAGAAAGGTTTGACCTGCATATGGATGAAAATATTCTGAGATAATTCCTCCAAAGTAGGATAGGGAAAACAGCATTCCCAAGAAAAAAGCATAGAACAAAAAGGTTTGGGTTAGATGAGTTCTTGCGAACGCGGCTGAGTCATGAAGAGCAGGAATTATTCCTTTGTTGTCAATGACAATTGAGAGGGGAGTGAAAAATATGAAGAACAGTACAATCAATGCAACTATTGGAAGACAAATGAATAGAGGGAAGCCTAGAAAGTCTTTTGTGTATGCTGGAAATAGCAGTGAGAACATGCTTAATAGGATGGGTCCTTCTACGAATATAGCTAGGATAAAAGTATAGATGATGAAGTCTTTTTTTCTGTGAGGATTGAATATTGTTTTGATGCTTGATGGTTCATTGTTTGCGATGTTTTCACAGTAAACAATCCAACCTCCAAAAAGAAGCCCTTCAACAATCATAACAAAAACAAAGAAAGATAGTATTATTGCGCCAGTCAACAAAGAGTTTGATGTGGGTTCAGTGATAAAATTTGATAGTAAAGTTAGTCCAAGGCTGGTTATTAGGAACACTACAAAAGTGTATAACAACGAACCGATTAGTAGTTTCGGAAAGTTGTGAGAGTAAAAAACAACTCCTTTTTTTATTGAATCAAAAGATTCCATTGAATTTTTCTCCACTCAAGTTCTCCGTTCTGTTCTTTTTTCTGTAAGTGATAAATAGAATATTACCATGCTTAAAATCAACCAAGGAACCATAATCATGTTAATCAAAAGCGATAGGAGGTTCATAATTATTTCTCCGATTATGGGTATAACCATGAATGGGAGGGTTACCAATGAACTGATAGTAGATATACCAAAAATTAGCAAGAAAAAGACGATTACTTCAGCAATGTTTTGCCTTACAAATTTTATCGAATTACGTGCTCCATCTATTACTCCAGTATCCTCAAGGACTATTGCATAAAGAGTGAAACTCAAAAAGATGTAGAGCAATGTTAGTACAGCCATCCAAAAAAAGAACAAACTGAGTAATATTAGGATTATTGCTAAAATGCTTCCAGAAAAGAGAGGGAGTAAAAAAAAGATTAGTAAAAAGATTATTCCAGATACTATGATGAACGGAATTCCTAGTATGAAAGGATAGATAGCAAGAGAAAGTATTCTTTTAGGCGAAAATATTCTCTTGATTTCTGCTTTTTTGTTTTTGTAAATGTCTGCACAAAATCCGATGTAACCTCCACCAAGAACGGATGAGAAGAGCATATAAAGCATAAAACCGATTGTTGTAGCAAGAAGACCTATTAGTAGAAATGTTATCTCAGGATTAACGATTAAGGAGAACAGGGTTATTGCTCCTGGAATTACGAATAGCAATGAGGAAAGCATAGTAAGCACTCCGACTATTGCCATTCCTGCTACCATAGTCCAAAAGTTTTGTTTATATACTTCAAAACTTTCTTTTAGCGCCCAGTCTGCTTTCATTGCTTTACACCAACACTGCTTATACGAAGAACTCTTTTAATCTTTTCTGTTTTTTTATAAGTCCTTTGATTTTTGTGTCAGAAGTATGCGCGTCATAATCAAGCCTACAGTACTCTAATCCTTCTCTTTCAAGCATTATCAGAGCATTTTTTGAGATGCCTGGCGCGCAGAGTATGCCGCGTACTTCCTGGTTTTTTCTTTTGTTGGTTTCTTCTACGTAACGTTTTAGTTGTGTTACTGCTTTTAGTCCTGCTGTTCTTCTTTTTACTTCGATTAGGACTGGATTGCCTTTTTTGTCTCTGGCAAAAATGTCTATAAAACCGCGTTTGCTTTTGCTTTCTTGTTTTGTGGAAGTGAGGCCGGGTTCTAAAACGCTTAGGTCTTGCATTAATAGCTTGGCTAAGTCTTTTTCTGTTCCGAATATTTGCAGGGAACGGTCATCGTTTATTGTGTATGCTCCGGCAAAACTAATTTTAGAGAAGATTACTTCTAGCAATTCTCTGGGTTGTTTTCTTGTTGCGCGTAGGATTAGTGTGTCGTTTAGCTCGCAGGAGAGTCTGCCTTTTGGTGGTTGGTAGTTGATTGCTGCTAGGCCTTTGTTTTGGTGTACTAGAAATGAGCCATCGCTTTTTACGATTACTAGGCGGTCTCCTTTTGCTAGTTTGGACGTGGCTCTACCTGAATATTTTACTTGACAGGTACCTATAACGAGAAGGAGCTTTTTAGCTGAGAGTGCGTGGTCTACTGTTTCATATGCTTCTGAGAGTTGCATGAAATATCAGAAGTATTTTTCAATGATTTTTCCGAATGTTGGTCTTACTATTACAACGCCTACAAACAGGCCGATGAGTGTGGTTATTGCAAATCCTTTCATTAGTCCTAGGCCTAGCGTTAGTAATGGAAGCATGGCTGCGAGTGTTGTCATTGCTGAACCGAATATAATCCTAAAGGCCTTTTTGACTTTGTCTACTACTGTTTCTTCTTCTTCTGTGCTGCCTGATTTGACTTCGTCTACAATGATGATGAATGAATCAACGCCCGTACCTACAACAGCTATAATTCCTGCTATGGATGCGATATCAAGCTCCCAGGATAGTAGAGAAGCTATTCCAAGGATGATTAGAACTTCTGAGAAGCTTGCACTCATCATTAGAGCGGTGAGCTTGATGTCTCTGTATCTTAGCAGGACTATAAAGCCTACTGCAAACCATGCTAAGACTGCCATTGTGATGAGATCATTGATGAATGTTTTTCCTAGTGTTGGTGAGACTGTGTTAGTGCTTGCGATTGAAATACCTACTGGCAGGCTTCCTGATTTGAGAAGTACTACCATATGAGTTAATTCACTGCTTGCTGTTTCCCAGTCTGGTGCATGTCCTTCTATTACAGCTTCTCTGATTGCTTTTCCTGAGGTTACTCCGGGTGTTAGGTTTAGGATACTTTCTAGGTTTACTGCTTTCCAGAGCCAGTATTCACTGCTTGTGGGTGCTGAGACTACATCACGGTTCTTATCAAACTTAAATGTTTTATTCTCAAGGAGTTCTATACCTGTGACATTCTCGTGAACGATTACTCGTGAATAATTGCCTTGTTCTATTTGTTGAACGAGTTCGGGAGTGACTTCACTGGCATTTACTATTTCTATGAGAGCATTATGTTTGAATTTGTCTATTGTGATTGGGTCTCCTCGTTCTTCGCCTGGCATCATGAACATTGCTGATTCTTTTTCGTACAGGCTGTCTGGCATTATTAGAATGGCATTGTCTGGACGGTCTATGAACATGTATATTTTTTCACAGGTTACGACACCTTCGGTTTTGTTGCATTTTCCGTCTGCATGTGTTTTAAAGCGTTCGCTTCCTTCTTTTGAAATTGTGAAAGGGACCCGCCATTGCCCGGTTGAACTGAGGTAACCATAACCGTCTTGTGGGTTAGTGCTTATTTCTACTAGATCTTCTGAGCGTAGTGTTATGACCCCGTCTATGATTGCTTCGAATTTTCCTTGACTGGAAAGAACGTCTTTAACATCTTCTAGTGCACTTGTTTCATTGGTAGAGATTGTTACGGTGATGTATTGGTCTCCATATGGTCTGACAGAAATGTCTTTCATTCCGTATCGGTTTAGTCGTTCTTGGAGGATTGTGGTTGTGGTTGTCATTACGCCAGAGTCTACTGATTCGTCTAGTTCTAGTTGAATCATTGTGCCGCCAACAAAATCCATTCCAAATTTGACCCCCATTAGCATTAGAGGGGCTATTCCTAAGAGGATTATTGCTCCGATGAGTATTCTAACTCGCCATATTTTCAAGAAGTCTCTTGCTTGTCCATCCACCACTTCACTACCACCACGTTAACGAGGTATGTTGCTGGAATATCTCCAAGTAGTCCGAAAAACAGAACGCCAGTAATTTGGAATAGGGCTACCATTTGACTGAAGTGTGAGAACACTAGTAGTACTAGTAATACTGTTAGTGTTGTGCCTGTCATGGTTAATCCTGTTTTCATTGCACTGTATGCACGTTCTGCAGTGCTTCCATGTTTTCTTCTCATTATTCTATCTGTAAGCATTATGTCTGAGTCTACTGAGTATCCAATTATCATGAGAAGAGCTACTATTGTCGGAAGGGTTATTGGAATGCCTATGAGGGTCATTCCAGCCAACGCTATGACAACGTCAAACAGGATAGCTTGGATTACTGCTATTGAAGGTACCAGTTGTCTGAAAAGAACAAAGACTATTGCTGCGATCAGTATGAATGCTATGATTAACGCTCTTTGTGATGTTTCCCAAAACATTGCTCCAATAGACGCTCCTACTGAGCTCATGCTAATATCGTTTGAAACAATGCCTACCTTTTGGGCAATTTCTTCGCGTAGTTGAAGTTTAAAGTTTTCTTCTGCTAGTTGTACATATTGTGATATGGTAAGGTTTCCAGGATCTTTTGGTATGAATTGGCTTGCTAGTGCTCTTGCTTGCTCTGGATTTTGGTCGATCATTGCTCTGGCTTCTAGAAGATCCCTGTGTCCAGTAAATTCAATTATCAATCCTTGTCTGCCGGTAAGTGGATTTGCAGTTATTTTAACGTTTGAGTCATCGATTCCTTTTTCGCTGAGGAGTAATTTGATTTGGTCTGTTGAGATTTCTTGTGGTATCGACATCATCATTGCAGTTCCGCCGGTGAGGTCTATTCCAGGTTTTAGGTTTGGAATAGCTAGAGCAGCAAGTATGAATATTGCTAGGGCTATCAAAATGTAAAACTTGTAGTATGGTTTGTTATATGGATTTGGTATCTGCATTTGATTCACAGAATAGCTAGTTGATGCTCTTTAATTTAGAAAGAAAAGGTTTATATGGTTTTGCGTTTAGTGTGGTAGAAGCTTAGTATTTTTTAGTTATTTCTTCTTTGCACACTTGTGTTATTTGATTAATTTTGCTAGTGGTTGCCATGCCTGTATAGCTTTTTATTCTATCACAAGCAAGCAGACCTCTTTCCTTTCCATGTGTTCCAGCAAGCTTTTGCGCGCCTAGTACCATGCAGCTGTATTGTAGACTTGAGTCTTGCGTGTTAAGGCAACTTTCTAAAGTTCTATCTATGTCGTCTTTTGTCACTTCTGTTATTATTCCTGGAACAAAAAAGACTGCTAGTAGCATCACTGGAACTATTGCTATTACTATCTTTAATCGTTTTTGAATGTCAACCGCCTCGTTGATTGCTTTGTCAATAGAATAATAAGCAAAACTAGTATTAATTATTAAGTGGTTTCATGAAAGTTTTTTTGATTCATGCTTCGGGTAAAACTCTGTTCAGGGATTGGCGTGGAGAGGATGTTCAGACTAGCTGGGGAGAAGTACCTAGACAGGCAATTCAGGAAGCGGTAGATCAGAATAAAGCGGTGAGTGTTGAAACTGCTAAGGGAGAGCGTTTTGTTGTTATGAAACCTTTACTTCGAGATAGCATTCAGAATGCTGAACGTGGTGCTAGGCCTTTGTATGAGTATGATGCTGCTGTGGCTGCTGCCTTAATGTCTTTGGATAGGGATACAAAGCTTTTAGAGGCTGGGAGTGGTTCAGGTTGCGCGACCATGGTTTTTGCTCAGCTAGCTGGTAAAGTAGTTTCTTTGGAACGTGAGGAACGCTTCCATGAAGTTGCAAAAAGGAATTTAGAGGGAATTGAAAACGTTGAGTTGAAGCAGGGTGATTTGTTTGAGGCAAAGTTTGACGAGGAAAGTTTTGATGCAGTGTTTTTGGATTTAAAAGAGGATGTAAAAGCTGTTAAAAAAAGTGCATCTTGGCTTAAGCGTGGTCACTTCATGTGTGTGTTTAGTCCGGTGGAAGCAAAAGTTCAGGGTTGTGTGAGCGCGTTGCAGGAGTTAGGGTTTGTTAATATTGAAGTGGTGCATTTGGGTTTGAGGAGACATTCACCAGGTGGAAGGTTAACCCCGTGTTTTCCTGGTTTTTTTGTTCTTGGCAGAAGATTTTAGTGTTTTAGATCTTGGAAAGTGGTTTTTTCGGATTGGTCTAAAATACTCTTTACTTATTTTGCAGTCTGTTAAGAGGAGTTTGCTTATGACAAGTTTAACATCTTTGATTCCATGAAGGTCGTTTGAGCGATATCTTGTACTCACTGCAATTTTTTTATGTGAGTGTTGCATGTTGGGATCTTGGCGTATCATGGCTTTCATGAACTGGATTTCTTCTTTCTTGTTTTCTTTTGTGATGCTTTCATGACCGCCTCTGTCAATTAAATCACTTAAAATCAAATCTGCTTCTTCCATGATTTTTTTCCGGTGATAAAAAGACCGATTTATTTTATGAGAGTATTGTACTATCGGAGTGTCTTTTTTCAGACTTACTTCTTTGGTTTTTTTCATGACTTGAGTGATAATCCTGTTAGTTTTCTTGTCATTTTTGATGAGAAATTTTTTGGTTTCAAACAGACCTTTACCAGTTTCTTTTAGCGCGAGGTCTCTGAAAGTCTTGTTTGAACTGAAAAGAGCTTTGATTTCGGCTTTCTGGAAATCATATATGCCATCATGCATTATCACTAATCTGGCAGCTCTTTCGAATTTTCCTCTGAGATCCTGATGAGAAATTGTCAATGCTTAACACTTTTTCTTTTGGCTTCCTCGCGTTGGAGCTTGTAGATTTCGGTAGCAGTTTTGCTACGCTGTTGTTTTTTGAGCTGATTTTCGCTTGTTTTGCCTTTGAACCGGGAGTCTTCGGGATTCTTTGTTTTAGAATCTCTTGATGGATGGCTTATTGATTTTCCTTTCATGAAAAAGTATTTAGCAGGCTAGATTTAAAGCTTTTTCTCTTGGTATTGCTTGGCAAGTTTTTCGTAGTGTTCAGCGTTTTTCTTTATGAAGTTTAGTTCTTCTTCTGTGAGTTTGCGAGCGATTTTTCCGGGTGTTCCCATGACTACTGAACCAGAAGGTACCTCTTTTCTTGGTGTGACAACTGAGCCAGCAGCAATCATACAATTTTCTCCGATTTTTGCATGGTGGAGGATTGTGGCATTGATGCCAACGAGAACGTTATTGCCAATGTCACATGAGTGAACCACAGCACCATGTCCTAGCGTCACGCACTCACCAATTTGAACGCCTTTGTCAATTGAACCGTGAATAACACAATTGTCTTGTATGTTTGTGTGCGCGCCGATTGTTATTTCTCCCATGTCTCCACGGATTACTGCTCCGTACCAGACGCTTACGCCGTTTCCTAGAGTGACTTTTCCTGTTACTGTTGCTGTTTCTGCTATGAAGTTCATGAAAATCGTTAAACTCTTTTCATTATATTTCCTAGAATGGTTTTGAATTGTTTTTCAATATTGGTGTCCAAAGTTACCACCGGCTTAGTTTTGATGAGCGCGTCTATGAATAATGTGTTGTAGGGTAATTCGCCTAGAATCGATGAGTCTGTTTCTTTGGTGAATTTTTTTATTTGTTTGTTCGTGTCTGGATTTATTCCTGTTTTGTTGATTAGTATGCCGTAAGGTGTTCCTAGGTGTTTTACTATTGAAAGAGTTTTTTTTAGGTCGCTTAGTGCTGCTGGAGTAGGTTCTGTAACTGCTACAATAAAGTCTGCTGCTCTTGCTGCTGTGATTACTTGATTGCTTATTCCTGCTGCAGCGTCTATTAGTGTCCAATCGATTGATCGTTGTTGTGCAATTCTATCTGTTTCTTCTAGGACTAGTGCCACTATTTCTCCTGAACCGGATTTGCCTATGTTCATTTGTCCCATGACTATTGGAAACTTTTTGGTTTCTGTTGTTCCAATCCAGCCATTTTTGACTGGTTTTAGGGTTATGGCATTTGATGGGCAGGCGATTTGACATGATCCACATCCTTCACAGAGGAAGCGGTTGAATACTGGCTTGTTTTTCCAGGTTATTGCTGAGAAGATGCACGTGTCTAGGCAGTAGCCACATTTGATGCATTTGTTTTCTATTAGTTCTGCTTCAAGGCCTGTGCTGACTTCTCTTTTTGTGAAATTTTTGTCTGTAAGTCCGAAGAATAACCCTAAGTTTGGAGCAGTAACGTCACAGTCTGCACAGATTATGTTTTGGTTTCTGGATAGTAGTGCAGCCAGAGAGGCTACTACAGTGCTTTTTCCGACGCCTCCTTTTCCTGATAGGACTGCTATTTTCATGTTATAATCCTTCCAGTATTCTTGCTAGGGCAGTGACTTCTTTGTGTTCTAACGGAACCCCATGACAGTATGTTTCCATAATTTTAGGTGAGTAAGGGAGATTTGCTATTATTGGTGCGTCATATTTTTTTGATAGTTTTTGTATGCTTTTGTCGCTTGCAACTCCTTTTTTGTTTAGTACTATTGCACCGGGTATGTCAAGTTCTTTTGCAAGCTTAAGTATCAGTTCAAGGTCGTGCGCACCTAGCGGTGTTGGTTCGGTTACTGCTAGAGCTAGGTCTGTTCCGATTAGTGCTGCGATGACTGAGCAGTGTGTACCTGAGGCTGTATCCATTATGTTATAGTCTGTTTTTTTGGTTTGAATGTATCTTTTCATGGCATTGATTAGGGGAGAACTTTCTTTTTGTTGTGGTACTAGGTCTCCTGAGACTAAAGTCAATCCATGGGCTTTAGCTTCGCTTATTGATCCTATTACTCTTGGTTCTTTTTTTATTGCATCTGCTGGGCAGATCAGGTGACAGGCCATACAGCCTGTGCATTGTTCTTCTATGAAGAGAGGAGCTCTACCTAGAACAAATTCTAGAGCGTTTTGTTTGCATGCTTTATAGCATCTTCCGCAGCGTATGCATTCCTCTTCTGTTATAACTGGTATGTTCAGGCTTACGTCTGCTTTTTTCTTTAGTTTGGCTGAGAGTAAGTGGTGTGCATCAGGTCCTTCAACATCAGCATCAACTAGGAGAACTTTATTGTTTTTTGCTAGTTCTACTGCCAGGGCTGTAGCTATTAGGGTTTTGCCTGTTCCTCCTTTGCCTCCTGTAATAGTGATGTTCGTTTGATTCTCCTCAAAAGGTATTATTGTGTAGAAGCTATTAAAGTTTTGGTTAGCGAAGGAGACCTGGAGCAAACAGCAATAGCATACCAAGAATTAGCATGAATATACCTCCAAGCAACTTTGACCACTTTACGTATTTTTGGCCTATTCCGCTAGTAACGGCGAGGGCGGCAAGGCTGAATATTATGAGGTCGTCGAGCATGAAGAAGAAGTCATAGATGGCAATATAGAAGTATCTTTCTATCATTGGCAGTTGTCTGATGCTCAGTATGTGAGTAAAAATAAGAGGTATCTGGAAAGAGCAGAGAAATTCTATTGCATTGACTGCAAAAGCAAGGCCAAAGATTGCTATGAAAATACTCCAGGTAATGGGAGAAGCTGCTATTTCTTGTATTTTGTTCTGGGTTTTTCTGTGGGATTCTTCGTCACCAACTTTGCACACAATTGCTCCTCTGGTCTTTATGTAGCTTTTGAGGGATATTATGCCTCCTCCAAGAGCAACAAGCCCAATCACTAGCGTGACAAAAGGAGAGCTAACCATTAAGAATGCATTGAGCTGGAATGCCATGAAAATGAAATAGAGGATTCCAGAAGCCAGTACAAAACTGCCAACTATCAACCAAATTTTCTTCCGGTCGTTGATATTAGCCATCACTGAAATTAGGTATACTAAAACCCACATGGCACAAGGATTGAATCCGTCAATAAGACCTAGGAGTATTGCTAGAATGGGTGTGAAAATATTTAGGAGGTTTACCTCACCAATTAGCTTAACTATTTGAGTGCGTGCGAAGGCAGGTAGATATTGAGTAAGGTTAAATTCTTCTTCTTGGGAAGGACCAATGGATGAAGTCGTATTAGCGCATGTTTCAATGCATTCGTTTATTCCTTTTTCTAGTTCTTCTTTTTCATGAAAACCGACAAACGCTTTATCGTGTATGAAAGTGGTCGGAAAGTACAAGGTGGTTACGCTCATGTTATTCTCTTCCAACATGGCAATGAATAATTGTGCTTCTTCCAGTTTAGAGCTATCATGATAACTGAACTGGACGTGAGGATATTCTCTTTCAAGTTCTTTTAGTAGGGGTTTCTGAGCAGTGCAGTGAGGGCAAGTTGGAGAAAAGAAAAAGTCAACAGTAGCATTAGACTCAGAGGCATTAATTGGTGCAGATGATTCTTGGACAGGAGTCGGAAGAGAATAAAAAAGGAGGATTGCTCCTAGTATGACTAACCCTATGAACAGATACCGGTTGAACGGGTCATTGAAAAATTCTGTTATAGTTGCGGAAACACTCATGCTTAAACTCCATAAATGAAACGTTCTGAACAAAAGATAAATGCGTGCTCATCTTTCGCCGGAATAAGAGATAACAGAATATTTGTGCAGAAAGTATTAAAAAAGCTTTTGATTTGTGAAGGGAAAAACTAAAACTTTTCCCTAATCCTAACAGCTGGACCCTCACAAAAATCAATCATTTCCCTCGCACTGAGAACTGCTGTGCCTGATGCCAGGAGTTCGTCCTTTGAATTCACAACAAGAACATCCATTCCAGCACGCACTTCTTCACCACAGTGTCTAACAAATTTAGCGAACACTGTTTTACCTTCTCGCGCAAATTCTTGGACTTCATCATCGATTACCACACGCGCTCCTTTACTTTTTTTGTGTATTTGCTTTGCGAAAGCATGAGGTATTATCATGCCATCAGATGCTCTGAATGATGCAAGAAGCTTTCCATTTTGATATGCTCTTCTTAGCCTGCCAGTTTTACCCCGTTCGAAATCTGCTTTGGGAAAAGCGACACCATACACATATTTTGCTAGACTGTTTGCTTTCTGAGCGTCAGTGGTTTTAGGAATTTCCTCTCTCTTTTTACTGGTTACTCTTTGTCCAAAAGGATATGCATGAGCAATGCCTATCGGGACACGCTTGAATGGAAGCAAATCTATTGTTTTTTTGGTTGTGATTTTTTTGTTTTCATGTCGATAGACTTCTGGTCTATTGCGCGCGTCTGGGGTTACAAAGAATCTTTTTTTGGTGAACATATCAAGCGACTCTAAGTGTTTTCTGTATTTGCGAAAGTTTTTGAATGCTATTCCAAGTGAAGGATGAGCTTTCGAACGCTCTTCAAGAAGCTCCCATAGGGTGTTCTCGTGGATGGCTTCTCGAATGCGTTTCATTTCTTCAAAGGAAACATAAAGATTATGTTCTGCTAGCCTGTGTTCATTCAGTTCAGATGGTTTTCTGCTTTGACATATCGGACAAGAACAAGGCAAGTATTCCATGTCTTTTATGTCTAAAGTTCCGCTCACAGTCAAGTAATTCCCACGCTTGGCAAAAAGAGAGTATGCTGCTGAATCAAAAAGATCTGCTCCTAAAGCAACTGCAAAAGAAAACATCATTGGATGCCCAGCACCGAAAAAATGAACTGGCTTGTTGAGTGGCAGAACAGTTTTGCATGCATGCAGTGCGTCTAGTGCTTCAGCAAAACGATATTCATTCATTAATGGAACAACACTACCTACTGCAAAAACATCAAAATTTAAAGCGCTGATTGCTTTAGCTGCTTTTTTTCTTAGGTTTGGATAAGTTCCTCCTTGCAAAGGTCCAACCCAAAGCCGCTTATCATCTCTTAGTTCACTGCACTCTTTCGCGCGTTCAATTGTAATGCACAGGTTTTTTTTCATTAATTCTTTGTTGCCTATGCCGGGAATATCAAGTGGTATTGCTATATCTGAGCCTATAACTTTCTCAAATTCTATGACTTCTTTGTTAGTGATGTCTACCCCACCATACTGCATTAACTGAAAAGCTCCGGAATCAGTCATCACAGGACCGTCAAAACCAATCAATTTGTGTATGCCTTTATCCCTGGCTTCTTCTTTCTTGTTTTTCCATGTTAGGTAAGCGTTGGTCATTATTGCTTGTGGCTTGAATTTTTTCAATTCTCGTGGAAAACATGGGTTTACTACGGGTAGGAGTGCTGGAGTTTCTATTTTACCATGAGGTGTTTTGAAAGAAGCTAATCTAGCTGCAAGATCTTTTTCCCTGATTTGCATGAATCCTACCTGCCTACTCTAGTGTATACAAAAAGAGCTATGACTATTATCAACCCTGCAATCATTGAAGTATAGAGTAAGTTAAAGCCTGTTTGAGGTTGTTCTGAACGAACAATCATGCCAGTGGAAGGATTTTTGATGCTTTCTAAACCTCTCTCTGCAATAGTTTTACTGTCTGGAGGGACTTGGTTTGGGTATCTGTTATACAAATTTATTACTTTCTGATAATTGTTTATTGCTTGACTTTTGAATCCTGCTTTTTTGTAAGAAAGTCCAGCAGAATTAAACATACCTGCCTTCAAACCAAAATCTTGTAAGAGTGCATTTCCAGCTTTGACATAAGCGTTGCCTGCTTCAGTATAATAAAACCGAGATTTATCATTTTTTCCTTCTTCAGCAAAACATTCAGCAACATTCTGGTAAATTTCAGCATGACGTGCAGTATAATGATAAGACCCGGGTTCATATCGTTCAGTTACAACAGCCAAGCTGTCATCAAGACGTTCTTGACAAGAACCTGCTAGCGCAAAAGAGGACAACAGGAGAAAAGCAACCAAAAAGTGTCTCATGTGTTATTTTTACACAGTTAACGTATAAAATCATGAGTGTCGTTTAAATACTCTAAAAGAATATAAAATAAGACCGATTTTAAGGTGAAAAGACAATGGCCAAGAAAGAACTTGAAGAGGTAATGGCCGTAATGGAAGAAGTAGTAACCGATTTCGCAGTGCCAAGAAACATCAAACGTTCTGTCGAACAAGCAAAAAATCTAGTGAAAAAAGACGGAGCAAACGAAGTCGAATTCACTTCGGCAATATACCTTCTGGATGAATCACTTAACGACATAAACATGCCATTCCATACCCGAACAGAACTGATGGCAGTAATATCAAAACTGGAGAAAGTTAAGGAAGAACTAAAATGACTCGTTTCGAACTCGTTACGAGGAATACTGAGGAGATCATTACAGCGGAAGAGCTGTCCACGCTACTTCAAAAAAAACATCCTCGCGCATACATTGGCTACGCAACAACTGGACAAATGCACATAGGCCACCTCATGCCAATAGTTAAAATAATGGACTTTCTTGATGCAGACCTAGACTTTACGTTTCTCATTGCAGACTTGCACGGCTTCCTAGATGACCAAAAAACTCCTTGGGAACTACTTGATGCGCGCTCAGAATACTATGAAAAAACAGTCAAAGCAATGCTAGAAAGCATTGGCGCAAACACTAAAAGAGTTACTTTCGCAAAAGGCTCTGATTTTGAACTTGAAAAAGATTATGTTTCCAGCGTTTTTCATTTGGCAGGAGAAACAACTCTCGCCAGGACGAAACGCGCTGCATCAGAAGTAGTGCGATTCAGTGATACTCCAAAACTCAGCGGATTCTTATATCCTCTTTTACAAACAATGGATGTGCCTGCATTAAACGCAGATATTGCTTTTGGGGGCATTGACCAAAGAGGCATATACATGCTTTCGCGCGAGATTTTACCGTTAATCGGTAAAGAAAAACCAATGTGCATTTTCACTCCTTTGTTGCCAAGCATGAGCGGAGACAAAATGGGCGGCAAAATGAGCGCGTCTGACAGCAAAAGCAAACTAGGCATCACTGAGTCAACAGAAAGCGTGGAAAAGAAAATCATGGCATCTTTTTGTCCGGCCAACCAAGTCAAGGATAATTGGGTCATGCTCTTCTACAAAAATGTGATTTTTCCAGTCAACGAAAAAAAGAAAAAACCGTTGGTCATCAAACGTCCTGAAAAATTCGGCGGAGACCTTGAATACAGCGCTTATGACGCACTAGAAAAAGACTTTGCTTCAGGCGCGTTACACCCAATGGATGCAAAGAAAACACTGGCCAACGAAATAAATTCTATTCTGGAACCAGTACGCAAGAAAAAGGATGAATCTCTCATCAAAAAAGCTTATCCAGAGTAAACCTTAAAAACTCTCTTTCTGAAAGCTTTTCCATGAAACACGTCATGCTTGCTCTAATACTCATCGGGATGCTTTTTGTTATAGGCTGCACAGAACCCGAGAAAAAATGCGAAACCGCATCTGACTGCGAAGGGCTGCCAGCTCCGATTAAATGTCCTGGAACTTGGTCTTGTCAAGAAGGAAAATGTGTTTACGAATGTTTGGAAGAACCCGATGAGTGTGAAACTGCATCTGACTGTGAGGGATTACCCACAGCATATCAATGTATTGGAGAATGGGCATGCGTTGAAGACAAGTGCGAGTGGCAATGCGAACCAACTGAGTGTGGTTTAGACTTAGATTGTGAAGACAAGGAATGTCCGGAAGGATTTGAATGCACAGAAAAAATCGTTAAAAAATGCTTTAAAGGCGCTTGTGGATGTATATGCGAAGAAACAAGCGCGTTAAAAGAATTCCATGAGTGGGGAGTCATCCTTGGCTGCACGACCAACGAAACCGCGTTTGCAACTTCCAGACCAGAAAAACCGGAAGAACCATATCCATTTGCCGTAGACAAGCCAGTCATCTACTTACACGCTGACGACAACACAACAGTCAATGTTCAAGTAGACTTCACCAGCGGCAAACCCACCCTTACGTATCCTGAAGCAGAAGTGCAGGAAAACACTGTCATATGGAAGAATGTACTCATCAAAGACTCTTGTATAGAACCTGCAGTAGACGGCGTTGGCGCAGACATCCTCGTGCCACTGGAATCCATAATGGACGAACTGAACGATGTTGATGCAGATTGCCTTACGTATGAAGGTATTCAAAACAACTTTTTGTTTTATGAAGGAGAAATGAAACTTGAAAACAACATTGAGATAAGTGCGAATGAAGAAAATGCAACCATCAAAAATAACAGGGACAAGCCAATCCACAATGCTAGATACGTGGTTGGAGCATACCCAACTGGTTCCAGCGTGGGTTTCAGCGTGAGAGTATACCTAGCAGACTTTGAGACAGTCGAACCGGGAGAAGAAAAGACTGTTAGACTCAACGACCTGTCGCTCATAAAATGGACCACACCCAAAACAGACCTCGAAAGGATTGGATTTACCGAAAAAGAAGCAAGTGCATTTGACAACATATGGTACGACAGTTTCTTCCAGCCAAGCAGTAATCCGTTCAAACAACTAATTTATCGCCTTGACCAAAGCGAATACGATGAGATGTTCCCGCTAACAGTAGAACCAACACCAGAAAAAACAGTTAGAGCAATGTATGTTCTCTTGGAAATAGACTAGGAAAGAATATAAACCATACAAACATAAGAAAAAACCATGAAACGCGCTATCTTTTCCATTCTAATACTATCCCTATTACTATTCACAATAGGTTGCACTGAACCACAACAACCACAAGAAAATGAAACCGGGCCAGTCTGCCAAACTGAACAAGACTGTCAAGGCATGACTCCAACATATTTATGCGATGGAGTATGGGCATGCATAGCAGGACAATGCCAATACATATGCTCACAAAAAAAATGTCTGGAAGACAGAGACTGTGAAAACATTAAATGTGAAACCAACTGTGAACTTGGAGAACCATCCAAAGAATGTATTGAAGGGACTTGCACGTGCAGATGTCCAGAAGAGATAGCACTGAAAGAACTGCATGAATGGGGAGTCATAGTAGGCTGTGCAAATAATACTAGCGCGTTCGCAACCAACAGGCCAGAAAAAGAAGAGGAATTTCAGTATCCAGTAAAGCAACCGGTCATATATTTGCATGGAAGAGATGGAATAACATTCAATTTAACAGTTAATTTCACAAATGGAACTCCAACTGACACCTACCCAGAAGCTGAAGTCACAAACAGTAGCGTATCTTGGACTAACGTAAAAATAGGAAAAGAAAAAATGGGAGGGAATAAGGCAACTCCAACAGAAGAATTAGTGCCTCTCTCAAGTATTCTTGATCAATTAAACAATGTTGATGCAAGCACATTAACTTACAATGAAAAAGAAAACAATTTTCTTTTCTATGAGGGAATGATTGGCTTTGAAACAGGTTTGAACGTAAGTTATGACAACCAAACAGTTACAATCAAAAATAATCGTGAAAACGCAGTTCACAACACTCGTTTTGTTCTAGGAATAGAAGAAAAAGATACTTATGGCTTGAACTATTACCTAGCAAATTTTAATACAATAAAATCAGGAGAAGAAAAAACAATTAATCTAGAAAACCTTTCTGTGATGAAAATAGGCTCTCTTCTCATAGAACTAGAAGAAAAAGGGTTCACAGAAAAGGAAAGCAGAGCATTTGAACAAATCTGGTTTGAAAACTTTTTCAACCCAGGAAAACCCTTCAACCACATCATATACTCCATAGAACAAGAAGAATATGACTTGCTGTTCCCACTCACAGTAGAACCAGCACCAGAAAAAACAGTTAGAACAATGTATGTGCTCCTACAACAAGACACACCAGACTGTCTTTTCGACTGGGATTGCAGAACAGAACGACAATACTGCAACAATGGAACCTGCAGAAATTATGCTGTGCAGGTTGATCTTTAATTCTCGGAAAAATAGGAGTAAGAAATTAATAGAATTAAATCCATAATAGAATCAAACCCGGTCGTGAAAAACGCAGGGGTGATCTATTGAAAGAAAAACTACTCGCATTCTTCAACGAGAAAGAACTATTTATATCTCCAGAAGCACTAGAAGCACTCTTACAAACTGAACAGCCACTAGAAAACGCTAAAAAAATAGCAGAACAACCAGGTAAACTGTTCATAGAACTTAAAGACGTGCCGACAAGCAAACCAAAAATAACAGTTGAACGACCAGCAAACAAAGCACTAGCAAGCCAGATAGACACCAGAATAAGAGAATTTGACGAGTACAACATCACAGGCAAAAGTGCATCCAGTGGAAAAATAGAGGACTTTATTTCACTTTTTCAGAGCAGATTTGAACAACTATCTAAAATACTGAAAGCCAGAGGCAACGCAATCAGAGACATTGAAACCCTAAAAAAGAAAAAACCTGGAGACATTGTCAGAATAATTGGCATGGTCAATAGCATACGCACAACCAAAAACGGCCACCGCTTTTTAATAATAGAAGATTTAACTGGCACGCTGAACACCTTGATAATAGAAAGAAACAAACCATTAATGCGCGAATCATATCGTATAATTCCAGACGAAGTAATCGCAATAGAAGGAAAACTCAGCAAAGACCTTTTCATAGTAAATCAAGTATACTTTCCAGACATTCCAGCAAGAGAATCACACAAAACAGAAGAAGACATCTATCTTGCAATGATATCAGACATGCACATAGGCTCAAAACTATTTATGGAAAAAAACTTCAGGAAATTCTTGAACTGGCTTAACAGAAAAGAAGGAAACGAAAAACAAAAAGAAATCGCAGGAAAAGTCAAATATATTACAATAGCAGGAGATTTAGTAGATGGAGTAGGAATCTATCCAGGACAAGAAAACGAACTTGAAACAGAAAACATATACGAACAATACTCAAAACTTGCGAAATTACTGGAAGAAATACCAGAATACATCGAGTTAATATCAATACCTGGCAATCATGACGCAACACGCGTGGCTGAACCACAACCAGCAGTAAGAAAAGAACTGATGGAAGACCTCCTCGCACTGCCCAACTTTAGAATGATGGGCAATCCAGGACAAGTATCATTGCATGGCGTTGAAGTCTTGATGTATCACGGCGCCTCAATCCACAGTATGGTACCACACATAATTGATGCAAGCTACGAAAAACCAGAAAAGACCATTGCTGAATGGCTAAAAAGAAGACATTTACACCCCGTCTATGGAGAAAAACCGCCAATCTGTCCAGAAAAACGAGACTATCTAGTCATAGACAGGGTACCAGATATACTACATGCAGGCGACGTGCATAAAAATGGATACATTACATACCGTGGAATCATAGGCGTAAACTCTGGCACCTGGCAAGCCATAACACCCTACCAAATAAAACAAGGTCACGCTCCAACTCCATGCATTCTACCAATAGTTCACATGAAAACAGGAAAATTATCAGTAATACATTTTGAAGGAGGCCTAACATGAAAGCCACATCCCAAATACAAGATTATTACAAACAACTAGAACAACGCTCCCTAAAAGAATATTCCATAGCAGAAAACGCCAAGAAAAAAGGTCTCGATCCCGAACAAAAAGTGGAAATACCACTAGCAACAGGAATAGGCGACAGAGTAGAAGGACTAGTAGGGCCAAAAAACGTGGCAAAAGACATTGACTCTCTCCTAAAAGAAAATAGTAGAGAACAAACCGCACTCAAAATAATAAATAAAATAATTAATGGAGATTACGGGCACACAGACGAACAAAAAAAAGCAGACCAATGCGTAAGAACCTCACTCACCCTGCTAACTGAAGGCGTAGTAGCAGCTCCAATAGAAGGAATTGACTCCGTAAAAATTGAAGAAAACCCTGACAGCTCACGATACCTAACAGTAAACTTCGCAGGACCAATACGTAGCGCAGGAGGAACAGGACAAGCACTAGGTGTCTTGCTAGCAGACTACACCAGAAAAAAGCTAGGTCTCCAAGAGTTTAGACCAACAGAAACAGAAATTGAAAGATACGTAGAAGAAATAAACATTTACCATAACGTTGTTTCTCGACTTCAATACAAACCAACAGATGACGAAGCAAAAATAATCGTTCGCAATTGCCCAATTTGCGTTTCAGGCACACCCACCGCCAAACAAGAAGTAAACATATACAAAAACCTTGACAGATTTCCATCCAATCGTATACGTGGAGGAATGTGCCTAGTAATAGGAGAAGGAATAGCCCAAAAAGCACAAAGACTAGTAAGCTATACCAAAGAATTCGGCCTTAAATGGGACTGGCTGCACTCAATAATCAAAATAGAAAAAGCCACGCCAGGAAAACAAATAGAAATAAAACCAGTAGATAAATACCTGGCAGATGTAGTCGCAGGAAGACCCATAATAGCATATCCATCCCAACAAGGAGCACTCAGACTACGATACGGAAGAGCAAGAAACATAGGATTAATGAGTAAAGGCGTTCACCCAGCAACAATGATTGTACTAGATGGCTTTCCAGCAATAGGCACACAATTCAAACTTGAACGACCAGGAAAAGGAACCACGTTTGCTCCCTGTGACTCAATAGAAGGACCAGTAGTCAAACTAAAAGACGGTAGCGTAAAAAAAATTGAAACGATTGAACAAGCAGAAGAAATAAAAGAACAAATAGAAGAAATCCTGTTCCTAGGCGATCTACTCATTTCTTTCGGAGACTTCATAAAAGACAATCATCCAGTAATGCAATCTCCATGGACAGAAGAATGGTGGCAACAAGAACTCCAAGCTAAAAATGGCACCTGCGAAAATCCTCTTGACGTCAGTTGGGAACAAGCAGAAAAATACTCACTAGAGTATGAACTACCTCTCCATCCAAAATATATTTTTCCATATAATGACATACCACTAGAAGAGTTCAAAAACTTTATCTCATGGCTAGAACAACCAACTCTTTCACTAACACCAGAAAAAAGAACCCTTGAAAAACTGTTAGTTCCACACAAAATTCAAGAAAATCAAGTAATAATAGAAGAACCCTACAAAACTGCCCTATTCAAAACTCTAAGCATAGGAACAAGCCAAGAGATAGTAGGAAGAGTAGAAGCCAAAACAACAATAAACTTAGTTCAAGAACTCTCACCATACGAAATCAAAGAAAAAATTCCAGTATACATAGGAGCAAGAATGGGCAGACCAGAAAAAGCAAAAGCAAGATTAATGAAACCAGCACCACACCTTCTCTTCCCGGTAGGAAACTATGGAGGTCCAACACGCTCCCTCAAAAAAGCATGCGAAAAAGGAGTCATATCAATAGAAGTTCCACGCCTCAAATGCAAAAAATGCAACAAAATGATCTACTCCTGGACATGCGAATGCGGAACAAGAGCAGAACTAGATTCCATATGCTCCAAATGTGGGAGACCAACACAAGACGAATGCCAAGCCTGTGGAGGCACACCAATAGCATACGAAAAAAGAGCAGTAACAATAAAAGAACTGTTAAACAAAGCAAAAGAAAAAACAAAAACAAGAAACATTGACCTCAAAGGAGTAAAAGGAACAATAAGCAAAAACAAAATGTTAGAACCAATAGAAAAAGGACTCCTAAGAAGCACAAACAACCTCCACGTATTCAAAGATGGCACACTACGTTTTGACTCAACAAACCTAGTGCTAACCCATTTCAAACCAAATGAAATAGGCACACACATAGAAAAACTAAAAGAACTAGGATACACCCAGGACTGGAAAGGTAAACCAATAGAAAACGAAAACCAAGTCATAGAACTGTTCCCACAAGACGTCGTACCCTCAGAAAATGCCATTCCTTTCTTCCTCAATGCAACAAAATTCATAGACCAAGAATTAGAACTCTTTTACCAACAAAAATCCCACTTCAACGCAAAAGAACGCGAAGATCTTGTAGGTCTGCTAGTAATTGGCCTAGCTCCACACACATCGGCAGGAGTACTAGGAAGAATTATTGGCTTCTCAAAAGCTCATGCATGCTACGCACACCCATACTTCCACGCAGCATGCAGACGCGATGCCGACGGAGATGAAGATTCACTCATGCTGTTAATGGACACGCTCATAAACTTTTCCAAACACTATCTTCCAGCAACACGCGGAGGAAAAATGGATGCGTGCCTAGTACTAACAACAATACTAGACCCATCACAAATAGACGATCAAGTACACCGAATGGACATAGTCTCAAAAATGCCCCTAGAATTCTACAGAAAAAGCGGAGAACTACTCAAACCACAAGACTTTAAAATAGAAACAGTAAGCGATAGACTAGGAAAAGAAACACAATACTCCGGCTTTGGATACACTCACGAAACAACAAGCATAAACAGTGGAGTACTACAATCAACCTACACCACACTAGGATCAATGGAAGAAAAAGTAAACGCTCAACTAAACCTAGGCAAAAAAATAAGAGCAGTAGACGAACAAGATGAAGCAAAACGATTACTAAACTCTCACTTCATGCGCGACATATATGGTAACCTCAGAGCTTTCGGAGAACAAAAATTCCGATGCGTAAAATGCAACAGTAAATACAGGAGAGTCCCCCTAAGCAAAAATGGCAAATGCACGCGCTGCGGAGGAAAAATTATTCTAACCGTAGCAGAAGGCTCCGTTAAAAAATATCTTAAAGTAAGTCAAAGAATCGCTGAACAATACGGCCTTTCAGACTACATGAAACAAAGATTAACTATTGTAGAAAAAAACATAGAGTCAGTATTTAACAATGAAAAAGTAAGAGAACCATCTCTAACAGAATTTATGTAGGAACAGAACTTTGGTTTTTCATGATAAGAAGAATAAACAAAAGTAAGATTATTATCGCAAATAGGGTATAGCGTCCATATTTTGTTGTAAACAACCAGTGCATTAAACCACCAGCACTAAAACTGCTTCCTACGCCTCCAGCAGCACGATGAGACATGGCAGTACTAACACCCAAGCCCCAATTAAAGGCCTTCTTAGAATAATCTACCCAACCTTCCGGTCGTTTCAAGTCTTCAAGCATGTCACGAGTGACTTCCATCACTCCCCTCTCGCGTTCGGGAACCTCTCCAATGTTAAGCGGAGAACCACTTACACCATCAAGCTCAACCCGTCTATAACCTGCAGAAAGAGTAACCCAAATGCGATAAATTGGAATATAAACTAAAGAAACACCCGAAATTGTAACATTTTCTTTAGGAATTCCTATCTGACCTGCAACCTTAATTGCAGCTATTTCTTTAACCTCTTTCTTTTGAACAGTGGCCCTTTCGACTTTATAAGCAGTACCATGAAGAATATCTTTTGAACGCTCCACTGGAATCTCTTTTGTGATCTGAGCTATCATTGGCTCTAATTCACCATCAATAGCATTCATACACATTTGAGAAGAGAAAGATTCTGAGTGACCCTCTGTCTCACGGTAAACATCATAATTAAAAAACCAGTAAGGAACATAGAAAAGACTAAGGTTAGCTAATTCAAAATCTCTCCAGTGCTTTTCCTGAAGAATACCCTCCAAGATACCCAGTGCATCTTTTGTTTCCATTCTGAGCTGGAGGGCAGGCGCGTCAAGCAAAGCCATACCTTCACTTTCTTAATTTTGCTACTTTAACGCCTTTTGGAGTCAAAAGGAGCTTATACTCGCTAAGTCTTGCGATGTCTCCATCGATTCCTCTAGCGTGCTCTTTTATTCTCGAAACTGCTTGTTTGAGTTTAATGGCATTCCTCTTGTACAGGGGTTCCACATTAAGAATAACTATGTTGCCCTTGCTGAGGTCCTCACCAATAACCGATACGTCTTTAGTATCTTCTAAAACGTAAGGTTTAACCCAGACATCTGCTTCTTCAACTAAAAGGTCGTCATTTTCGATTCCGAGAGTGTCAAGGAACTCATCAACATCAATTCCTTCGTCTCCCTCACCACTAATTTTTCCTTTGAATTTGTTCAGAAAACCAGCCATATTCAAGCCCTCCTTTAAATTGGTTTGGTGATAGTTATATACAAAGACCAATAAAAAGGCTTTGGTAGATTAAAAATAAAAAAAAGTTTTAAATAGAACTAGCTCTTTTGAATACGTGTTATGGAAAAAAGTTTTGAACTAGCAGAATTTGCAATTACCAATTTTGACAAACCTGAATTTATAGCAGTTGTATTGGTTCTACTTGCAGTGATGACCGTGCTAGTTCTTGTTGTGTTTATAGCTTCTGCTTACAAGCCTAAGCGTAAAATGAGGAATTGGGATGAAGACGATGATTATTCCAATTCAAGTACATATCTTGAAAAAGTTAAGGAAGTCAAACCGTGGGAAATGGAAGAAGAACACCCGGTTGAGGCTAAACATGTCCAAACAATTCGAAACGTTCGAGCAGCAGAACTGGAGAAAAAACCTGAAGAAGAAAAAGACTTGGAAGACGAAGAAACTGCTAGAGAAATAGAACAAGAAACTAAAGCAGATAAGAAAAAAATTACAAAAGAAGACAAAAAGTATGTTTTATGGGCCAAAAAACGAAGAGCAGCTCTTGGAACTAAACTGAAAAAACTGGAAAAAAAGCAATTTGCAAATGGACTTACACAAAAAGAAGAAACTCAGAAAAAAATGTATGGACATGAAATAAGCGTAATACAAAAAGAACTGCTAAAAAACAAAGCGTTTTTAGTAGAATTGAATGAAGCCATGGAAATGACGATGAAATCATCAAAAAAGGGCAAGACTAGCAAAGAAATAAGGAAAAAACTTGAAAAAAGCAAGTACACAGAAAAAGAAATTGAAATCATAAGAAAAGCATTCCAAAGAAGAAAAGAAAACTCTAAAAACGTTTAAATAATCCTTTACTGTTTCTAATATTCAAATGAAAAAAGTTTTTTTATTAGTAATACTTCTATTAGCAAGTGCTTTTGCTGTTTCTTCAGTGGAAAACTTGGAATGTCAACCACAAAAAAACACAGATTTCATCCAAGGACAAACTGATATCAGCTGTTCAATATCACCATTACCACCATACGCACCAGACCGAGTGTATAACATAAACGTTTTGTTCACTCCTCCTTCAGGAATAACTCTAAACGAAGAAAAAACTAAA
Organism: archaeon; assembly: GCA_021107635.1. Classification (GTDB taxonomy): domain Archaea; phylum B1Sed10-29; class B1Sed10-29; order WALL01; family JAGHAM01; genus JAIOSL01. The sequence continues at coordinate 4,486 of JAIOSL010000002.1, read as the reverse complement.
CTTGTGCCATACCTTGGGAAAAACTTTACTGTAGGCACATCTTGGAATGTTGAAATAGAAGAAAACAAAGAATATGCTTTGGATGATGCCTTTAGAGTAGAATGGGATGACAGTGTAAGCCTTGAACTTGAAGGAATAGAAAAAGAAGAAATCCAAACCAAAAACAATAGGATAGAATTAAATTTCACCGTAAAAACAGATGATAGTAGTTTTTGTCAAAAAATGTGGAATCAAGGAGCACCAAGAGACTGGGAAAGCGGGGAATTCGTAACTTGGGCCAACTTTTGGCTCAAAAAAGAAAATTGTAATTCTTTTGTGGATATAAAAGTCAATGGAAAAGAGCTTGCTGGAGCATATGCAGACGAAAATGGAAACGTGCCAGTTTACATCCAATTAAACCTATCAGAAGGCACAAACCGTCTTGAGATAATAGCAACAGATCCAAGCGGAAACACTAAAAAAGAAGATATCATGGTAAGGTATACTCCAGACCTTATAGGAGAATATGGGGTATACATTATAGCAGTAGGCATAGTAATTTTTATTTTGGTTATAGCTGTCATAGCATATTGGCTTTCTAGAATAACTACAGCAAGCACGCTCAAAACAGCTTTTAAGAAAAAAGCAGAAACAGAACACAAAAATAGATTAGAGGAGATTAAATCAAGAAAGAAATGGTTATACAAATCATTAGAAACACTTAAAACAAAGTCTGTTAACGTTGGATTAACGCAAGAAGAAGAATCGAAGAAGAGAGCTTACGAAACCGAGCTCGTGAGAATAAACGATGAACTTTATGATCACCCAGAATATTTAGATCAACTTAAAAAAAGAGCTGTGAAAGCACTGGAAGATGCTAAGAATGGCCTCCCCTCAAAAGATATCAGGAAACAATTGGATGTAGAAGGCTACAGTGAAAAGGATGTTAATCTGATAAAAGAACACTTCAAAAAACTAAAAGAAAACTAGTTTGTTTTTTCCTAGCCACTTCAAAAAGTCCTGTGAGGAAACAGTTGTTTGAAAACAATTGGCCTGCTATGTCTCTTTATCTTTTTTAGAGACCACATGACAAAGAAGTTATTCTATTTTCTCTTTTTGAAAGCTTTTTTAATGATTTTTATCTCTTTTGGACTGTATCCATCTTTTATTAACTGTCTTATAATCTCTTTACTTGAAATACCATCTTTTGATTGCTGAAGAACAAAATTAGTCCGTTCGCTTAGTTTTTTTACGTAATGCTTATTTTTCAATAGTTTCTCTCCTAGAAGCAAAAGCTCATGTTCAAAAGCTTTTTTTTGCTCATATTCTCCACTAGACAGCCCTTTAATTTCTATTCTTTTGAGTTCTTGGATTCTCACTAACAGATCTTTTTTGGTTTCTTCCATATCTTCAAAGCTTTCTTTTTCTTTGCCTTTCTTAATTTTTTCTTCTAGTTGCTTGGTTTTCCTTTTGGTGTAATAGAACACACTAAATAGAACTATGAAAAAGCATGCTAGTATGATAACTATTATAAAATCCAAGTTCTGCCTGACATCCGTAGGAATATCACCCAACAACCAGGGAGGTAAAACTACCTCAGTTACCTGATTTGATCTACCCTTGGCAGTGTACCCAGTTTCTGGTGAGTATATGAGAGTGATGTTTTGTAATTCTTCGCTTTCTGTTTCATTGATCCCATCGCCGCATTTTATGCGGATGAAATGTTCTTCTTTTTCTTTTTTAGGTATGCCCATAGGAACTATACCAAAACTGAATGTGTGAGTACCTGTTTCTACTGGATCTCCATTTACTTCTACCCATTCTCCCTTGCCATCAATTTGATAGTAGCATCTGAAGGTGTCTTGTTCGGCATCTGACACTGTAAAATTAAGTTTTATGGCCTCGCTTCTTAGTTCCCCACTTTCTTCTTCGATTACATAGAACTCTGTGTAAGACAATTCGTGCAATATGACCTCCGGTGGAGTGTTAGTTTCATTCTTTTCAACTTCTTTGCAGTCCGAATCCATCTCATCTTTCAAACCATCACAGTCGTTGTCCAGCCCGTCTGCACATTCTGATTCTGTTTGCTGGTAGTCTGAACTCCACACAAAGTAATCGCATCCCTGCCAGTCCTTGTCAGTAGTACAGTACTCTAAAGAGCCAGCACAAACACCTTCTTGTTTCAGGCAATCCCTGGTCTCTCCGACCATACATGCATAGGAGCGCTCTAGACACACACCCCCACTGCAATAATCTGAACAGCACTCTGACGAATCTGAACATTCTTCGCCGGTATCTTTCCCACAGAACCCTTCACAGCAGGACATACCAGAGCAACACTCAGCACCTGAGCAGCTCTTGCCATAAGCCTTGCAACATGGTTCTAGTTGACAGTTTCCGCCACAGCAATATTCACCATCAAAGCAACAAAGACCATCACAACATGCTACCTGTGAACAACACTGTAACAAAGCACCGCATGCCTGACCATCTTCAACACAAACTCCTCCACAACTAGCATCATCTCCATCCAACCAGCCATCACAATCATTGTCAACACCATCATTACAATTTTCTGTTGGAAGATTTGTACTGTTGAACCACGCCCAGCTTGAACCATTTGATGTAGTACAATAATAATTCCTTCCACCACAGACACTAAAGTCAGAAAAAACTTCACACTGACCAAGGTTACTACAGTGTAAAGTATTTCCACTAGTGCATCCAGATGACGTACATTGCTTTTCAGTTACTAGAGTTTCTTGAGTGCAACTGTCTTCAAGAGAACAATCCGCATGAACACAATCTTCACAAGTATGACAAATCTGACTTTCATTCCAGTAGGAATCAACTTCTAGATCATCACATAATGAACTTGCTCCACACTGACTTTCGCATTCATTTTGTTCCTGGTCAGAACAATGTTCAACCCCAGAGCATGTTGAACAGGCAAAGCATGTTAAATGCTCATCATCGCAACCACCTAATGGATAAGCACAACAATCAGCATTTATGCTACATTCTTGACCAGTAGTATTACAGCATTCTTCACGACAAAAACCATCAGGACATTCTTCAAGGTTAGGACAGCATCCACAATAGCCTATTCCACAGATTACTTCTCCGTCTGTTCCACATCGATTTCCTGAAACACTAACGTCATCTATGAATGCTGCAGTACTATCCCAACTTTGGCCTGTGAAAGTAAAGTTTATCATAAAATCAGGATTGTTAGAAGCCTGATCGTCTGCACTAACTGTAAAAGTGTAGTCTGTAGTATCACCATAACCGTTTGGACTGCTAGTACCAGAATAGCAAAGTTTTTGTTTTGAACCTTCTGCAGGACTATTGATAGTTCCTTGAATCCATTCTGGGCTGGAGCCAAAAGAAAAATAGGCGTATAAACATTCATTACTACTTTTAAGACCTCTCATAGAACGGTGAAACGAATATTCTATATCTTTGTAACCGCTTGTATCTATTATTCTAGCTGTAGAAGACTGTCCATTGCCTCTAAGCCTTAAATGCCACCATTGACTTTCTGCACTAACTTGTGTCCAGTATACAGGCCAGAAGCCTGTGCAACAACGCTTTAGTATGTTATCAGAGTCATCATTGTGACCATAAAAAGGTTCTATCTGATTGCATGCTATGTAGTCCTTGTATTTACCGTCTTCATAGTCCTCATTACATAAGCCTTTCTGTGTATCCCATTCAAAACAAGAAGTCCACTGTCCTTCAGTATGGAAAGTACACTCACTAAAAATCCAATCATTATAGGTGTAATACGTATCTGGGATACCCCAATGCCCCCCTGAAAAATCATCTGAAAAAAGATCAACTCTTTCTGAAAAAGCACTTGAAAGTAGGAGTACTGAAGCTGTTATGAGCAATATCTTATTCATTCAATAACAAAACAGCAAGAAACTATTTATCCTTTACCTTTTATGAAGTATTCTCGAATCTTTTTGATTTCCCTGCTAGTATAACCTTCTTCCAACAATTCTTTCTTTATTTGCTTGCTTTTTTTACCTTCTCTGGCATCCACTAAAGCTTTGAACGCTCTTTCTTCAAGTTCTAAGAGGAATTCTTCGTTTAAGAGTAGTTCATCTTCTATTACTTTCATTTCTGCTTTAGCTGCTTTCTGCTTTTCTTTGTCTTTTTTGTTGAGTTCGTTTTTAAGTTGGAGTTGATCTAGGATATCTATCTGATCTTGTCTTTTTTCTTTGAGCTTATCGATTACTGTTTTTTTGGAAACTTTCTTTGGCTTCTTCCCAAAGAACGACTTTTCTTTAATTTTTTCTTTGGGTTTTTCTTTAGGTAGTTCTTTTTTCTTTATTTGCTTGGTTGCTGGCTGGACTGGAGTTGATTTTTTAGGAGCAGATGATTGAACTTTGTTTTTGACTGTTACAACAACAAAAATGAATACAAGGAGGACTACTATTACGACTAGTGCTCCTAAAATAATTAAAATAATGCTTAAAATATCTATGCTTGGGTCTCCTGG
>JAIOSL010000013.1 GCA_021107635.1 archaeon | reverse complement strand
CATTAGCAGGAGGAACATTAGGGTTTCCTGCAATAGACACTAGTTCTGAAATCTCTTGTTCAGAATAAGACAAATCGCGGAGAGATGATTCAATTTGTTCTTGAGAAAATCCATTTCTTTTCTGTTCTAAGTACCATTTGACAAGGTTTTCATCTGGCATTTACTAAAAATTATTCCAAGATCCCTTTTAATACTAGCAGTCAGGATCAGCACAACATTCTTTTTGACTTCCAATGTTTGTTCCACTTGTAAGACTTACTAGGATGGTTTTATCTGTATGGTCTATCCAATTATCATCGTTCAAATCCATCATTTTCTGGTTTCCACCCGCACAGTTATAGGAATTGGAAACATCTTAATCGTTTTGAACAAAAACGATTAGCTCGCTTACTTTTGTATTCCCTGCGAGATCTGTTACAGTTAGTTTAAGTTTATGCTGGCCGTTTGAAACAAAAGTTGTATCCCATAAAAAGAGAGTCTCAGAGTTTGCTGGAGTAGTAGAAATAGTTAGGATTTCATTAAATTGAGAGGTGTAGTACTCCAGAAGGTATTCTTTAAAGTTTGTGTCCGAAGCAGTGCCTTTTATTGTAACTATTCCTTCTAAAAGGTAAATTCCATCAGTTAAATCAGAAGGAGTGATAGAACTTATTACTGCCTTAGGAGAAGTCAGATCAAGACTTAGTTTGATTGATTGGACATCTCCTTTGTTTCCATGACCATCTATTGCATAAAATTCAATCATGCAAGTATCAATGCCATTGTGTTTACAACCATTATTTCCTACGACAACATTAGCAATAGAATTACAATTTCTTTTCGCCCAAGGCATTGTAACTATCCATTCCTGACCAAAAGAAGACACTTGATAGTAGCATTCTTTGATACCACTTCCACCACCATCAGTATCAGTAAACTCAATGATTGCATCCTGAGAGATTAATTCTATGTTGTTCACAGAAGCAGATAATGGCTTAACTAAATCTTTATATTTTTCTCCTAGTTGGACTGGAGATGAAAAACCGGGAGTACCCTCATTATCTTTAACAGTAACACATACTAACTGTCCCTGGTTCAGATCTAAAACAGTTAAACGAGAATAGTCAGAATATGATTGTGAACACTCAGATTCAGTGACCATAAAACGGAATGAAGAAGTATTACATCCTGAAATATAGTCTATCCCAGAATCATCACAAGAAAAGCCAAGAGATCCACTGTAAAAGTCCCAGTTTGATCCTAGTCCTGCAGTTAATTTTGGAGGCATGTTATCTGCTTTGTTGATTGATAATCCATTCTCTCCACTAGAATTCAAATTGTACACAACAAGTATTGCTGCACCAATTATAAGTAAAACAAGAATCAAGCCAAAAATAATGATTTTCCAAAGAGCAGAAATTTCATTTTGAACTATATCAGAAACTGAAGTAGACCGGCTTCTCAATGGAACTTCAGCATAAGATAATGACTCTTTTTTTGGTTGTTCTTGAACAACTGTTTCAGAAGCTTTTTCTACAATCTCGTGTAACTGAGAATCAGAATAACCTAGCTCCTTAAGCATTTGAATTAATTCACTTTTAGTGAAACCTTCTTCTCTTTGCTTCTTATACCATCCAACAGTATCATCTATTGCCATGAACTAATAAAAAACGGAAGGAATGTTTTTAAGTCTTTCGCAGCTTACAACATGCAATCACACTTATAGCCAGTGTCATTGTTAGGCAGATACCACATATCATAATTATATGAATTAATCATCCAAAGCCAATTACCTGGAGTACCCTTCTTTTTTTCAGTACACGTCCCAAAATACCAACCTCGAGCAAGCTCATCCTCAGAAATAAATTCAGCATCTGGAAGGGATCTAGCTAAAGAACAATCATTCCTAGGGTGCGCGCAAGTGCCATTATAAAAATCTATTGTAGGACAGCGAGTTCCATCTGGAAACAAACAGCTTGTGCCTTCAAGTAGGTAGCCTTGGTTAAGGCAGTATTCAGTTGCTGGAGTTTCTACAATAGTTTGAGTAGGAACGTCTACTGGAGAAATTGCAAAAGCTAACGAATGACCTAAAAGGAGCAAGGACACTGGCAGCAAAGCTAGTAAAACAATTAATGCTTTCTTTTCTTCTTTCGGCACGCTTTTTTTCTCTACTGGCTTTTTGTCAAATCCGAGTGTTTTTTCAGGATCTTCATCAAATTCGTCCATGTTTATTCCTCTTATAGTTGCAACGTCTCACACATTCATGCAACTCAACAGTGGTTACTGCAAATAAGTTTTGGTTTTATGGTTTATAAAAAGCTTTATGTTTTGTGTAGTATCCTGTCTAAACCTTTGCCTAAAATGCTTAGACAATAGAATATTACTAAAAAAATCAGGAAAATTATTGCTAGATTATTGTCTATTAGAGTTGAAGCTTCAAAAAAAGTTATTCCGCCTTCTAATGGACTTCCAACGAATTGAGATCCGTGGAAGAGGAAATCTCCGAAAGCAGTTCCTTCTTCGAAAAGTGCGTTTAACATTATGAAGAACCTTGCGAAAAGCCAGGCAATGAAAGTCAAACCAATGCTTTTGAAGATAGGGGAGATTATCCAAGCTAGTTTAGGATGAATTTCTGAGAGATATTTGCCATAGTTAGCTATTAGCGAAACTATGAAAAACCAGTGAATGTTAGAATTGATTACGTAGGATACTTGGTCCATGAAAAAATCATTGAAAAACGTCAAGCATTTCGCAAGAATCATTAAAACAATCAGGGTCAGAATGCTGCTAAGTATTGGTGCAATAATTCCAAAAGTTCTGTACCACCAGCCCAACTTATGCTTATGTTTTTTTCCTATGTGTTTGCCATGTTTTTCTGCCTTTTTGCTTAGATCGACTATTTCTTCTTTAACATCTTTAACCTGTTTTCTAAGTTTTTTTGGCTTTTTTTTCTTAGCTGGCATAAGATTCATCTTTTTTGTTTTTTACGAAGCTTGTTCTTTACAACATTTTTAGTCTTTCGGCCTACTAAACGAATTAGATGAGACAGTTTGTAAAGTTCGGCTTTTTCTCGTATTCTTCCATACAACAAAAGGAATACACCTATAAAAATGGAGAGTATCATGAAAATATTAGCTGTAATAAAATTTAAAGAAAATGACAACACACCATACCAGAAAAGAAAAGACAGTGCACTACCCATCAGGATAGGCGGGTATGAGTACATTCTTCTTAGTCTAAGAGAGTAAGAAAGGACAACAGCCCAAGTAAAACCAATAGCAAAAGAAATGAACAACAAAGCAAAATAATATCCTTTATGTCCTCCTTCTTTATGAAATCTAGAGACTATTAGAGTAGCCTGATTTCCGAGAACATCAATTTCTTTTTTTGTGATTTCTGAGAATCTTCGGACCAACCTTGTTTCGGTTTTACTGGTATAGTCAAGAAGATCTAACAAGTAAAACAATAAGAAGATAGTGATTGCTTGAAGAGAAAGCACAAAGAAGCCAATGGAAACTATGTCCATTTTGTCTCCAACAAACGGAATTGCAACTGAAGGACCGAAAAGATAGGTTACCAAAGCCAGTTCAAGGAAGAAAGAATCCATCAAGGATAATAAGAGGCCATAGAATAAAAACCATAAAGGAGTATACTAGTAGAGTTGATGAAAATGAACATCATTGAAACTAAAGCACTCACAAAACGCTTTGGAGACCTGATAGCAGTTAACGCGCTTGATTTAAAAGTTAAAAAAGGAGAAGTGTTTGGTTTACTTGGCCCTAATGGAGCAGGTAAGACTACAATAATCTCAATGCTTTCAACAATTTTAACCCCGTCAAGTGGAAGCGCTTTAGTATCAGGAAAAGATGTGAAAAATGAGCGAAATTCTGTTCGTAAGAACATAGGTATTGTTTTTCAGGATCCTTCGCTTGATGAGGAGCTTACTGGCTATGAAAACATGGATTTTCATGGTAGATTATATGGAATGGAAAAAGAACAGAGAGTGGAAAGAATAATCGAATTACTTGAATTAGTTGATTTGATTGATAAGAAGGATGTTCCTGTGAAAAATTATTCAGGTGGGATGAAACGGAGATTAGAGATTGCTCGAGGGCTATTGCACAAGCCAAAAGTATTGTTTTTGGATGAACCAACACTTGGTTTAGATCCACAGACTAGAAGATATCTGTGGGAATACATTCAAAACATGAACAAAAAGGACGATGTTACCATAATGCTTACAACTCATTACATGGAAGAAGCTGATGAACTTTGTGATAGGATAGCCATCATCGACCACGGCAAGATTGTCGCATTGGATAGTCCGAAAAACTTGAAAAAAAAGAACAAAGCTGAGACTCTGGAAGATGTGTTTATTGAATTGACTGGAAGAGGAATAAGAGAAGAAAATGCAGACAGTAAAGAAAGCTGGAAACAAAAAGCACGTTCTTGGAGGCGAGGATAATGGCTGTGTATACCATCTGGCTTAGAGAAATGCTTAGGTTCATCCGAGACAAAAGCAGAATCCTCGGCACGTTAGGAATGCCTTTGTTCTTTTTAGTGTTCATAGGAACAGGATTAAATTCTGCTTTCCAAGGAATTGATTTGCCTGGAGGGACAAATTATATTGCATTCATGGCACCTGGCATAGTAGGGATGGTACTTCTTTTCGGTTCAGTGTTTTCCGGATTGACTGTGGTCATAGACAAGCAATTCGGTTTCATGAAAGAAATTTTAGTAGCTCCTGTGTCTAGAAGTTCAATAGTGCTAGGCAAAGCTCTTGGAGGAGCAACCACTGCACTACTTCAAGCAATGATATTACTTTCATTCATATTTATTTTTGGAGTAATCCCTTTTTCGTTAAACGCTTTGCTATTAGCACTCCCATTAATGTTTTTGATATCATTAGGTTTTGTTAACATTGGAGTACTTTTTGCATCAAAGCTAGATGATCCACATGGATTCCAAATAGTGATGAATTTTTTCATAATGCCAATATTCTTTTTGTCAGGCGCGTTCTTCCCGCTTGATAAATTACCAGTTTGGCTGAAGACACTATCCCTGCTAGACCCTTTAACTTATGGTGTTGATGGGCTTAGGTATATTCTCTTGGGCTCTTCTGCATCTTTCTTTGGAGCAGATGGAATTTGGATAGACTTTGCTGTATTAACAGGGTTTGCAGCAATAACTCTTTTGTTGGGCGCGCATGCATTTGACAGAATGCAATAGATGGTTCTTAGGAATTAGTTAGGGTTGTACCTAAGCATTCAAATCCCTTTTATAAATGGTCTTGGAAGCAGTTAGTGTAGGTGATAAACAATGCAAAAAGGATATGCACAATTGTTTTCAATGATTGCACTAGCAATGATGATTTTAGCCAATTTAGGCTCATACTTGCCAGAGCAAGATAATAACAGCACAAAACCAGTGATAGATGACTGGCAATATGCTAACTCTTCTCCAAACGAAGGCTATTCGGGTGGAGGAATACTCAACAAAGCAGCAACTGCCATCGGAAGTGCGGGGGGCATGGTTCGCTACGCAGCACCTATGGCAACAGCAGATGGCATAGGGTTTTCCACTGGAGGCGCGAAGGATATCAACAATTTTCGAGCTAACATCGAAAACAACTATCTTCCAATACCTTCTGACTTAACATATGAAGGCCTGTTCTATGACTACTATTTTGATACAGGTCAAACAGAGCAGTGCCATGAACTTTTCTGTCCTTCATACAACTATGCAATAAGTGGAGATCCAATATCAGGAGAATTAGAACACTATATGAGTGTTGGATTAAACTCAGGAATTCAAGACTTCCAAAGAAAAAAACTGAATTTAGTGGCAGTACTTGATATTTCTGGCTCAATGAACTCTCCGTTCAATAGGTATTACTATGACCAGTTCGGCAACAAAGTAGCAATACCAGAAAAAGAATACTCTGAACGCACAAAAATGGAACTTGCGAAAGAAGCTCTAATAACAATAACTGAACACCTCAAAGAAGGAGACAGCTTTGGACTCGTTCTGTTTGAAAACAAAGCACACATTGCTAAACCGCTCTCTAGTGTTGAAGAAACAGACATGGACGCAATAAAAGAACACATCAAGAATGAAGTTCATGCACGAGGTGGCACTTACATGGAAGCAGGCATGCGTGAAGGCACAGACTTATTCAAGGAACTAGAGCAAGATCCAACTGAATATGAAAACAGGATAATTTTCATGACAGACGCAATGCCCAATATTGGCGACATCAGCACAGGCGGCCTTGGTGGCATACTCAAAAACAATGCTGACAACAGCTTGTACACCACATTCATTGGCATTGGAGTAGACTTTAACACAGAACTAATAGAAAAAATAACTAAAATTGAAGGTTGTAACTATTATTCTGTACACTCAGCTAAGCAATTCGAAGAAAGAATGGATGAAGGCTTTGATTACATGGTCACACCGTTAGTGTTTGATCTTGAACGCAAACTTGAATCTGAAGGCTGGGAGATAGAAAAAGTTTATGGCTCTCCAGAAGCAGATGAGAGCACAGGCACGCTAATGCGCGTTAATACTCTGTTCCCATCAAAAACAGAGGAGGGAGAAACTAAAGGAGGTATTGTACTGCTCAAACTAAAAAGACTGAATGAAGACAGTGAACTCACTCTGAAAGTTTCATACAAAGACAGAGAAGGCAATCAACATGAAAACGAAAAACAAGTCAAGATACCCGATGCAACAACAGGATTCCCACAGATGGGTACCAGAAAAGCCATTCTCTTGACTCGCTATGCAGACCTCATGAAAAACTGGATGATAGATGAAAGAGGAGCACATACAACAACAGGAAATCCAGAAGATGACTGGCAATACGGCAACACAATAAAAGAACAACCAACCGGTGAACCAGTAGACCCAGCAATCAACTGGAACGATGGAATTGTAGTACCACCTGACCATCAGCTTGGACGTTGGGAACGTCAATCCACTCCATTACACGTCTCAAAACACTACAAAAAAATCTTCAAAGAATACAGTGAACACTTTGAATATGAGATGGATGCAATTGGAGATGAAACACTCCAACAAGAACTGGACATTCTAGAAAAACTAATAAACTATTGAGAACCCTGGGCTGCCTGAAAAGGCAGTCCTTTAATCTTTTTTCTTACTTAAGTAATCAAAAGCAGCGAGCGTTGCTTTAGAACCTTCTCCGCAAGCAACAATAATTTGTTTTGCAAACACATTAGTTACATCGCCAGCAGCGAAAATTCCTGGCACGTTAGTTTCACACTGACAATTAACAATGATTTCGCCACGTTCATTCTTTTCAATGCTGTTAGCAAACCCTGAAACAGGAGTTGAACCAACTTCAACAAAAACACCTTTTAAAGGCAAGTCATTCTCGCCGTTTTCCTCAATCTTCATGCCAGTAACAAAAACATCTCCATAAATCTCTTTGACTTGAACACCTTCATGAACAACAACTTTAGGAGACCTTTTTGCTTTTTCGACCAT
>JAIOSL010000012.1 GCA_021107635.1 archaeon | reverse complement strand
GTTAAGAGAAATTTTTTTTCATGAAATTCAGAGTATTTTTGTTTTTCTTGTGTTAACTGCTAAAACAATTGGTTGAAATCAATCCTTCTTTCAAAAACTCTAACTATTTCATTGTGTGGAAAGGAAAAGTCCCTCCTTTGATTGATTTCAAAGACATTTGATTATTCGTATCTTAGCGCGTCTACTGGTTGGAGTTTGGATGCCATGTAGGTGGGAACTATTCCTGCTAGTACTCCTATGCTAGTGGCTAGTATCAGAGAGAATATGAGGAGTTCGGGGGTTACTACTGTGTTCATTGTTCCCATGGGTCCCATCATTTTCATTCCTAGTAATGGGATGAGTGCGGAGATGCCCACGCCTACGAGTACGCCTATTATTCCTCCGACGAATCCGACGAGCGCAGAGTTGAATATGAATATGGTCATTATGTCTCTATTTTTGGCGCCAATGGCTTTCATTATCCCTATGTCTTTGGTTTTTTCCAGCACTGACGTAAACATGGTGTTTGCTATGCCTACTGCTCCTACTATCAGCGAGACTGCTGCGATAGCGCCTAAGAAAATGGTTATCGTTTGGAGCATTTCGTTGATGCTTTCTTGTGTTGCTTGCATGGAAGTGATTCTATAATCTTTGTCGCGTTCTGTGGTTATGTGCCTGGACAGCATCAGTTTTGAGTCGATGTCTTCTATTATTTGGTCTATGATTCCTTCTTCTGTGCTGGAAGCTTTTATGGATATCGAATCGAATTCGTCTTGTCCAATGTCATCGAGTGTTGTCCTTGCAGTTTCAATGGGCATGATCATCGTGCTGTCGTCTTGTCCTGCCTCTAAGATTCCCACTACTTTGAATGTTTTTCCTTCTACTGTAATCATCCTGTTCAATACTATTGGCTGTTTGAACACGTCGTTTGCTATTTTGTTTCCGATGACAACAACGTTCGAGTCTGATGGATTGAGGTATCTGCCTCCTTCAAGCTCTGCGTATGTCATGTGCTGCCATACTAGCGTGTCAACGCCTTTGATGCTAATGGTTGTTTTTTCTCCGAGAAAGTATACTTCTCCTCTACTGGAAACAGTGCCTTGCACATATTCGACATTTTTTACTGTTTTGATTATTTGCACGTCTTTTTGCGTGAGGTTTTCTTGTTCGCTTGTTGTCGCGCTTTCTTTGCTAAATCCACTTCCTGGATGTCCACCTCCTTTGAAGCCTGAATATGTTCCTCCACCTCCTGGAGTTATTGTTAGCAGATCTGCTCCGAACTCACCGAAACGCGCTTCAACGCTTTGTTGCATTCCTCCTCCAATAGACATTATTCCCACTACTGCTGCTACGCCTATGACTATCCCGATTATGGTCAGCCAGCTTCTCAGCTTGCTGTGGACTAGATAGTTTATGGCCAGTTTCAGTGAGGTGCGTGTTCTCATTTGTTATCACTTGGTTTCTTCTTGAATCGCTTGTACAGGAAGAATCCTATTACCATAAGCAATAGCAATGCTATGCCTACAATTTCCCAAGGTAGGTTTAGACCTGAGCTTGTTTTTGTTGTTCTCATATTTTTGGTAGTCTTGAACTGTATTGGAACTAGTTTTTCTATTGTCTGTCTTTCTCCTGTGGTATCGGTGTATTCTATGAGTACTTTCAGGTTGTTGTATTGGTTTGTCCGTGAGAATGGAGTGTCTTCCAGTTTTCCTGAAGGACTTCCATCTTTCATAACTGCTTTTTGGATTATCTGGAATGAGACTATGGTGTAGTCTCCGCTGTCTAGGTTTCCGATTATTGATGCAGTACTTCCGCTCACTGAGTAAGAGTCTTGTTCTGGTACTCTCACAGTAACTGCTAGTGCTGGGTTGTTTCCAATGTTTGCAACAGATAGTGATGTCTGGCCTTCCGAGCTTTCTGAGAATGTTACGTCAAAACTGGTTTGTCCTCCCACTATGATCCCTATTTCTCGGTTTAACGCGGATTTGACTCTGTTTCCGGAGGAGTCTAGGACTTCATATTCTAATTTGAGGTCGAGCTTATAGAGTCCTGGATCTGTGTCCATGTCTGCTACCATAGTGTAGTCAAGGTTTTTGTTTTTGCCTACAGCTAGTTGTTTGATGTACTGGGTGTTGTCTGAGCCGATTGGCAGTATGGTTCCATCTTCTTCAACCCAGGAAAACGCAAGGTTTTGGAGGGGAGCGTCTCCAGTGTTTGTTATTGTGAATATTACGTTTGTTTCTTCTCCTGGTTGTAGTTCTGTTGTGTCGAGGGCAAGGGCTGCGAATTCTTCGCCTGTCACTCGAATGGTAACAGATTCTATGCTATCATACCAGGTGATTCCTTCGGCTTTGCGCGTGATTTTCAGTTTGTATTCTCCTTCGGCTGCAGTTGGGTCTATGCCGACTTTGAAGATTAGGTTTGTGGTTCCATAGTCTTCGGATTTTGGAGCGAGTGTTTTGATTGTAATGCTTTCCGGTTCGCCAGGTATTTGCGTGAGCGGGTATTCATAGTCAAGTCCGATGGTTATGTTGTTCACTTCGATATATCCTGTGTTTTCAAGCTGTAGTTTGACTTCTACTATTCCTCCTGCTACTGCTGGGTCGGGGGTTTGACCTAGCGTGGAGAGGGTTATTGTGGGAATTTCGTATATGTCTGCTGATGCGAGGCTCATGCAGAGCACGAGCAGCATTCCAACGTGTGTTATCTTCATTTTTTTCACCTTTCGATTTTTTCTATTTGCGCGTCTTTTAAGTGGACGTTCCGTTTGGCCAGTTTCATGAGGTCGGGGTCGTGTGTTGAAAGTATAAGGGTTTTTCCGTTGTTGTGGATTTTCATCAATATGTCTATGATTGTTTTTCCTGTTTTGCTGTCCAAGTTTCCAGTTGGCTCGTCAGCGAGAATGATTTCCGGGTTTACTGCGATGGCTCTAGCAATAGCTACGCGTTGTCTTTCTCCTCCTGATAGTTGGGAGGGGAGGTGTTCGATTCTTTCGCTTAGTCCGACAAGTTCGAGTGATTCTAATGCTCTTTCTTTGGCTTCTTTGCTACTGACGTTTTGGAAGTCAAGTGGAAGGATGACGTTGTCAAGGGCGTTTAAGGTGGATATCAGGTTGAATTGTTGGAAGACGAACCCGATTTTCTTTCCTCTGGTCTGGGCTAGCTGTGATTCTCTTAGTTTTGTTATGTCTTGGCCATCCAAGTATACTCTGCCTTTTGTGGGTGTGTCTAGGCAGCCGACTTGGTTGAGCATGGTACTTTTTCCGCTGCCACTGGGGCCTGCTATTATGACAAAGTCTCCTCTTTCTATTTTCAGGTTTATTCCTTTGAGTGCTATTACTTCTACTTCTCCCATCTTGTAAACTTTCCAAACGTCTTCCAATCGTATTATCTCTTCCATCTTTTTCTCTTCCTATACTCTTTTTGGGGGGGCAGAGGTATTAACCTCTGCCGGTTTGTCTTATGCAGGTGCACAATTACAGTTTTGAATCATATGCATGCGTTTTCCGCGCATTTCTCGCATACCTCTATGCATACCATTGTCTGGTAGGCCAAGTTCTTCTCTTATTTCTTTTGCTTGTTTCATGTGTTTATGCATTTCAGCAAAGCTAGCGAAATTTTCTTCGTTGATTTGTTCTGCTATCGGGTGTCCTTCAACTAGTTCAGACCATGCTTGATAGTCTCCGTTTTCAATTGTTTCCATTACTTGTTGATGGTTTTCAGAAAAAGGTAATCCTCTAGGAAGAATGCCTTCCGCTGAAGCTTCCGTTGCCATTGCGCCTACTGCTAACACGCCTATGAAAAATATGCCTGCGAGGCCGAGTATTTTCAAATCCATTTTTTCACCTCCAGCAGCTTTCGCTGCAATAGCGTTGTTACTGAAACTTTTATAGAAGTTTTGCGTAACCACGGTTTCAGAAAACGAAACCCTTAAGAAAGCGCTTCTTCCTAACCTTTTTCCATGGATAAAAAGCTTGGAATAATCGCTGTAATCGTCTTTTTTTCTTTAGTTGGTATCTTAGCGTCTTTAATTCTAAGCATGAATTCGACTGTCTCTCCGGATACTCTACCTTCCACGCCAAACCTATCCAGAAACAACCCAACCAACGTTCCATCCAGAACATCTAATATGCCTCCGCAGCGTATGGACAAGGATCTCTTCATGCAATTGCTGGCTTTTGAAATTAGTAAAGAGCAAGCAATGTATTTCATTCCTGTAATACTGTTTACTGCATTAGGCACTGCAGCTGCATCATATTACATAATGTCTAAGAGAACTACTGAAGATGGTCTTGATAAAAAAGAAGTTAGAAAAGTGTTCCTTACCTCTCTAACCAGCCCTGAGAAAGAAGTAATAGAACTTCTCTTTAAAAACAACGGTTCAGTGCATCAATACGAATTAACACGCGTTTCTGGAATGACTAAAGTCCAGACTCATAGGCTAGTCGAACGCATGACTTCGAAAGGCATTATAATCAAGAAAAAAATAGGAAAAGTTAATCGAATAGAACTAGCAGATAATCTGCGTATTCTCATCTAGGCACGTTTTAACCGTATTGAATGGACAATATGTTTGTGCAAGAATGGGTGCATTCTCGCTGTTTAACTTTAATGGAATCTAACCGGTTTGTCTTGTTTACTTATCCCAAAAAAACGCTAATTATTTAAACCTCTTATTATTAACAAATAACAGAGGAAACCATCATGGCAATTAAACTTTTTGCTTTAATCGTATTGGTTGTTGCAGCTACTCTACTAATTGGCTGTACTGATGGAGAAAAACCACCAGAACCACAACCAGAGCCCGAACCAGAACCAGAGCCGGAACCAGAGCCAGAACCTGAGCCAGAACCAGAGCCTACAGGCAACACATGTTCTGACTTG
Source organism: archaeon (assembly GCA_021107635.1). Taxonomy (GTDB): domain Archaea; phylum B1Sed10-29; class B1Sed10-29; order WALL01; family JAGHAM01; genus JAIOSL01. The sequence goes on along the minus strand of JAIOSL010000012.1, from coordinate 8,834 downwards.
AATGGTTTTGTTTGTGGAATGGATGAAGATTGTTCAGCTGAATGGCTTGATGCATCAGATTCATTTAGTTGTTGTTCAATAGAGTGTACTTCTAGTAATTTGGAAATAGAAGATTTTAATTACACTGAAGAAGAGGAAGGATTAGGTGATCTAACATGAAAAGATTTTTTCTAGCACTTTTTGCTATGCTAATAGTTTGTAGCATTGCTTTTGCTGACTTTCCTGTCTTGGACAGGCAAGTAGACACTAGGAAAGCACATATAAACATTCTGACCAGAACCCAAGAGATTGGCATGCAAGCAGTCATAGAATACTTTGATGAACTGGGTAATGCAAGCTCAGGTAAAATGCCGACCATTAAAGAAGAATTTTCAGATCAGGCAAATCATTTGCAAACGTTGACTACTCACATAGCAATCAATAATGCTTTACGTGATCTTAGAGGAGTTAGCAGTGATTTCCGAGTAGAATCAAGAGAACGAACGAGACAACATAATGGAAAAGCGCTTCAAATTTTAGCTAAAGTAACGGATGCATTAGCAGAACATGAAAGTGAATTGGATGATCTTAGAGATGCTTACTGGGAAAAAAGAAAAGAGAATGCTCTCGAAATTTTTGACCTTCGTGTAGAACGCGCGCAAAATATCCTAGACAGGCTTGAGAATCATAGTTATGATATAACGCTGGCTCAAGCTAAGCTTGGTGAAATAGAAGACAAAAGATCCGATTTGGAAGCAGCTTTGGACGCGCACGATAATTTGGAAGTAATTTCTGTTCATTCAGAGATACTTGGGCTTTCTAGGGAGCTTGCTCAGATTGTCAGAGATTTGCAAGTAGACATTCCTTTAAAATTTAGAATACGTCACTGGGTTGGTGTTGGAGATCGAGTCATAGAACGCACTGAAACAATAATCTCAGAGCTTGATTCTTTAGGTCTTGATGTAACTGAACTAGAGAGTATTCATGCAGAAGCAGAAGGCTACTGGAATGAAGCAAAAACAGCTTACGATGAAGGAGACTTTGAGGCAGCTAAAGAAGCACTTGAAAACTTGAGAGATACACTTAGGAAACTACGTGATGCATATCATGATCTTGTTTTCGGTGGAGAGTTGCCAGAGGAAATAGAACCTAAAGTTGAAGCTATTGTAGATTCTCTAGATGAAACAACGGCAGACATGGAAGAGACACTTCCTGCTTAACCCTGGGAGGAAACTCCCGGCCATTCTGCCTTTTTTATTTTATGCTTTGGACAGACTAGCCGATAGGCTGTCCTTTTTTTATTGTAAAAGATAAAATAATGCGAGCATGCATAGAGTAGTTATAGTAGGGAGCGGTTTAGCAGGTTTATTTACTGCGTTTCGTTGTGCTAATCTTGGTTGTGAAGTTTTAATAGTTTCTGAAAAAGGATCAAGTTCTGAAAAAGCACAAGGTGGTATTGCAGCTGCGGTAGGAGAAAGTGATAGTACTGCTCTTCATTTTAATGATACTCTTCAAGCAGGCAATGGTCTTTGTGATAGACATGCTGTGAATGTGTTAGTGAAAGAAGGGTTTGAGAGAGTAACTGAACTAACAGAATTAGGTTTGAAGTTTGATGAGGGACTTGGGCGAGAAGCAGTTCATTCCCGGAACAGAATTTTGCACATCGGTGATTTTACTGGAAAGAATATGCTTTCTTTCATGGAAGAGTTAACTCAGGATATACCCAGAGAAGAGGGTCGTGTGGTTGGACTGTTAACTGAAAAAGAGCAATGTAATGGAATTATTTTTGAAAGAAATGGAAACGTAGAACAGATACCTGCAACGGTTGTTCTTGCTTCTGGCGGGTTTTCCGCACTTTATTCTCATAACACTACGCACCAAAATATAACTGGGGATGGGCTTTTGTTAGCGTATCATGCTGGAGCGGAATTGAAGGATTTAGAGTTTGGTCAGTTTCATCCTACTGTGTTCAAGAATTTCTTGTTATCCGAGGCGTTGCGCGGAGAAGGAGCTTTGATAGTTAATCAGAAGGGGGATCGTTTAATGAAAGATTATCCTTTGAAGGAACTTTCTGGCAGGGATTTAACTGCTAGGGTTATGCAACAGAAGAGTCTTAATGGAAATACTTTTTTTCTTGATGCTACTGGTATAAATCATGATTTCTTGAAATCACGGTTTTCGAACATTTACAAAGAGTGTCTGAATATGGGTGTTGATTTAGCAAAGGAACTTGTGCCAATAGCTCCTGCTGCGCATTATACTATGGGTGGAGTGCACACAGATTTGAATGGTAGAACTAGCATAAACGGTCTTTTTGCGTGTGGTGAAGTAGCTTGTACTGGGATACATGGATCAAATCGTCTTTCAAGTAACTCTCTCTTAGAGGCATTGGTTTTTGGAGCAAGAGCTAGTAATGCAGCATCAAAAGAGGAAACTAGGAATGCTGGTGAGCCTTGTTTGATTGGAAAAGTGCCTTCAGAAGAAACAAAAGAGATAATGTGGAAGTATTGTGGAGTGATACGAAACGAGAACCTTTTAAAAGATGGATTGAGTAAAATTTCTAGTAAACTAGCAGAGCTTGTTATGGCATCTGCTTTAGCTCGGAAAGAAAGCAGAGGCACTCATTATAGGGAAGATTATCCCAAACAAAATAAGCCATTGCATTCATTCATAAGGATCGATAGAGATGAGGTCATTTTCAGAGTACGCTAGAAAAAGAATAGCAGTTTTTGGTGGGTCATTCAATCCTTTCCATGATGGACACCTAGCAGTGGTTAAATGTCTTGCTCGCAATTTTAGGCAAGTATGGGTTATGCCTTGTAACAATCATGCTTTTGGGAAAGAGTTAGCGCCTATTCAGGATCGTTATAGGATGTGTGTGCTTGGAACAATGGGTGTGTTGATGACTAGTGTTAGTCGTTTTGAAATGGAATCAGGCGGCATCAGTTATACTGCTAACACTGTTAAGCGTTTAAGGCGCAAGTATCCTACTACTAATTTTTCTTTTGTTATAAGTGAAAACAGTCTAAAAGATTTTGATAAGTGGCGTGAGGCAGAGGCGCTCAAGGCAGAGGTTGATTTTATTGTTGTATCAAGAAAGCCAAAGAAACTGGAATTTGGATACAATCTTGTATGTGATTCTCCTAAACTTTCAAGTACTCAACTTCGTAAAAAGGTTTCTAGTGGTAAAGATCTTCATACTTTTGTTCCTAAGAGTGTGGCTGAGTATGTTCAAGAACACAAGTTATATCACTAGTTCATGGACCTCTAAAACTGGATTATTGAAGAATATGCCAAAACTACTGCTAAAACAATTAATATGAGCACTATTGCGATTCCAGATGTTATAACTGCTACGAATGATTTTAATTTACTTATCCCATATTCCTCTTTGGTTATCTTTACTTCAGCTGAGAGTATGGCTATCCCTATTACTAACTGCATAATGCCGCCTAGAAAAGGAATAAACGCGCATGGGATACCTAACATACATGCTCCAGACCGGGGAAAACTTACGAGTCCAGCATATTCATTATAATTTCCATTACCACCAAGTGCAGTGGCAATAACATGAGTCAAGAAAGAATTTATAAGCCAAAATACTACTCCTATTATTGAAGTAATAGCTACTGCAGCGCCTATTAACCCAATTGTAGACACAACAGCTTCTCCTCTCAAAATCACGAAAATACTTGCAAGTGCTAAGATTATTGTATCTGTGATTATTAATGCAGGTATTATGTTTAAGAAGCCTGTACCAATTCCCACTTTCCCTTTTAGTTCTTTTGCTGCAGCAGTCCCATTAAACAGGGATGAGAACCAATATTTTACTCGTGTTCCTATGCCTAAAGATTCAAAGCTTTTATGGGGATAGACTCTTCTGGTTGGTTCAAAGCGTTCATCTTCCATGAAGAGTCTATGCAATCAAGGTTTATAAGACTTTTTCAATCAGCTATGAGATACAAAGATTGTCTGGGGTCTTCAAGGAACGGCTTTTTAACTATTACTCCTTTCTTTATCAAATTTTCTAGGTTTCTTCTTACAGTGCGCGCTGGAAGTTGGGTGGCTTTGATGATTTCTTTTTGAGTGAGCGGGCCTTCAAATTCAATTATTTTCAGGATGAACTTGGATGAAGGTGATTCTCCGCGCACTATGTGATTTTCAAAAACGTCTACTTTCTTTTTTATTTTGCTGGAAAGAGCTGAATATGATGGGAACATTCTGACGAAAAGTGCTGGTTTGTCACTCATCGTGATATTAATGCGTTCTCCACACTTGAATCGGTCTTTTCCGTCTAGGATTATTTGACAGTCTACTGGACTTTCGACTATTTCAACTTCTACTTTAGCGTTATGAGGGAGTACAAGGCTTCTTCTTGCTTGGTTGACAGAATTGTTTGGCACTATTTCAAAAACTTTGGCTTCAGGAGCTATAATAGGTCCTCCAGCTGAAAGAGCGTATGCAGTACTGCCTGTTGGAGTTGATACTACTAGGCCATCAGCAGAGTCTCTCCACATGCTTTCACCATTTATCCTTAGAGTATAACGCATTAGGGTTGCTGATTCGGATGGTGCGATGACTACTTCGTTAAGCGCGTACATGGTTTTTTTGCCTTTGATTTTTAGGCGGTCTCTTTTTTCTATTTTGTATTCTCCTCTTAGGAGGGGAGGAAGGAATTTTTCATAGTTTGCGTGGCTTACTTCCATCATAAATCCTAGTTCTCCACAATTAATTCCTAGTACAGGTACAGGCGTGTCTTTCATTTTTTGTAGTGCTTGTAGGAGCGCGCCATCTCCTCCAAAGACCATCACTAGGTCTACTTGTTCTTCTGGAGTCCATTCTTTCATTTCTTTGCCTAGCTTTTTAAGCGATTTTCGAACGTTTTTTAGAGAGTCTATGCAAATGAAGTTTTCTTTTCCTATAAAATAGCTTATTTTCATTGGGTATTTCTTCTCTTCTAGGATTAATATACATTTTGTCTTGTTTTGGTTTTGTTACGGTCAAACTTGCCGGAAAAGAGTGTTTTATTTATGTTGATGGTTAAAAGTTTCTGTCATGCACGAACAACTAGTACAAAAGATTAAAACTTACTTTTCTTCAAAAGGGTTTGAAAAAGCAGTGATTGGGTTGAGTGGCGGTCTTGATTCGAGCGTGGTTTGCTTTTTGTTAGTGGAAGCTCTTGGTAAAGAGAATGTTTTAGCTTATTCTTTGCCGTATTATGAAGAAGATTCGGACGTACAAGCAGTAGTATCTGCAACTGGTGTAACTTTGGAAACCTTTTCTATTAAATGTCATGTAGATAGACTATGTGATGAGCTTTCTATCCTTGATAAAGTAGATAAAGGCAATATCATGGCTAGAACTAGAATGACTATGCTTTATTATTTTGCGCGAAAGCATGGTGCTCTTGTTGTTGGTACTGGTAATAAAACGGAGTGGCTTTTGGGTTATTTTACTAAACATGGTGATATTGCTTGTGATGTTTTGCCAATAGGCAGTCTTTATAAAACTCAGGTTAAATCTTTAGCTTGTGAGCTTGGAGTGCCAGAGCACGTAATAGAGAAAAGTCCTACTGCTAGTTTTTGGGTTGGTCAGACTGATGAGCAAGAGCTTGGTTTTTCTTATACTGAAATTGATGCTAGGCTTAAAAGTGGTGGAAATGGTCTTAAGGCAAGAATGAATGAGACTGAGCATAAAAGAAAAGGATCAGATGTTTTATGAGAAAAGAATTAGAATTTTATCTTGATGAGGATAGGTTTGATGAGGATGTTACTGCTGTGCTTGTGCCTGAACAGGAGTGTGTTGGTGAGATAGTTGCTCACGAGGATTGTGTGTTGTCTGGTTTGTCCGAGTCTAAAGAACTTTTTGAATCACAGGGCTTGAAAGTAGAGTTTTCTAGAAAGGATGGAGAAGAGTGTAGTGATGGTGAAACTGTTCTAAGGGTTAGCGGAGTTAATAAAAAATTGTTTCCGGTGGTTAGGACAGCATTAAATTTGATTGGTAGAATGAGTGGTGTTGCATCTCAATGCAGGAAAGCAGAACGCATAGCAAGCAAATATGGAGTTAAAACTGCTGTGACGCGCAAAACACTGCCTGGTTTACGAGAGTTTGATAAGAAGGCAGCTAAAACAGGTGGTTCATGGCCTCATAGGCGGGATTTAAGCGAAATGGTTTTGTTGAAGAAGGATCACTTGTCTTATTTTGATAGCATTACTGAAGCAGTCAAAAAAGCTAAAAAGAGTGGATTAAAAGTTGAATGTGAAGCTATGTCTCTAGACGAGGCTTTGGATGTTGCGAGAGCAGGAGCGGACATGGTAATGTTAGATAATTTTTCTGTCAGAGAAGCTGATGAAGCATTAACTGCTTTAAGGGCGTTTCCTGTTAAGGTTGAAATTTCCGGTGGAATTGATTTTGAGAATTTAGATGGTTATGCTAAGCTAAAGCCGGATTTTATTTCTATGGGTTGTTTGACTAAATCTGTTAACAGTAAAGATTTTTCTCTTAGAATATTATGATCCCATTGGCTGAAAATAAAAAAGATAGTAGGACCATTGCTATTGTTGGAATGATTACTGCTATGGCTGCTTTTTTTGTTGTTATTTTGTGAGTGTTTTCTGTTATTTTGATTATTGAAGCTAATGGGAGGAGTATTAGGATAAGATATGCTATTGTTGCATCTAGGTATACATAAATTGATCCTGCTAAGAGTATTGTTCCTATTGCTATTGTTCCTGCTAGTGGGAATGAGAGTAGTCCTGCATAGTTTTTGTAGTTGCTTTTTCCACCTAGGAGTGTGGCACTTAAGTGATAAACATAACTTCTGCTCATCCACGAGACTACGCCAATAACTAGAATTCCAAGTGGTCTTATGAGTTGTTGGATGGTGTTTTGGTTTATTGATACGATTAGTGCTATCATGAATAGAGCTGGAACTAAGTGTGATAATGTTATATTCCAAATGCCTTGTTCAATACCTGTTTTTTTGAATGTTTTGGCTGTTTCTTTTGCTTTGAAAAGGGATAGAAACCAGTATTTTATTTGTTTTAGCATCATGTGGAACATCAAAGCATTCCGTATTTAAAAAGTTTACCAGTTGATTACTTCATTTTCATTGAAAAATCGTCCAATTTCTTCTTTTGCTGTGTCTGGTCCATCAGATGCATGAACTAGATTGCGTTGGATGTTTTCGCCGTAATCGTGTCTGACTGTTCCTGCAGATGCTTGTTCTGGGTTTGTCGCGCCTATCAATTCTCTAACTTTGGTTACTGCATTTTCTCCTTCCCAGACACTGGCTATGACTGGGCTTTCTTTCATGAATGTTTTCAAGTCGTTAAAAAAAGATTTGTCTGCATGATGAGCGTAATGCACATCAAGGTTTACATCATCTAGTTTTAGCATTTTCATTGCAACCGGTTTTAATCCTGCTTTTTCCAGTCTTGAGAATACTTCAAAAGCTAAGCTTTTCTGCATTGCGTCTGGTTTTATCATTACGAAAGTCTTTTCCATTTGAATCACCTATCTGTGGTCTTTAATATGTATAATATACTTTTTCCCATCCCACTTGACCAAATGTTTGAGTACAATCATGAACTGTGTTTTTACTTCAATCTGGTCTTCTTTAACGATTATTTCCTCATCTTCACACGGTTCACATGTTCCCTCAATAACAACAAATTTTATCTGCTCAGAAGTTATATCTTTGTGCATAGCAATGTTTCTTTCTTTGGCTATCTCTCTTACTTTTTGAGCTACCTGTTTTGAGGTTACGTCTTCTCCATCTAAGACTAGGTTCTGTTCCATACCTTCCAATGAAGTTCCTAGTACGGGTGGGATAGAGATGATAGATTCTGCTATTCTTTCTAAAGCTAGATTTTCTTTAGGAGCTAAACAACCTATTGATGCTGTTAAAATAAGAAAGGAAACGAGAATAATCTTGCTGTTAAAGCTAAGCATACTCTCATTCCTTTTTCTTTTCTTTCTTAACTGGCTTTTTCTTATCTGTTTTTTTCTTGGCCTTTTTTTCTGCTCTCTTTTTGTGTCTTTCTTCGCGCCTTTGTTTCTTTGGGACTCTTTTTCTTGTAGGTTTTTTCTCAACGATTTTTTTCTCTTTTTTCTTGTCTTTGCTGCCTTCATTTTTGAATTCTTTGTATCGTTCAGTCCATGGGATCTTCTGTGATTTTCTGCCCATTTTATGGTTTCTTTCGCATTTCGTTGAGCAGAGGAAGAGCACGTCTCCGCTTTTTGAGGCTACTATTTTGCCTTCTCCTTTAGGTATTTGTTTTCCACAGAAAGAGCATTTCATTAAGATCACTTCGCTCTGATTGGTTTTGCTTCTGTTTTAGTGTTTAAGAGTATAAGTACGTCTCCAACGCGTATTGGTCCTTTGATGTTTCTGCGCATTACTCGGCCTTTATCTGGTCCTTCAAGTACTTTGGCCATTACTTGATAAATTTCTCCGTAGACGCCTGTTCTGACTACAATTTCTTTGACTTCTGCTGGAACTCCTTCTCTTGGCAATTGTCTCACTCCTTCTTCTCTTCTTTTGGTTTGTCTTTTTTATGTTTTTCTTTTGGTGCTTCTTTCTTTGATTCTTTTTTTGGAGTTTCCTTCTTCTCTACTGGTTTTTCCTTTTTCGGAGCCTCTTTCTCCTCTGGTTTGTCTTCTTTTTTTTCTTCTTTCTTTGGAGCGTCTTTTTCAGGTTTTTCTTCTTTTAGGACTTCTTTTTCTGGTGTTTCTTTTTTCTCTGCTGGCTTTTCTTCTTTTTTAGGCTCGTCTTTTGGTGTTTCTTTCTCTTTTGGTTTGTCTTCTTTCTTTGGAGCTGCTTCTTTCGGAGTTTCCTTTTTCTCTTCTTCTTT
>JAIOSL010000008.1 GCA_021107635.1 archaeon | reverse complement strand
TATGCAACCAAGATAGCCCTAGAAGAAATTGGAAAACCTTTCGTTAACACTCCAATGCTAGGCGCGCTCGTGAAAGCCACTGGCATAGTAAACATTGATAGTGTTGTAGAAACCATAAAAGAACGCTATCCCGGATCTATAGGAGAAAAGAATGCAAGTGCAATCAAACGTACATATGAGGAAACAAAGTGATTATAATGGAAACTACTATTGGGGGAATCATATACGAACCAGGAAGCTCAGCAAAAACTAAAACAGGAGACTGGAGAACATTCAAACCTATTTTTGACAATGAAAAATGCAAGCGATGTGGCATTTGTCAAAAATTTTGCCCGGAAGGAATCATCAGCATAAATGAACAAGGCGCAAAAGCAAACATGGATTATTGTAAAGGTTGCGGAATCTGTGCTGAAGAATGTCCTTTCAAAGCTATTACAATGGAGGTTGAGAAAAAATGAGTGAAGTAATGGAAGGATCTCATGGCGTTGCTCACGCAGTCAAACTATGCAAACCAGATGTACTAGCAATGTATCCGATTACACCTTCAACACACATCCCTGAAGGACTAGCACAATTAATTGCAGATGGAAAAATGGATACAAAATTCATCACAGTAGAATCAGAATTTTCTGCAATGAGTGCTTGTGTAGGCGTTTCTGCAGCAGGATCTCGTGCATTCACAGCAACTTCCTCTCAAGGACTTCTTTTGATGACTGAAGTAGTCTATGCAGCAGCAGGAATGCGATTGCCAATAGTAACTGTAATAGTCAACCGCACAATTTCTGCACCAATCAACATTTGGAATGATCATCAAGACACTTTCGCTGAACGTGACTCAGGATGGCTGCAGATTTACTGCGAAACTAACCAGGAAGCACTTGATACAACAATACAAGCATACAAAATCGCAGAAGATGCCGGAGTATTGCTCCCAGTATTTGTATGCATGGATGGATTCGTGCTAAGCCATACATATGAACCACTAGAAGTTCCAGAACAGAACGAAGTTGATGCATTCTTGCCACCATACACACCAAAACATGCATTTCTTGATCCTAACAAACCAATAACACAAGGACCATTTGCATATCCAAAGCCATATGCAGCAATGCGAAAAGAATTAAGCGATGCGATAATGAACTCAAAAACAGTGGTCAAAAAAGTTCATAACGAATTCGCTGAAAAATTCGGAAGAGCGTATGGTGATGGTATCATTGAAGAATACAAGAGTGATAAACCAACAGTGATAGTGGCTATGGGTTCAGTTTGTGGCACAATAAAAGAAGTTGTGGACGAACGCGATGACATCGGACTTGTTCGGATACGATGCTATCGACCATTCCCAAAAGAAGAACTTGTGAAAGCACTGGAAGGAAAAGAAAACATCATAGTATTCGAAAAGGATGTTGCTCTAGGAATGGCAAGTGGCGCACTATACCATGAAATAAAAAGCATCTTGGCTGGGAAAAATGTCAGAATCAATAACGTGGTTGGTGGTTTAGGCGGCATTGACACAACAAAAAAGAATATCAGTAATTTTGTTGACAGAATGAAAGACCAAAATGATAAAATTGAGTTCCTTAGAGGTGATCCAAATGAATGAACCAGAAAATGAACTTTTGGCTCCTGGACATCGTACTTGTGCAGGATGTGGACCAGCAATAGCAATACGACAAATGCTTAGAGCAACAGGCAAAAACGTTGTTATTTGTGAAGCAACTGGCTGTATGGAAGTAACATCCACTGCATACCCGGAAACATCCTGGAAAGTGCCATGGATTCACGTACTTTTTGAAAATGTTTCTTCTGTTGCATCTGGAGTCAAAGAAGCTCTTATCAAGCAAGGAAAAGACGATGTTAAAGTCATCGCACTAGCAGGAGACGGAGGAATGGTTGATATAGGCTTTAGAGCATTAAGCGGTGCAATGGAAAGAGGACATGATGTGCTCTTCTTATGCTACGACAATGAAGCATATATGAATACTGGAGTGCAAAGAAGCGGAGCAACACCTTTTGGTGCTGCAACTACTACATCTCCAGCAGGAACTGAAATCGCCGGCAAACAAGAATGGAAGAAAAACGTGCCTTTCATAGCTGTTGCACATGGATTGAAGTACGTTGCTACAGCAAGCATTGCATATCCAGAAGATTTCCAAGCAAAGATTAAGAAAGCTCTATCAATCAAAGGACCAAAATATCTTCATGTGCACTGTCCTTGCCCAGTAGGATGGGGTTGCGATGGAGCTAAAACAATCAAGTATGCTAAAGCTGCTGTAGAAACAGGTTTGTGGGCATTATATGAGATTGAGGAAGGAAAATTAAAACTCAACACTAAACCGTCTGAACTCAAGCCTGCTGAAGAATATCTACGTGGCCAGAGAAGGTTCAAGCATCTTAAAGAAGAAGATATCAAAAAGATTGAAAAACATGCAAAACAACGCTTTGACCATTTACTTGAATTGGAAAATAGTGAAATTAGTTTGCTGAAAGTCTTATAGATGGGCTTTCAGCTCTGCTATTTTTCCGATGAGTGCTGCTACTTTCTTTAGGTCTCTAGAAGAAAACGCGTTTTCTAATGTAACAAAACGCATTTCTGCTTTAGCATAGATGAGATTTTGTTTGGAAACGTCTTTGCCGGATAACCTGGCTTTTTTTATTCTCGTTTTTTCTTTCCTTAGTGTACTGTCAATAGATTTGAGTATTTTTTTCTCGTATTCTTCCCAAACCAGATCTTTGTCTTGTTTTGATGCTTTTTCTAGTTTGTTTAGGAACTGAGTTAGTTTTGATTTAATGTTTGGTGATTGTTTTCCTGAGGTCAAACGTGCTGCTTCTTTTGTTCCTTCTTTGATTGAACTGAAAGGAAATGTTTTCTTTTTTATGCTTTGTATCTTGTTAAATTCGTCTTCCAGTTCTTTTTTAGTGATTTTATCTCTGAGTGCTTTTTGTACTGTGTGCTCAATTTTATCATCAAAGAGTAGCATGTCTTTTTGTTTCTTGTCAAGAGAAATGTATTCTCTTTCCAATAGCTTAATCTCTTTTGTTAAGTCATATAATTCTCTGGAAAGCTTTGGGATGCCTTCTTTTCCAGTCAAGCGATGTGAAAGACGTTCTAGTTTTTGTGCTACTACTTGAGTTTGCTTGGTTGCATGATATGTTGCTTTTTCCCAATCTTTAAGCTTGGAATGGAAACCGCTTACAGTAGCATCCAAACGCTTTATTTCTATGTCTTTTTTGCCTACTGCTGCATGAATTGCTAAAAGCTCATCTGCATGTCTGGATAAGTCTTTGCGTAGTTCCTGGAAGCTTTTCATGTTATCTGCGATTGTTGCTAGAGTATTTTCTAAGTCTTTTACTTCTGTTTTCATTCCTTGGATTTGGACAATTTTCTTGCGTAGTTCTTCAAGTTCTACTTCCATTTTGTCCATGCGTTGTTCTTCCATTTTCAAGAGTTCAATCTCTTTTGTAACTTCTTCCAACTCATTTATTACTATGGGTAATCCTTTCTTTCCGCTTACTTTGCCTCGCAAGTCATCAAGTTTGGATTGAAGATATTTACTTTGCTTTATGCTTTCATCGTTAAGTAATCGCCATTCAGCAAGTTTTTTCCTGAAGTCAGTCAGTCGCATGCCCATTTTTTCTATGTCTAGTTCTTCTTTACCTATTAGTGAGTAAAGGCTTTCAAATTCTTCTCCATGCATGAGAATTGCTTTCTTGAGTTCTGAGAAGTTTTGAGCTGTGTCATTTACTATTGTTGAAAGGCCTTCTCCTAGCTTACTTACTTCTACTTTTAGTTTAACCGCTTGTTCAATTTTTTGATTGAGGTTTCCAATTTTGTTTCTCATTTCTACTAGCTTTTGCTGGTTATGTTTTGTTTCGTTATGCCAAGCATCTAAGTCAGTTTTTATGTCTGTAAAGTATTTTGGACCCATTTCACCTAATTCATGAACCTTACCGATTTCTTTAGCAAAAAGTTGCATTTTGTCTTCTAGTCTCTTACGATCTTTGTCTGACAAATCATCTTTTGCTTTCAGTACTTTTAACATTTCTTTCATTTTTTCTATCTGAGTTAAGCGTAAAGCACTTTCTTTTTCCCGATTAGATAGCTTGTTGTGCGTTTCTTTTAGTGATGCTTCCAAGTTTTCGATGTCTAGTTTTTCTTTTCCTATGAATGAATAAACTTGATCAATTTCGTCTCCGTGCTTTGTCAAGACGTTAGCAAGACCATCCATTTTAACATTCTTTTTTTGTAATACTTCAATGTCTTTGTTTATTTTATTTAAGTGTTCTTTGAGTTGCTTGGTCTCGCCTGCTTTTGCTTCTACTTGTTTTATATCTTTTTTGAACTGTTCAAGTGCTTTAGAATTTTCTTTTGTATCTTCAAGCCATTTGTTCATTTCTGACTTAACTTTTTTCATGAACTCTTCTTCGGATCCTGCAGCAAATCCCTTGCCCATTCTATCTGAAAGTTCATCTATTCTATCACGTAGTTCCTGAACACCTTCTGGTGGTCCTGCATCAAATTCTCCCATTCCTACTTGTTCTAGTCTGTCACGTATTTCAGTCATCTCTGTCATGTTTCTTTGGGTTTCAGATTCTACTTTATCTAACTGCATTTTCAAACGGTTCAGTTGAGAGAGTCCATCGCCTATTTCTTCAAGCATTAACCGTAGACTAGAAAGTTTTGCTTCTATTTCTGGAGAGGATGAACCTTTAATATCAGAAATACTGGATTTAATTTTGCCTACTTCAACTATTTTTTCACTCATGGAGAGCACGGTTTTTTCGAGAGTGTCAATTTTAGTGTTTAAATCATCATCACTTACTTCGCTTTTTTCTCCTAGTTCATCAAGCATTCTTTTCAAAGCATTTACTTTCTTGTTGAATTCGATGATGTTTTTCATTTCTGTTTGAATTTGAACATACTGCTGAGAAAGCCTAGCTGCCTTTTCTTCAAGTCCTTGTATTTCAGCAGGCATTATGCCAGAACCACACCCTTTACTGAGGACTTCATCAAGTTTTGCTTCGATTTCTATTATTTTTTCTTCGTTTCTTCTGCTTTCAGCTCGCCATGCTTTCAGTTCTTCTTTCAAAATTTTAAGTCCTTCAACCAGCTTGAGGGTAATCTGTTCTGGAGTTATTTGAGATTCGGGCATACTGTGTTATTCGAGGAGAGGATATTTAAACGTTTCTTTTTTCCATGCGGTCATAAGCCCTGCTCAAAACACCGCTTATTCCTTGAGCTTCACTTCCAGATACAAAAGCTCTAGAAATGACACTATTGAATTGTTTTACTGCATTTTTAGGATTTCGCATATCAACAGAAAGAGCAAGTTTTTCAAAAAGCGTGAGCATGTCTTGTTTTTGACGTTGAGTGCTTGTTCGACTTTTATTTTCTTTTTCTGAAAAAAGTTCATAAAATAGGATTGCCGCTGCATGTGTAATATTTAATGCTCGATACCCGGGTGAACAGGGTATATGTACAGAAATGTCACATTTTCGTAGCTCATTGTTCTTTAGGCCACTAGATTCGCGTCCTAGTACAAAGCAGTAATTTCCCTTTGTTTTTTTGAACTGTTTGGAGAGTTCTCTTGGAGTTACAAATGCTCTAGTAGTATTATAATCTGAGTATACTCTAGCAGTAGTTCCAATTACTGCATCAAATCCGTGTATTGCTTTGTTAAATGCCATGATCTGAGCATTTTCTAGAATGGGCAAAGCACCTACTGCCCTGGCCTTTGCTTTTTCATCAATTTCACATGGATTGACTAGAACAAGCTCTTTCAAGCCAAAATTAGCCATTGTTCTTGCTAAAGCCCCTATATTTCCAGGTGTTTCTGGTTCTACAAACACTACTCTGTGCATGCAGAGCTTATGAAGCCATCGGTTTTTTATATTAACTCTCGTTAAATGTTTTTGATGAAAAAAATTGCTCTGCTTTTGCTTTTGCTGCTAAGTCTAGCTATTGCAGATGAAGGCAATATTACTTGGAACAAAGCAGCGTCACTTGCTAAGCTCAAATATCCTGATTTGGTTACTCAACCTCAAAGTAATCCGGCTTATCCGGTTGAACTTGATCAGAAGTATTGGGTTGTTGAATTTGATGACGTGTGGATTCCAGTAGCATACTCAAATGGAAAAATTTTGACAGATGAAGAAGAAACGATAAAAGGAGCCTATCGAATTCACTGGATAATACAACAAATGAAAACACAAAAGACTCTTGAAAAGTATCCAACAAAACAAAAGCTTGCGCTTATTGGCTTGGTGAGTGATGTAGAGAATCATGAGAGGTTCATTGAAACAAACAAAGAAAAACTTCCTGAAGAACTGAAGGCAGATGCTAACACGCTTTTGTATGAAACGTGTGATTTGAAAGCAAGCATAAGTGGTACTAAAACAAAGATAGAAAGTTTGGAAACTATTGAAGCTGCGCTAGATAGCTCATCTAGCACTTCTAAAGATGTTGATGACTGGATTGACACTTTTGAAGATCTTTTGAACCAAATGGGTATGATTGCTACTAATGGAAGAGCATATGATAATGCAGAAGTTGACTTTCAAAAGGCTGCAGATGCATTCATTGAAGAATCTAACGATAGTAAAATGATTAATACTGTAGAAGACTTTTCTAGTAGTCTTGGTCTGCTCAACACAGGTTCTTTACCTGGATTAAATTCTACTGCCAACGAATGGAAAACTACTTTTTTAGGTGTCCAGCTTTCGAACAAGACTATTTCAGAACACATGGCTGCGTTATATTCTAGGTACAGGGAAATCCAAACAGAAAAAAGTATTTTAGATTATCAGGAAGCAGCAGCAGAAGAACTAGAACCACTTCTGGAGAAAGCGCCTTCAGTTATTTCCAGGCTTTCTTCTTGCACTATTGGAGATCAAGACAAAAGAAATTTAGATACTCTTAAGGATAGATATGAAAAAGCTATCAATCATTGGGACGAAGGAAATGACGCTTACGAGAGATTGGATTATGATACAGCAGAAGACCACTATTTGAACGTAAAAGGTTTTGCTGAAGAAGCAAATGAGAGACTTTCAAAATTAGAGAATGTTCAATGTGAAAATGGCCCGAACCCTGAACAAAAAACGTTAATTGAAGTACTACAAGAGTTCATAGGCTCGCCAATGGGGATTATTGTAATTATTTTAGTCTTGGTGTTAGTTGGTCTTGTTTTTTGGAATAAGAGAAAAGGAGAAGATTACTATGATGAATATGAAAACTATCCTACTAGCTTGCCTGATTATTAGTATAGTTGTTCCAGCGAATGCAACGCTTTCAGTTCATCAAAAACGCGTTTTTGCGGAAGACTCATTTACTGTTACTTACAGTGTAAGTTCTTCTCAGATAGAACACCTGGTTAAAGTTTTGTTTCAAGACCAAGAACAAGAAGTGTTAGTTCCAGCAAGTGCAAGTCCATTTCATGCAAATGTTTCTTTCAAAGCTCCAACTCAACCAGGAGAGTATCCAATAAGCGCGAAAGGAGAAAATATTAACGTTATTGTAGAAAAGCCTATGTTGGTGATTGAACGCATGGAATTTTCTAGTGGAAATGTTGGCAAGGGTGAGAGTGTTGATTTAGCGTTTAAACTTAAGAATCAGGGAGAATTCATGGTTTATAATGTTAATTATCAGGTAGTTGTCACTAAAAATCCCGGAATGTACATGTATGACCCCACTAGACGTGAACTTGGTAGTATGAAAGGTGGGGAGAGCAGAGATTTGGTTGAAACAATAAAAGCAAGTACCAATGCAAAAGGTAGCACGAGTATACAGTTAATAGTTGAATATGAGTTTGATGGAGAACATCATCGCAGTAAAGCTGAAAAACGCCTGGCAGTAAGCGGTTTACCTTGGATTGATGGGATAATAATGCTCTTGTTTCTTGGTGCGGTACTAATAGTTCTTATAGAGATTGCATCTAGAGTTTCAAAAAGAAAGACTTAACGTTTTACGTGCAATTCGACTATGTCTCCGTCTTCTAGCTTATGAGCTAATCCAACGCGCTGTCCATCAAATTTCGCGCTTTTTCCCCAAACTCTTGCATAATTAAATCCTCTTAAAAATTCTTTGTGTAGGCTTTTGCAGAGATGTCTAACAGTTCGCTCACCTTTCAGAACAAGTGGTTCGTCTAGGTCTGGTTTTTCTCCAATTTTTTTCAAGTAGATTCGTGCTAGTGTTAAACGCTCAAAAAGCATTTCTCTCAGCTTGTCTAATCCTTTTTCGTGTTTAGCTGAGATGAGGATGTCTACTTGTTTAGGCTTTTTCTTGGTTGATTCACATTTATTCAGTGCGATTACTGCTGGGACATATTTTCTGTTTCCGCTTAGAACATCAATAAGTTGGTCATCTGTTACTCTTTCTCTTATTATGACCTCAGCATTGTATAACCCAAATTCAGTGATTATTTTTTTGAAATATTTGAATGTGTCTTCATCTACACCATAAGAAAAAGTTAAATTTAATCCACCATGACTTTTTTTGGCTATTTTGATGCGTGGGGGGCGTTGATTCATTCTTACTCCTACTTCATGGAGCTCTTGCTCAATACATTTTAACTGTTCTATTTCGTCTAATAGTATTAGGAGTAAGTCTGCATTCATGACAACGCTTAGAATTTGTCTCCCCATGCCTTTGCCTTTGGAAGCACCTTGAATAATTCCAGGTACATCAAGCACTTGGAGATTACTCCCTCGATAGTGCATCATTCCTGGAATCACATCTACTGTAGTAAATTCGTATTCATCGACTTCGCTATCAGCATTGGTTATCTGGTTTAGAAGAGTGCTCTTGCCTACCGATGGAAAGCCAATTATCATTATTGTGGCATCACCAGTTTTTTTCACTGAGAAACCTTTACCAGTTCCGCCTTTGCTTGATTGTTTCTCAGCACGTTCTTTAAGTCTGGCTATCCTTGCTTTTAGTAGGCCAATATGCTTTTGAGTTGCTTTGTTGTATATTGTGTTGTGTAACTCTTCTTCCAACTGTTTTATTTTTTCTTCAGTCGACAAGAGAATACCGCCAGTTTTTCCCAGGGAATCTTTTGTTCTGCAACAATCTCGTATTCAAAGCCTAGTTCTTCAAGCTTTTTTTCTGTCTTTTTAATGTCAGTAAGGGAACTTTGAACAAAAAGTATTTCTCCATTTTCTTCTAGGTGCATTGAACAATTTTCTAAAAATTTGTCAAGTATTTCTCTTCCTGTCAGCCCACCGTCTAAGCATGGTTGCGGATCACGGGGTTCATTTGGTAGGTAAGGAGGATTGAAAATTATGAAATCGTATTTATCCAAAACATTCTCAAAGAGATTGCTTTCAATGACTTCAAAACGCATTGAAGAAACAAAAGAAATCACCTCTGTGTCCATATCTACAACAGTAACACTATTCACACCCTTGCTTTTTTCTGCAGTTAATGCTTGGATTCCACTTCCAGTGCCCATGTCTAAGACTCTACCTCTTGCTCTTTTTCCGACCTCTCCCGCCAGAAGATAAGAGTCCTCTTGTGGTTCATAAATCATTGTATCACTAATTATGAATAGGAAGACATAAAAGGTTTAGGCTATTAATCCGGTTATCATCCCAGTTAGGTCTAAAGTTAAGGGCATCAATAGAGTAGTTGCTAATACAACAGCTATAACTCCAATTATAACAAAAAATGAAATTGCTGAAATAAATGCTTTCAGCATGGAAATCTTGTGTATTTCTTTCAGGAAAACCACTCCAACATAGAAACCCCAAAAGGAGATACCTAAATAGATTAATCCATAAAGGTTCCCAAAAATGATATCAAGACCTAATTCAGGACTTGCAAGCATGAAAAAAAGTTTAGTCAAAGAAGAAAGTAGGGTTAAACCACTCATCCCAATTATACTTACTCCAACAGGATAAACAATCGCTCCAAAATATTCACCAAATTCTGCTTTTCCGCCTAGGAGACTTCCAACAAACCAAGACACCCAACTATCCATCAACAATAAGACCAAGAAAAAAACAAGTAGGATAATTGAAACTACTAGAAGACCAATAGCCAAAACTGGCACAGATATGAAGTTTAAAGGCAATTCTCCAGAAGCGAAAAGGGTAATAGCTGCATCTATGTCAAAGAGGAATGTTAGTATTAAAATGAAAACTAGAAGTATTTTCAGACCTTTCATGAAGGTTGAGGTTTTTTTAAGTTGTAGTGCCAATTCAGTTGGTTTCAGGAAACTTTGCACGCCTAGTTCAAAGTCTTTTTTCAAGTTCATTTCAAAACAGCTCTTACTTTTTCTATTCCCATACCTTCTCTTAGTACTTTTGGTTCTCCGCGCAGGTCAACAAGCGTTGACGAGTTAAAAGGTAAGTCGCCTCCATCAATGTATAAAGCAACGCTTTCCTGGAATTCATCTATTACCGCATCAAAATTCTCAGAGACCGGTATGCCGCTTTTGTTCGCGCTTGTTGTAGTTATTGGCTTGCCGAAGTTTTCAACTATTTTAATGCATAATGGATGCAAGGGCAGTCTAAAAGAGATAGAACTATCGGGCGAAAGGTTTTCTGCTAGGGTATCTTGTGATTCAAGTATTACTGAGACTCTTCCAGGCAACAGTTCATGCAAGAATTCTAACTGATGCTCCTCAATTTTAGCATATTTTCGGAGCATTCTAAAGTCAGAGATCATTACACTAATTGGGTCCTGAGGATTGCGTTGTTTTAGTGAATATACTTTTTGGACTGCTTTTGAGTTAGTTGCATCTGCACCTATGCCATATATAGTATCTGTAGGATAGACTATAATTTCTTCAGCTAGTAGACATTTTACTGCACTTGCTACTATCTGTTTCTCTGAATCTACTGCTTGGCTAAGTATTTTCATATTATTGTCTCCCAGGTCTTCCACTGAAATAAACGCCCACTGCTAATGCTGCTATCGCGAAAGCAATAAAAGAAAAGACTAAAATTGCTTGTAGCGCTGCTTGCTGAGGGTAGCCATTGTCAAAGTAGACTTTAACATCCGGAAGGATAGCAAAAATATCAAATAAAAAGATTAGTACCCCCGTAATTAAGAAAGAAACAGAGATCATCATTCTGTAACGCGATGAACCAGAAAGTAAAATGTCTATGTCTGCTCTGTTTATTTGTTCCGTTTTGCGCATTTTCATGTTTTCTTCGCGTAATTTTTTGACTGTTAGTTCCATGTCATGGCTCTTTTCGTTAACTTCTTTAGCAAAGTCTCCAACAAGATCTTGTACTTCATCGCTTAGATCATTGCGATTGTCCTGTTTTTTTCTTGCTAAACTTTCTTCAACCATTCTATCAATTACGTTAGTATTTGATTTGATTCGCTGGTCAAAAAATTGAGCCATATCCCGTTTAAATACTGTATAGCTATCTTTCTTTGCTACTTCCATAACTTTACGTATTTGATCATTTGATAAGCCTACCGCTCTAAGATTCTGTACAATTTCATCATCTGACAGTCCTTGAGCCATCATCTCAGAAACTGCCTGGAGTATTCGCGGCTTTTCGCCCATCCCAGCACCTTTTTATACTCAATTATTGTAATGGAATCAAGGTATTTAAAAGAGTAGGTGTAACACGCATGTCACTTGATTTTCTGCCTTCAGTACCAAAGAGGCTTGTAGTAGACTCCTTACTGGTTTTGTGTGTGTTAATTTTGTTTATTTTCACTGGAATTTCTTTTTTTTTAATGGGAGTACATGAAGTTTTTTTTGGTGGTGAAACACAATCACCGGTTCCTATAGAGGATATTAATGTTGTTCCAGCTAGTCCATCCACTGCTTCTCCAGGAGATAATATCACTATTTCAGTAAGTTTGCAAAATATGAGAGATGAGGACTTACAAGACATAAAGATTAGGATTGTTTCCTCAAATGTTTTTGACGGAGCGGAAGCAAGTTTAGAAAAACTTTCCCCTGGCATAGTTGAAGAAAAGGAAGTATATGTTAGAATAAAGCATACTGCTCCTGAAGGAGATGCTACGGGTCAAGTTGAAGTTATTTCTGGAAAGTACAGGACTGTAAAAGCATTCAACACAAGGATACAATACAGTGGATAGTCGAAAATGACTTCGTTAAATATTTAAATCTCCTGGTTGTTATTTTATCAATGAACGAACTTGAAAGACAAATAGCAGGAGAAATAACCCTATCCAAAAATCCAGGGACATCCATGAAAAAATGGAGAGGTATTTTTGGAATAACACAGACAGAACTTGCAGAACATTTACATATTACTCCATCAACCATTAGTGACTATGAAGGCAACCGACGCAAAAGTCCAGGAATCAATGTGATTAGACGGTTCATAGAAGCATTGGTCGAAATAGATCACAAAAATGGTGGAATGATTGTCAAAAGAATAAGCTGTGATAAGAAACCGAGCGAAGCATTCAAAGTATATGACTTTCCAGAACCGATAACAGCAAACAAATTTGTCGAAAAAATCGGAGGAAAAGTTATCACAAACAAAAGAAAGTTAAAAGAGATACATTTGTTAGGCTATTCTTTAGTAGATTCATTCAAAGCAATTATAGATTTACCAGTAGATGAATTCTCAAAGATTTATGGGCCAACACCAAATAGAGGAGTAATATTCACTAGAGTTAATGTAGGAAGGTCTCCAATGGTTGCAATAAGAGTAACCAAATTTAAACCTTCTCTAGTTGTTTATCAAGGACTGAAAAAAATGGATGATCCGATAGCAATAAAAATTTCAGAAGTAGAAAAGATTCCAATTGTTCTGTCAACAATGCCAGCAGAAAAAATGCAGGAAAAACTCGCCAAGTACCTCTAAGTTCTCTTTTTAAGTCAATTGCCGAGAGCACTCTTATAAAGGCTAGTTCTCTCAACAATTGTGACAATAAACAAACATTATTTCGTCAATTGTAGAAGGAGATGTTCATGAGTGTTGGAATAGTCGGATATGGAGCATATGTACCACGCTATAGAATCAAAGTAGAAGAAATCGCAGCAATCTGGGGAAAAAATCCAGAAGATTACAAAAAAGGATTGAAAGTAGCGGAAAAAAGTGTTCCTGGAGTTGATGAGGATGCCGCAACTATCGCTGTCCAATGCGCAAGAAATGCATTAGATATGACTGGGATAGACCCTCAGAACATTGGTGCTGTGTATGTCGGCTCTGAATCCCATCCTTATGCAGTTAAGCCAACAGGCACGATAGTCGCAGAAGCAATAAATGCAACTCCTGAACTCACAAGTGCAGATTATGAGTTTGCTTGTAAAGCAGGAACCGCAGCAATGCAAGTTTGTATGGCTCTTGTTAAAAGTGATATGATTGAGTATGGTTTAGCTGTTGGCGCAGATACGTCACAAGGCCGACCAGGTGATGCACTTGAATATACTGCAGCAGCAGGAGGAGCAGCGTTCTTAATCGGAAAAGACCCATTAGTTGAAATAGAGCATACTTGTTCTTTCACTACAGACACTCCAGACTTTTGGCGTAGAGAAGGCCAAGAGTACCCTAGGCATGGCGCCAGGTTTACCGGCGAACCAGCATATTTTAGACATGTGATAAGTGCTACAAAACTTTTGCTTGATAAGACAGGTACTAGCATTAATGATTATGACTTTGTTGTTTTTCACCAGCCGAACGGTAAATTTCCACTGAAAGCAGGAAAAAGGTTGGGAATTCCACCAGAAAAAATGTTGCCTGGCTTGTTAGTGAATAAAATTGGAAATACGTATTCAGGAGCTACGCCACTTGGCTTAGCAGCAATACTAGATCAAGCAGAAAAAGGTGATAGGATACTAGCAACTTCGTTTGGCTCTGGAGCTGGTAGTGATTCTTTCGCACTGAAAGTATTGAAGAAAATTGAAAATCCTCATCCAGTAAAAAAATACATAGAGAATAAGAAATATCTCAATTATGGCGAATATGTCAAACACAGGAGAAAAATAAAGATGTGATAAAAATGGAAAAAGTGGCTATCATTGGCATTGGTCAAACCAAGTTCGGAGAACATTGGAAGTATAGCCTCCGCGATTTGATGGCAGAAGCAGGAAAGAAAGCAGTAGATGACTGTGGAATCGCAGGAAAAGAGATACAAGCTATTTATGGAGGCACAATGAGTGCAGGAAGAATGATAGGACAAGAACATATCGGCGCTTTGATAGCTGATGCAATGGGATTGACGCCTATTCCAAGTACACGCGTTGAAAATGCTTGTGCTTCTGGAGGAACAGCATTACGTGAAGCTTATTTGGCTGTTTCTGGAGGACATTATGATATGGTTGTTGCTGGAGGAGTAGAAAAAATGACTGATGTTTACACGGATCAAGCTTCTTTGGCTTTAGGCGGAGCAGCAGATCAAGAGTGGGAAGTCTTCTTTGGTGCGACGTTTCCTTCCTTGTATGCACTCATAGCAAAGAGACATATGTATGAGTATGGCACTACAGAAGAACAGCTTGCTAGAGTAGCTGTTAAAAATCATCATAATGGTGCACTCAATCCGTTAGCTCAGTTCCCGTTTGAAGTCAGCATTGAACAAGTGATGGAATCACCTAAAGTTGCTGAGCCGCTTAAGCTGTTAGATTGTTCACCTATTACTGATGGAGCTGCAGCTGTAATCCTTGCGAATGAAGAAACTGCCAAAAAAATCGCAGACACTCCAGTATGGATTAATGGGAGTGGACAGGCTAGTGATACATTAGCTTTGCATGACCGAACAAACATATGTACTTTGAATGCAAGTGTGGTAGCAGGGAAAAAAGCAATGAAACAAGCAGGTGTGACTCCAAAGCAGATAGATTTAGCAGAAGTGCATGATTGTTTTACTATAGCTGAGATATGCGCAATTGAAGATCTTGGTTTTGTGAAGAAAGGAGAAGGTGGCAAATCCATGGAAGATGGGATGTTTGATTTGAATTCAAGTATTTCGATTAATCCTTCTGGAGGATTAAAAGCTTGTGGTCACCCTGTTGGTGCTACCGGTGTCAAGCAGGCAGTTGAAATTGCGGAACATTTACGAGGTGAAGCAGGCAAGCGTCAGGTTGAAAATGTAGAGATTGCTTTAACTCATAATGTTGGTGGTTCAGGAGCTAGTTGTGTTGTCCATGTTTTTTCAAGAGGTGGTAACTGATGCCTCACAGGAAAAGTCTTGGGCTTGTTTGGAGGAGAATACCTCAGCGTTACCGGCTCATGGGCACAAAATGTTTTACGTGTGGAAGTCATTTTTTTCCTCCTAGACCTTGGTGTCCTAAATGTAGACGAAAAGGAAAGATTGAAAAGCATAAGATGAAAGGAAGAGGTAAAATTCATTCTTATACCATAGTAAATGTTCCTCAGCAAGGCTTTGATTTAGAGGTACCGTACATCTTGGCTATTATTGAATTGTTAGAGGGCCCTAAGCTTACTGCTGAAATAACTAACACGGAACCAGAACATGTTAGCATTGGCATGCCTGTTAAAATGGTTTTTAGGAAGATTTCAGAAGATGGTGATTCAGGCATTATCCACTATGGTTATAAGTTTGAGCCTGAACTTAAAGAATGACTCTGTAGACTGCTGTCACTCCTCTTTGGGTTCAATGTCTTTCATATTGCAGGATTGCTTAGTGACTTCTAGTAGGATACTGTCTCTATCTCCAATTAGACAAGAATTTAAGACTCTAGTGATATTCTTGTTTACTGAACAAGGAGAGACTAGCACATCTTGATGTCTCACTTCAACATAAGCAGAAGCATCAGCAGCATCGTTTGGAAGCTTATCATAGCCGGTTAGTCTTATTGTACGCATCAAGCAGTCTCCACTTTGTTGAGAAATATTTGTAGGTGTTTCGTAGGACAGGGAGATTAAAAGAACTGCGACTATTGTTAAGAGAGTTAATACTCCACCTACTATTGCTACTGCTTCAATGGGTATGCCACCTTTTTCCATACAAAAAGAAACGTGTGTAGGCTATTTAAATTTAACGTTAGATTCTTACAGAATAAGTAGTCCGATAATCTTTTCTTCCGGTTCTATCCATTCCAAATAAAGAACGGGATTTTTTTATTTCTGCTCCAAACTTGGATTTCATTTGTCCTACAATGCTTCCTGCTGAACGAAGAGAACCAAAATAAACGTTTATTCCATGTTTGTCTTTTTTGAATTTGAAAATTTCTGCTTCTCTTTCCTTGACTGCATTTTCTCTGTTCTGGTTACGAATGAAATAGAATGCACTTTGCATCCTTTTTGATGTTGTGTCAGAATCTTTTGGTCTGATTTGGATTAATGCTTTGTAGTATTTGCTTTGTTTTCTTGCACATATCAAGCACTGCCTTTTTGTGTAGATTAGTTCTACTTCTTGTTCTAAGTGAATTTCATCTGTTCCTAAATAGCCAGCAATAGATACATTAAACAACGCACCGTTTTTTGTTGGTTCGATTGGACTTGCGAGTATTTTGACTTTGTCTATTTGTTTTGGTTTGACTTTTTCTTCTACAAATTTGGATGCGTTTTCTAGAGTTGATGGCATCCACTCTCCATGTATTCTAAACATAAGACAAGAGGGGCACACGTTAACTTCTATTTTAGGTGGAATGACAATTAGTTCGTGGTCTTTAGTGTAACATTCAATACAAAAGCCTCTAAAGAAATGTTTATTTGTTCCTCCGCATTTTGGGCAGAATCTGTCAACCACGTTATCACCGGTGTTAATTAGCAAACTTTCTCTTATTAAACTATTAGTGAACTGGTTGTTGTAGGTATAAAGTAAGGTTCAAACGAAGTCTTCGACTTTAAACTTTTCCCTTAGTTTTGGTGCGAAGGCAAAACAGCCGATTTCTTGTTCAACCCAATCGACTACATCTTCGCATTGTTCTTCTTCTCCATGCTGTACAAGAACTAGCTTTGGATTGCATCCGCTGATGAATTTTTTGACTCCATGTTCGTCGCAGTGAGCTGAAAAATCAAAGTATTTGATGTCTATGTTTGAAAAGTTTACGTTAACGTCATCAAATTCCATTTTCTTTTCTTCTAGCATTATCCTGCCTGGAGTGCCTGGAACCTGAAATCCTGTGAAGAAAAGTGCTGAATTACGTAGTGTTCTAAGCTCTGGTAGGTATTCCATGACTGGTCCGCCTGAAAGCATTCCTGCAGTTGTCACTACAACAGATGGTTCATTAAATACTTGTTCTCTTTGTTTGTGATGGGTTATCCAATTAACCCATTTCATGGCACCATAGAATTCATCGTAGTCTTTAACATTTTTAGAATAGTCTAAGTATATTTCGCTTATTGCTCTGCCCATTCCATCCATGTAAACGGGAGCATGAATCTTATTTGAGTAGAGCAAAGTGACTATTTCTTGTGTTCTGCCTACTGCAAAAGCAGGGAGTACAACAGATCCACCTGCTTCTATGACAGCTCGAATAGATTCTATGAAATCTTTTTCTAATTTTTTTCTGTCTGGGTGTTCTCTTGCTCCGTAAGTTGCTTCTATAATCAGTACTTCACTTTCTCCGGGTTTTTTGGCTCCTTTGTGCATGTGTGTGTCAGTGTTTTTGTAGTCTCCTGTATAGAAAACGTTCATCCCGTTAGTTTTAATTTGAGTCATACATGATCCGAGAATGTGTCCAGCATCAGAAAATTTGAATGAAATGTCTTGTGTAGGGCTATGAAATTGGTTATAGGGAACTGGCTTGACGTTGCGCAGCATACGTTTGAATGTTGAATTATTGTATGTTTCTTGCTTTCTCTGTCTTGCAATGTGCATTGAATCTCGGATTAGCATTTCTGTTATTGGCAGGGTTGCAGGATTCATGTAGACACTTGGTTCTGCTGATTGAAATAAGTGTGGAATAGCACCACAATGATCTAAGTGAGCATGTGAAAGGATTACTGCATCAAGATAACCGTGCACTGGCAATGGTCTGAGTGCAGTTCGGTTATCTTCTCCTCCTAGTTTTAGACCATAATCAAGCAAAAGCTTACTTTGTTTGGTTTGAAGGAGAATAGCACTTCTGCCAACCTCGCGCGCGGCTCCGAGAAACTGGATTTCCATAAAAACAACTAGGATAGTAAGGAAGTCATGGTTTAAAATTCTTTGGTCATTGTGTTTAGGAAGTATTCGTGAAACCGTGTGTCGTCTGAGAGCTCTGGATGGAAGGAGAGAGCGAGCTTGTTGCCTTGCTGTACTGCGATAGGGAGGCCCTGATGCTCTGCTAGAATACGTACTTTTCTTGAGAGTATTTGTGTTATTGCTGGTGCTCTTATGAATATTCCTGGAAAGGGTTGTTTGCCAAGTATAGGTATGTTAAGTGTAGTTTCAAATGATTCCTTTTGTCGACCAAACGCGTTGCGTTCTACTTGAATGTCCATATGACCGAGCAGTTTTTGTTTGGTTTGCTTGATTTGTTTTCCGCCTTTTTTTGCGAGTAGTATTGTTCCTGCGCATGTGCCCATTATTGGCATTTGTGTTTTTTTGAGTGGTTGGTACAATTGGTTTTTTTGAATGAGTCGAGATATTGCAGTACTTTCTCCACCAGGAATTATTAGAGCGTTTACTTGTTTGAGATGGTGCAGAGTTTTGACTCGCATTATTTGATTCTTATTGAGAATGTGAGAGAGAGTGTCAACATGTTCTTCTATAGCGCCTTGTACTGCGAGCACGCCTATTTGCACTGATTAGTCTCCTCTTTTTTGCATTTGTTGTTCTTTGGTTAGTGAACTGTTTTGGATGCCTTTCATTGTGTCTCCAAGTCCAGATGATACTCTTGCTAGCAGTTTTGCGTCTGTGTAATGGTTGGTTGCTTCTACTATGGCTTTCGCGCGTTTTAATGGGTTGTCTGATTTGAATATGCATGAGCCTACAAAAATTCCGTCTGCTCCTAGTTGCATCATCATGCTTGCATCTGCTGGGGTAGCAATGCCTCCTGCTGCGAAGTTTACTACGGGTAGTCTGCCTTTTTTGCGTGTTTCTAGAAGGAGTTCAAGCGGGACACGGTTTGTGTTTGCTTTTTCTTCAAGTTCATCTTCGCTCATTCTTGGAAGTGCAGCGAGTTCTTTGTTGATTAGTTTCATGTGTTTTACTGCTTCTGATACATCTCCTGTGCCTGGTTCTCCTTTGGTGCGTATCATTGCGGCTCCTTCACTGATTCGTCTTAGGGCTTCGCCAAGGCTCCTTGCTCCGCATACAAAAGGAGTGTGGTAATTGGTTTTATTTATGTGGTCTTTTTCGTCTGCTGGTGTTAGGACTTCACTTTCGTCTATCATGTCTACGCCTAAGACTTCTAGAATTTGTGCTTCTGCAAGGTGTCCTATTCTGCATTTGGCCATTACGGGTATGGTTGTAACTTTAAGGATTTCTTTGATTTTTTTAGGGTCTGCCATTCTGGCTACTCCGCCTTCTGCGCGTATGTCTGCTGGAACTTTTTCTAGTGCCATCACAGCTACTGCTCCAGCTTTTTCTGCAATTTTTGCTTGTTCTGCATTGACTACGTCCATTATTACTCCATGTTTTACCATGGATGCGAAGCCACGTTTTACGCGTTTTGTTCCACGTTTCTTGATTGCCACTTAGGTCACCTTGTTAGTCTATAGGAACAAGGAGTATTTAAGTGATTAGGCTGGTTGTTTTCCTAAGGCAGCTTGGGCTGCTGCGAGTCTTGCTATTGGCACTCTGTATGGTGAACAGCTTACTGCATCTAAGTTGATTTCGTGGGAATAGCCTACAGATTTTGGTTCCCCGCCTTGTTCTCCGCATATAACTATTTGGATGTCACTTTTTACGCTTCTGGCTTTGTCTATTGCCATTTGCATTAGAACGCCCACTCCTTCTTTGTCCAAAACTATGAAGGGGTCTTCGTCTAGGATTTTGTGGGTAAAGTAGTAGTGTAAGAATTTGTCTTCTGCGTCGTCTCTTGAGAAGCCGAACGTGGTTTGTGTTAAGTCATTGGTTCCAAAAGAGATGAAATCCACATGTTCTGCAATTTTGTCTGCGATTATGCATGCTCGTGGGAGTTCAATCATTGTTCCGACTAGATAGTCAACGCGTTCTCCAGTTTCTTCCATGACTTTTTTAGCTTCTTCGCCGATTTCTTTTTTCATGATTGATAGTTCTCTTTCTTCTGCAACGAGTGGCAGTTCAATGACAAGATTGGTTTTTCCGCCGTTCTTTTGGACTTCTGATGCTGCTTCGATGATAGCTCTTACCTGCATTCTGTAAATTTCGGGATAGACTAGTCCTAAGCGAATTCCTCTGTGTCCAAGCATGGGGTTTGTTTCGTGTAGGCTGCGTGTTTTTTTGAGCAGTATTTCTTTTTGTTGGAGTGCTTCTTTGTTGTCTGTTTTTTTTATTGCTGCAATGTCTTTTAGGATGTCTTCTTCGTCTGGCAGGAATTCATGTAGTGGTGGGTCGAGTAGTCTGATGGTAAGTTTTTTGTCTTCCATGATTTCTAGTAGTGCTTTGAAATCTTTTCTTTGTTCGGGTAGTAGTTTGGCGAGTGCTTTTTCTCTTTCTTCTTTGGTTTGTGAGAGTATCATTTCTTGGACATTCGGCAAACGGTCTGCACTCATAAACATGTGTTCTGTCCTGCATAGTCCGATTCCTTCTGCGCCTAGTTCAAGAGCTTTCTTTGCGTCTTTTGGTGTGTCTGCATTGGTGTAGACTTTTAGTTTGCGTTTTTCGTCTGCCCAGTCTAGGATTGTCAGAAAATCGTTTGATAGCTCTGGTTCTGTTAGTTTTGCTTGTGAGGGGATTACTCTTCCAGTGGTTCCATCTAGTGTGATAAAGTCTTCTTCGCTTAGAGTTGTTTCACCAAGTTTGAGTAATTTGTTTTCCATGTCAATTTCTAGGTCTCCGCAGCCGGATACGCAAGGAATGCCAAGGCCTCTGCATACTACTGCTGCGTGTGATGTGACTCCTCCTCTTAATGTAAGTGTTCCTTGTGAAGGTATTATACCATGCACGTCATCAGGTGAAGTCTCTGTTCTAACTAGAATGACTTTTTCTCCTGCATTTGCTCTCCTTTCTGCATCATCTGCTGTGAATGCAATTTTTCCGCATGCTGCTCCAGGTGATGCTGGTAAGCCGGTAGTTAATACTTTACAGTCTAAGTTTTCTGGCAGTTGTTTGTGCAAGAGTTTTTCTACGGATGATGCTTGGATTCTGGTTAATGCAATTTCTTTGGTTATAAGGTTTTCATCCACCATATCTACTGCCATTTTAACTGCTGCTGCCACTGTCCTTTTTGCTGTTCGTGTCTGGAGCAGAAATAGTGTTCCATTTTCTATTGTGAATTCAATGTCTTGTGTATCTGTGTAGTGTTTTTCTAGTTTGTCGAGCAGTTCGACTAGTTGTTTATAGGCTTCGGGCATTGCTTTTTCTAGTACGTCAATGGATTGTGGAGTTCTTGCACCTGATACAATGTCTTCTCCTTGTGCATTTAATAGGAATTCCCCGTATAGTTTTTTTTCTCCAGTTGCAGGATTTCGTGTGAATACTACGCCAGTTCCTGATGATTCGCCAAGGTTGCCAAATACCATTGTTTGAACGTTTACTCCTGTGCCAAGGTTGTCTGGAAGCTTGTTGTATCTTCTA
Source organism: archaeon (assembly GCA_021107635.1). GTDB lineage: Archaea > B1Sed10-29 > B1Sed10-29 > WALL01 > JAGHAM01 > JAIOSL01. Next base: position 18,517 of record JAIOSL010000008.1, on the reverse strand, counting down.
TAGTCTTTTGCGCGTTGTCCGTTCCAGGATTTGAACACTGCTTCTACTGCTAGGTACAGTTGTTCATTCAGGTTTTGTGGAACGTTGACGGTTTCTTTGTATTTGGTTACGATTGCTTTCATTCCGTCTAGTGAGATTTCTTGGTCTGAGGTAACGTTTTCTGTCTTTTTTTGTTCTGCGATAATGTTTTCGAATTGGTCTTTCTTTTCTCCTAGAACAATTTCTCCGAACATTTGAAGGAATCTGCGATAAGAATCGTATGCAAACCAGTCGTTGTTCGCGCCTTTTGCTAGTCCTTCCACTGTGTCATCGTTGAGGCCGAGATTAAGGATTGTGTCCATCATTCCAGGCATTGATATTGCTGCGCCTGAACGGACTGAGAATAGCAGTGGTTGTTCTTTGTCTCCGAATTTTTTCCCGGTTTTTTCTTCTATCTTTTGTACGTATGAATCTATTTCTTTTTTAAGTTCTTCGGTCATTTCACCTTTTTTTGAATATTCAATGCATCTTTCTGTGGTTATGACAAAACCTGATGGTACGGGTATGCCTGTTTTAGTCATTTCACTGAGTTGAGCTCCTTTGTTGCCCAATAGTTGTGCCATTTCCGCGTTTCCTTCTTCAAATAAATAAATTCCTTTATCCATCGTAATCACCCAAAATAACGGTATATTTTACATTATATTATTATGAATTCTTGTGAAAGTCACAAGCTTCTCCCCTTATAGTATTATTTGTAATGTTACCGTTTTATAAAGTTTTCTTCTGTTAGCATGCCATAAATTCTGCTAACCGCTTTAGTGCGAATTTTTTGTCAGTATTACCTAGCTTGGCCTGCTCAACAGTATCCCGCATAAAATCAATAGTTTTATCATAATTAGTTTTGTTTACAGGATAGGGAAATCCGTCTTTGCCCCCATGGGCAAAACTGTATTTTACTGGATCTTTCCAGCTTGGCTGTGCTCCATAAACTAATTCTGCTGTGAGCGCCAGTGCTCGGAGACTGGCCGCGCCAATGCCTTTTAACGCGACCAGTTCTTCATAGCTGGTTGGCTGGAACTCGTATGCTCTTTGCAGAGCTTTTAGAGTGGGTGGACTTATTTCAATAAAGTGTTGCCCCGGCATTGAATGCTCTTGGTAGGAATTTAGGGTGGTTTGACCTATGAGGTGAATAGGGTTATCATTAATCAAGTCAACGCTGATTTCGCGCGTGTCTTGACTTTCTTCTGCAACCAAATCTAGCACATGTGTACTATGATCACATGCTATTGGATGTTCTTCTAAAAATTCTTGCTGGAACCAGTGATAGCGTCTTGCCCAGCGTTTGTTCATGCCTTGCTGGACTACGCACCAACTGTGTTCATCAAAGACCAAGCAATGATGGTATAAGCTAAATCCATCTTGGATGCAATTGTTGTCGACTTTTGCGGTCACGCGACTAGCATAGATTAATGCTTCTTTATCAGCGGGTATCCGTGAGTCCTGGATTTCTTGTGGAGTTTTTCGACTGGTCTTGCCTTTTCCTCCACAGACTTGTATACCATCCACATCCTTCAGCGCGAGCTTAAGAGCGCCCATAGATGTGGTAGTTGTTCCGCTGGAGTGCCAATCGAAACCCAGGACACAGGAAAAAGATTGGAACCATAAGGGATTGGATAAGCGCTTGAGTAGTTCGGTCGTGCCATACTCTTCGATGATGGATCCGCTGATTCCTTTGCTCAGCTTTACCATCCGTTTGAAGAGCCAGCGAGGAGCATGACCAGGATGTAAAGGTAGCTGCATGGTTCCCGTCTTCATGCTAAACTTTTGTTTGGACTATATAAACGAGTTTGGACTGCGGTTTTCCGAGAATCCCATACTTTAATATATTCGCGTAGAGTTTTTTTAGTCATGGAGATGCAAGCAGGCTTCAAACTTCTTAAAAAGTACAAGATTCCGATTGTAGACCAAGGAATTGCCAAAAAGCCTGATCAAGCCGTGCGCATCGCTAAAATCATTGGTTATCCGCTCGCCATAAAAGTAGATTCTTCTGCTATTCTTCATAAAACAGATAAAGGTTGCGTGGCTTTTGACATCAAAAATGAAAAAGAACTCATTGAAGCATTCAAACGCGTGAAAAAAAATGCGGGAAGAGCCAAAATTAACGGCATAATTGTACAAAAACACTTGAAAGGCAGAGAGATAATCATTGGGGGCAAACATGACCCTCAATTTGGAGAAACTGTCCTGTTCGGACTAGGAGGAATCTTTGTAGAAGTATTCAAAGATGTTGCTTTACGAGTCACTCCATTCTCGAGAAGAGACGCATTAAGCATGATAAAAGAAACTAAAGGGTATCAATTGCTTTCTGGTGCGCGAGGAGAAAAACCTGTTAATATTAATTCGATTGTTTCTACCATCATGAAAGTTCAAAAATTGATGGAAGAAAACAACATAAAAGAACTGGACATCAATCCATTGTTTGTGGATGAGCAAGGCATAACAGCAGTGGATGTAAGGATAATAAAGTGAGTTAGAATGTATAAAATTAGAATTCATGGTAGAGGCGGACAGGGAGGCAAGCTTGCTTCAAAGATAATTGGCAGCGCGGCTTTCCTTGAAGGGCATGAGGTGCAAGATTTTGCTAGGTATGGTGCTGAACGTAGAGGTGCTCCAGTAGAATCTTTTGTACGCATAGACAAGGATAAGATTCTTGAGCGTGGTTATATCAGTGATCCTGATTGTGTCATAGTTTTGGATGAAACTTTACTAGATTTGGTTGATGTGACATATGGTCTGAAAAAAAATGGAATCATAATCATAAACACAATAAAAAAATATCCTAAATTCAAGAAAAAAGGCTTTAAAGTTTACTCAGTGGATGCAGCAACAATCGCAATGAAACATCTTGGCAAACCAATGTACAACACTGCAATGCTTGGAGCTTTTGCAAACATAAGCGATTTGATTGATTTTGAACATATTAAACAAGCACTACAACATGAAATAGGCAAAAAAGTTGGAGAAGATTACATCCAAAAAAACATGGATGCAGTGCATGAAGCTTATGAAGAGGTGGTAATGCAATGACAAAAGACCTCAAACAAAAATATGATTTTGAAAAAGGAATACCAATAATGCCAGCAAATGCTTCAGCCAAATACAACAAAACAAGCAGTTGGCGTCTATGGAAACCAATAATAGACCACTCCAAATGCATCAAATGCAAAACCTGCTTTGCCTACTGTCCACACGGAGCAATATCCTGGATAAACGGAAAGCCAAAAATTGATTACACTTTCTGTAAAGGCTGTTTGATATGTGCAGAGGTGTGTCCAGTGAAATGTATTGGAAAAGAAAAGGAGGGGAACTAGCATGGAACATCTTGCTTCAGGAAACGAAACCGCTGCAATAGCAGCAAAAATGAGCCGAGCATCATGCATGCCAGTGTTTCCAATTACACCACAAACAGAAATCATTGAAACGCTAGCGCGCTGGAAAGCCAATGGAGAACTAAACGCAGAATTTTTCACAATGGATTCCGAACATTCAGTGATGAGTGCAGCTGTTGGCTGTTCTGCAACAGGAGCCAGAACATTCACTGCAACTTCTTCTCAAGGCCTTACATTAATGAATGAAATATTATTCATCGCATCAGGTATGAGACTACCAATTGTCATGGCTAACGTTTCACGTGGACTTTCAGCACCAATAACACTGTGGAGCGATCATACAGATTTCCTAAACCAGAAAGGAGATGGATGGGTTCAAGTGCATGCTCAAGACAACCAAGAAGTGTTTGATTCGCTAGTAATGGCATTCAAAATAAGCGAAGACCGAAAAGTGCTGTTACCTTCAATGGTAAACCTGGATGGATACGTGCTTTCTTATACTAAAGAACCAATTGACGTGCCAACACAAAAAGAAATAGACAAGTTCTTGCCACCATACAAACCAAAACACGCATTTTTCAAACCAAACAAACCGTTAATACAAGGAGCAGCAGTACTCAAGCCGGAAGCATACACATATTTCAGAGGACAACATCACCTAGCCAACCTAAACGCGCTAGAGGTGATACAAGAAGTATGCAAAGACTTCAAGAAAAAATTCGGCAGAGATTATGGCAACGGCTTAATCGAAGAATACAAAACCAATGATGCGGATGTCATAATTGTAACTCAAGGCAGTATTTCTACAACAGCAAAAGCAGCAGTAAATGAAATGCGCAAAGGTGGAAGACGCAAAACCAAAGTAGGTTTGCTCAGACTAAGAACAATAACCCCTTGGCCACACAAAGAAGTCGCAAAAGCACTGCAAGGTGCTAAACATATTGCTGTTTTCGAAAAAAATGTTTCTCCTGGCAGAGGAGGATTAATGATGTCTGACTTGAAAGCTTCACTCTACGATCACACAAAGAAAAAACCAATAATCACAGAATTTGTAATGGGACTGGGAGGAAGCCCAGAAAGTATTCAAATGTTCAAACACGGTGTCAAACTTGCTAAAAAAGATCGCAAAGGGGAGGTGCATTGGCTTGGCTAAATATCAAAAATTCAAAGACATACCAGATGAAAATCTTCTGGAAGGCGGCTCATTCAGTTGCGCAGGCTGCGGAGGAGAGTTAGGACTAAAACTTGCACTGAAAGTGCTTGGAGAAGATACTATTGTCGTCAATGCTTCTGGATGCATGACCTTGCTTAGCAATTGGCCGACCAGCCCACTAAAAGTACCATTCATTCACAGTGCAATAGAAAACGCTGCATCCACTGCCACAGGCATACGGCATGCACTAAAAGCATTAAACAGAGAAATGAACATTCTTTGCTATGCAGGCGATGGTGCAACATATGATATTGGATTCCAAAGCCTTAGTGGAGCAGCATCAAGAGGAGATGATATGGTTTATGTTTGCTACAACAACTCATGCTTTGGCAATACAGGCAACCAATGGAGCACAGCAACACCAAAATTCGCTCGCACTACCACAAGTCCACCAGGTTCAGAATCACATGGTAACGCACTATCACGAAAAGACATGGCTAAAATCATGGGCGCGCATGGCTGCTACAGCGCGACTGCAAGCACAGCTTTACCACTCGACTTCATGCGCAAAGTTGAAAAAGCAAGAAAATACAAAGGACTTGGATTTGTTGACCTGCTAGTCAACTGTCCAACCAATTGGGGTTTCGAACCGAAAGAAGGAATAGACATAGTAATGAAAGCAGTGTTCACAGGCATCTGGCCACTCTATGAAGTAGAAAATGGCATGATGACCATTAATTATGACCCTGGACCAGGAAAATTCCAGCCAGTAAAAAACTTCCTGAAAGGACAACAACGCTTCAGACACCTAACCAAAAAAGACATTGCTGAAATTCAAAAAGACGTGGACAAAGAATGGGAACTATACCGCGGAGGCAAATACTGGCAAACAGACGAATATTAGTGATAAAATGAAAGTGATTGGGATTTGTGGAAGCCCGAGGAGGGGAGGGAACACAGAGATTATGCTCAGAACCACGCTAGAAGAAATAGAAAAGAACGGCACGGAAACGGAATTGGTTCTCCTAGCCGAGAAAAACATAATGCCATGCAAAGGCCACAGCGCCTGCCTCGATAAATGCCCTCAAAACGATGACATACAAGCAATTTACTCAAAGGCAGAGCAAGCAGATGCAATAATAATAGCAACTCCTGTATGGTCCAACAACGTAAGCTCATTAACCAAAATTTTTATAGACCGCTTCCTCTGGACAGCAATGAACGGGAAAAAACTTTTAGGTAAAAAGTTTGGAGTGATAACAGTTGGACAATACAAACATGGAGGACATGAAATGGCTTTCAACGTATTAAAAAATTGGTCAACAGATCAAGGACTTCAAATGATAGGAGATAAACAAAAATTTTATAGCAAGTTCGGCGCAATCGGATTCGGAAAAAAACCAGGAGACGTAAAAAAAGACTTGGAATCAATAGAATCCGCTAGAAAGCTTGGCCAGGAAATAGTTAAGGAGACCAAAAAATGAACCTTGATGCAATATTTAAACCTAAAAGCGTCGCGTTAATAGGCGCGTCACCAGAACCAAACAAGATAGGCCACGCGCTATTAAGAGGATTATTAAAAAGTTTTCCTGGAAAAATTTATCCAATCAACCCCAAGTATAAAGAATTGATGACACTGGACTGCTACAAAAACATTTCTGATGTGCCAGGCAAAGTTGATTTAGCAGTAGTTGCTGTGCCCGCACCAATAGTTCCAGACATCATGCAAGATTGTGGGAAAAAAGGAGTTAAAGGATCTATAATTATCTCAGGCGGCTTCAAAGAAGTAGGCAACGTTGAACTCGAAAACAAACTAAAGAAAGTCGCAAACCGCTACAAAATTGCTGTCATAGGTCCTAATTGTCTTGGAGTGCTCGATAATTATTCAGGTGTAGACACCATATTCAATCCCAGTTACAAAATGCACAGACCGCGCAAAGGAGGAATATCCTTTATGACCCAATCAGGCGCTGTTGGCGCTGTGGTAATGGACTGGGCTGGATACAGAGGCTTCGGAGTAAGCAAATTTGTTTCCTATGGCAACGCACTAAACATAGATGAAGTTGACTTACTAGAATACTTCGAAAAAGACTCAACCACCAAAGTCATATGCTCATACATGGAAGGAACGCGCAGAGGAAAAGAATTAATACGCGTGGCAAAAAGAGTAAGCAAACACAAACCGATTATAGCAATAAAATCAGGCCGCACAGAACATGGTGCTAAAGCCATTGCATCACACACAGGCTCACTTGCAGGATCAATAAAAGTATGGGATTCAGCATTCAAACAATCAGGAGTTATTAAAGCAAAACGTGTCGATTCAATGTTTGATTACGCCAGGCTGTTCGCAGAACAACCACTGCCAAGAGGAGATCGGGTTGCCATTGTCACAAACGGAGGCGGTTTTGGAGTAATGGCTACTGACGCAGTAATTTATTACGGCCTGCGCATGGCTGAACTTGACAAAAAAATGCTTACGAAAATGAAAAAGAAAATGCCAACGTACACCGTATTCAGAAATCCATTTGATTTAGTAGGCGATGCTGACGCTGAACGGTACAGACACGCACTGGAAGGAGTAATGAACGATGAAAATGTAGATTCAGTTATTTGCATACTATTAATGCAAACTGCAGACCTTGGTTCGGAAGTAGTGGAAGTAATTTCAGAAATCAATGACAAATACGACCACAAACCACTTGTTATTTGCTCTACTGGAGGAGAATACGCTCAATTGCACAAACGCTTGCTGGAAGAAATGGGCATTCCTACATACGACACTCTTGCAGATGCAGCACGTTCACTGGCAGCACTCACACACTATGAAGAATTCCTGAACGCGCCAGTGAGTATCCCACACGAACTAAAAAAATAAAACATTAGTACTAACACACGAAAAGAACGTTCTTTATGACTATTTCTTGAATGTGTAGTAATAGAAAATTGCTGAAAGTACAATCAGAACCGCACAGGCAGCATAGCACTCAAACACACCATATAAACCATAAAAAGGATTATCAGGCAAAGGATAGAACGGTTGCATTCTAGGATCTAACGGCGCGTCCAAAAATACATGTGACCATGCGCCAACCAGTCCGGATAACATGATTTTCTTAAAGGATGCAGGCTGCTCTAGCTTAAGTAAACTCATTACCTTGTCTACCCGTTTTTTCAAAGCAAACACAATTAACGCTGCGAATATGCCACCTATCGAAGCTCCGAGAAACGAATGAAAAAAGCCATGAGAAGGACAGGTAGGGCATTGTAAACGCGATATCAAAGGTTCTATGTCGACTATGGTTCCTCCTAAGACCAGAGCAGGCAAGTAAAGCAAGGATAGTGTCAAAAATCCTATGAGGAAGAGAGGTCCCAAGTGGAATAGAGTGAATGGCATTATAAGACACGCTCTTTCATGACTATTTCCAGTGCTTTATCCGAATCGCCTTCCTCCAAAATAGGCATGATATTCTCAGCAAGCACGCCCTCATACTTTGCTTCAGACAGATTCTGTTTTAAAATATCCATTCCAAGCTCAAGCACTGAGGCCTTCTCTTTATGCAATTCACGCAAAGAAGCTATCTTCTTCTTGAAATCTTCTGTACCAAGTTCATCATCCACTGCTAAAAGCATCCTGTCCTTGAATTTGTCAGTAATCTGTTTAACATCTAAAACAGTTCCCATCTGAAGAGAACCTTTCAATTTCAACTTAACCTGTGGCTTAGGATCAGACTCAGGAATCAAATCCAGTAATCCCGTCACCTCCTCCACAATCTTCAAAGGAGAACCATTCTCATAAGTTACTTCCCTAAAGAAAAAAGGTCTTTGTCGTTCAAGTGCGACAAAATCAATAGCTCCAGAATCTGTGTCCAAAAAATAAAATCCTTTAGGTTCTTCCGCTTCCCTGCGCTTCATTTGAGTAATCACTGTGCTACCTGGATGAAGCACCCGTTTACCATCTTTTTCTTCTACTGAACTCCAATGAATATGACCATTAACATACAAATCAAAGCCTTTTGGCAAATCAGAATACTCCAAAAAAGCTATTTCTTCATAAAGCATTTCTTTGAAAGACTGATGAAGCACTAAAATGTTATATGCGCCTTCTATTGGCTTAGGATTCCATGCTATCAGAGCATCCTTTGCTTGAGGTTCTGGAACAGCGCTCATTCCATGAATAGCAACGCGCTTGCCATCTTTCTCAAATACTATAGCTCCTAAATGCAAGTGAATTAACAATCCTCCAGCAGCAAGAGTTTCCACAGGATTAACTAGCATGCTTCCTCTTCTCTCATGATTACCATGTATAGCTACTACAGGAATTCCACCAAGAGTATAGTCTGACGGTTCGGAAACATTAAAAGAATCAATGGTTTTTATGCTACTGCCTTTAGCATCAAGCGCCATGCTCAACAAACGCATTGCTTTTTCCATGATTTCTTGTTTAGGTACTCGCGTGTCGAACAAATCCCCAGGCAACAAAATCAAGTCTGCGCTTTCAATAGCTTTCTCAAAAGCTTCTTTTGCTTGATTAAACGGATCTTCTTGACGTTCAGAACCCCACGCATAACCTAAATGAGGATCAGAGATTACTGCTAATCGCATACGGTATATATAACTCAAAGAAGGAATATAATAGTTAGAGATGAAAACCAGAAGAAAACTTTCAAAAATAGAAAAGAAAAGGAGTAGTCTTTACGTTCTGAAAAAGGGAGAAAAGCTTGGAGTGAAAAGATTTTTGATTAAAAAAATGGATTTTGTTGACAGAGAAACAAGAGAACACTTGCACAACAGGATACAAACAGGTGTTTCACGTTCAGTTTTTCAAGAACACTTATGGAGTAAATATGAGAAAAACATAGCAAGAAAATGGAATCCAAATAACACTCTTACTAAAACACAGCTTAGACTGAGATTTCGGAAAGAAATTGACAATATGTTAAGAACAATGAAGGGAGAAAGAGGCAGTGGAAAAGGAGAACCGATAATATTTTTCTCAGAAAAAAAGTATGGAGATCCAAAGAGAGGATTCAACCATAAAGTACGTTGGATAGCATATGACCAAAAAACAGCTGATTTAGCAGGAAAAATGCACGAAAAGAGAATTAAATCTAGCTAGTCCCTAAGCAATTCTTTAGTGCGCTCAACACAAAGCCTCAAGGCTTCATCTAATGCTTCTGGACGCGTACCATTCGCTCCTGCCGCGCCAGCATGTCCTCCAGCATCTCCACCAATCAAATCAACAACAAGAGGCAGGACATCCCTACCTAAATGCAATCCTTTTTTGATGACATCATTTTTTGCTCTAGCACTAATTCTCATTTCACTTGAATGAGTTGCACCTACAAAAGATACATCTGCTCCTAAGTAAAGCATTGCTTTTGCAACACCGCCTTCAAAAGAATTTACTTTAGTAGAAGTAATAAGATAATCTCCTTTTTTATAGAATTTCAAGCGTTGAGCTGCTTTCATTCTAGCAATTTTTTCGCTTTTTTCCATTGGCACAGAAATGCTTGCTAGTACTTCTTTAAAATCGACTTTTCCGCGCGCTAAGACTTCGCCAAGAACTACAAAACTGTCTACTGTTGCTGCAACAAAGTTAGCTGAATCTGTTAGTATGCCTGCTGCAAGAGCTAGACTAGCAGTATGAGTGAATTGTGCATCCATAAAGTCTAGTAAATGGAAGATTATTTGAGTGGTCGATACTGCTTCTTCATCTATCAAAGAGTGATCAAAAGCGTTGATTACTTCAGGTTTTGGGTGGTGGTGATCGATGATGATTTTTTTTGCTCCTGATGCCAAGACTTCATCAAGGGAAAATAGTGCAGGAGAATTAGTATCAACTACTATTATGCATTCTTTGTTGTAGGTTGGCTTTGAAGTTATGCTAAAACCTGTTTTTTTAAGAAGGAGTCTGGTGGATTTAGAGAACGAATCTCCTTTTACACCAATAATTACTTTTTTATGTTTTTGTTTTAGATGGGTTGCGAGAGCTATCGCTGCTCCCGCTGCATCAGGATCCGGACACTTGTGAACGAGAATGAGAAATGTTTGGTGTTCGTCCAAAGCGCGTGCTATGGCTTTGAGTTCATTCTTTTTCAGGTGATTTTTCAACCTTGGTTTGGAACTCTTTGATTTTCTTACGGACGCTTTCCTCGCGTGCGGTGAGGGTTTCGATTGTTTCTTTAAGTTCTTTGTCTTGTTTTTCAAGTCTTTCTTTGACAGTGTTTTTGTCGCTTTCAATAAGGACACTTCCTGCGCCATAGAAGACTCTGCCTTGTGCAGTTTCTACTTCTTTTAGCGCGATCTCTAGTTCGGATGATCTCATTGAGAGTGATTGTTTTTGTGCGAGGAGCATTTGGAATTGTTGGTTGAGCATCCTTGCCTCATTCATTTCTTCTTGTGTTAGGTCTACCATTTTTTATCCCTCGATTATTTTTAAACATGAGTCAAGCAGTCGTAGGTAACTGTTTGCTGCACTTCTTAGTGCTATTAGGTCTTGTGCGTTTACTTGAATGTCAATGTTTTCTTTTTTTGCTGTGATTGTAACTTCAGCTCGTTTAGTTTTGCCGTCTTGCAAGGCTTTTGCGAGTGCTTGTGCTTTTTTGGGGTTTCGGACGTTGATTTGGAGATTCAGATTCATTATTTTTCCTCTATTTTTAGCAGAGTTTTTGTGTTTTGTGTGAATAGCAAGGAGTGGCTTTGTTGTATTAGTTGATTTTGACTTTGCTGATTTTGAACGTCAAATAGTTGTGCAAGCTCTGGAGTGCTTTGTAGAGTAGCTATTTTTGAGTGTTTTGTTATTGTATATTCTTTTATTTTGATTGTTTTTTGAATCCATTGCCAATTGTTTTGATCTAGCTTGATGAATTGGATTGTTGGAGGCTTCTCTGTTATGATTATTACTCGTTCATGTCCTTTTTTGCGGGCGATGCGTATTATTTGATCTATGCTTTTGTTTCCTCTTGGCTGGTATTCAGAGCTTGGGAGTACTTGTTCTAGAGCTTCTGCGAGTTTGTTTGCTGTTTTTTTTGATGTTGTTATGAATGCCATTCATTCAGCCTTAAGTTTTTTTGCTATTTGTGGTCTTTCTTTTCTGAAAATTTTGTGTCCGCAGTATGGGCATGTGAGTGATTTTTCTGTTTCTTCTATTTTCCTATGACAATTTTGACATATGTACATTGTATCACTCCTTTGTTTCTTCTTCCTTGTCTTTTTCTGGTGCGTTAATGATTCTTGCTGCCGTTTTCCCTACGTCTGTTTGTGGAATGTAAGCTCCTCCAGCAAACTTGGTTCCACATTTGCTGCATTCCCATACTCCATAACTTTTGCGTTTGACTGATGTGCGTTCGCATTGTGGGCATTTAAATTTTTTCTGTTTTTCTACTTTTTTGACTCTTTCTTTAATGCCTTTTCCGTAGCGTGGGCCGTAGCGAGCGGTGGATTTTGCTTTCTTTGTTTTTGCCATGGGTAACACCTTATATTAATTTTCTTAGGTCTTTTCCTTTTTCTACTGCTATGTCGAATGTGTCCATTATTTCTTTTTCTGTGAATGAACCGTTTCCGCCTTTTTGTGCGGCACAGAGACTGCTATCTTCTGTAGTTGCTAGTGTGATTCTTGCGTCCAATGATTTTTCTTCTTCTAGCATGGGGTCTAGCATGATCATGTTTCCTATTTTAACAAAAGTGCATTCGATTGGTTTTTTCAAGAGTGGTAGTTTTCCTGATGTTTCTTCTCTAATGACTTTTCCATCTTCGTATTTTGGCATTTTGGTATTGTATAGTGCTGCTATGCTTGCTAGTTCTGCTGCATCGAATAGGTTTCCAGCATAATCTAGTATGTGCAGGTCGATCATTACCATCCAAACAGCTTCTCCTTCTGTTATACATAGTTTGTCGAAATCTATGCTGTTTGATTCGCGTATTCCTCTATCTACTACCCTAGCTAGTTCTATTGCTGGAGGTCTTGGAGGACCGGATTCGAAACTGGGTGAGGCCATTGGAACTAGTTCGCATCCTGTCATAAGTACTCCTGATGCTTGACTATCTGGGTATGGTGTTCCTACGCCCATGCTTACTCCTACTAGTACTTGAGTTGCTCCAATTTTGACTAGTGCAGAACCTGGTGCGTGAGGAATGTAATTTGGTGTGATTTGGATTTTTCTGTATTCGTCTGTTTTTCTGTTGTCTTGTCTGATTCCTTTTTGTGCTAGTGCATGGATGTAGTCACTTTTGACTTCCCATTTGATTTCTTCGCTGCTCATTTGCTCACCTCAGATTTTTTGATTTCTGTTTTAACTGCTTTTATTGGTGGTTTGACTTGTTCAAAGCGCTTTTTAAGTGCTGCTTTTTGGATTTCATGTATTGTTTTGCATCCTTGTTTTGCTAGGGAAACAGCTTTCTGGAATTCTTCTTTTGAGAGTGCTCCGTCCATTTGGAATAGCACGATTTCTTCGTCATGTGGTGTGATTGCAATTGGCACGTCTGCTTCTCCGAAGTTGTCTTCTTTTTTACCTAGGTCTAAGATTACTTCCCCTCCTGCTTTTCCTGCTGCACAGGATGCAACGAGGTCTCGCATGGGAATTCCTGCATCTGCTAGGGCAACGCTTGCGGCTGTCAGGCTTGCGCATCGAGTACCTGCATCTGCTTGTAGTACTTCACAGAATACTTTTATCATTGAATTGGGAAATTGTTCTAGTAGGACAACTTTTTCTAGTGCTTCTGCAGAAATTTTGGATATTTCTGTTGATCGTCTGTCTGGGCCTGGTCTTTTTCTATCATCAACTGAAAATGGTGCCATGTTATAGCGGTAGGTTAGTACTGCTTTGTATGGGTCTGATAAGTGTCGGGGTAAACATTCTTTAGGTCCGTATACTGCTACCAGTACTTTGTTTGCGCCCCATTCTAAGTATGCTGATCCATCTGCTCTTTCTAGAACTCCAGCTTCAATTTTTATTGGTCTTAGTTCATCTACTTTTCTTCCATCTAATCTTTTTCCATCTTTGAATAGTTCTATTCCTGGATTTTTCATGCTTTTACCTCCTGTTCGAGGAATTGCTTGACTCGTGCGGTTAAGCCATGTGTGTGTGCTTGTTCATCTATCATGTCAAGTGCTTTTTCTACATTTAGGATTTGTTTTCGTTCTCCTTTAATGAATATCCGTCCGTTTCTTCCTACGAAAATGGTTGTTTTGGTTGTGTCTCGTAGAATTTTCATCATTGAACCATTTTTGCCTATGATTCGAGGTATTTTAACGGGTTGAACTTCAAGCAGTTTACCATCATATAAGGGTCTTGCTCCCTCAAGAGTGACATTTTTGACGTTTGAGACTTCGATTACTCTTGCGATGATTAACTCACCTACATGACATTCGTCTTCTCTTTCTAGTGAAAGATATCCGTTGTAGGCTGAATTCAACTCTACGAACGCTGCTTTAAATCGCATTCCTTCAATTATGCCTATGACCTGGTCGCCTTCTCTTGGCATGTATTTGCCGCGCAGAGGAACGACTTTTACATAATCGTTTGTTTTGATTGCTACGCCATGCATGGAAGCATAGATTTTTCCTTGTTTGACGTAAGCACCATACCCGGTTTTTAGGTTTTTGTCTGATAATTTTTCTCCGGGGATCACTATTTCCCTCATTTTTTCACCTTTTTGTTAGAAAGAGGTTTTTCAGATTGTTTCGAGTAGTTTTGTTTCGACTTGTCCGTGTGTCACTGAGTTAAGTTTGTCGTAAACCTGAGATTGCTGTCCTGCAGGAATTTCTATTACTGCCAAATATGAACCATCGTTACCCCATTCTTCTCTTGTTTTTTTCAATTGATGCATGTATCCCGCTGCCTTTCCTGCATATTCAGAGGGTATTTTTATTGCAATTCTTGCTTTCGCAAATTTTATGGGGAGTTTTTCTCTTAATGCGTCGACAGTGCTTTCTACTTGACGTTCTGTACTTTTGAACGGGTCGACGTGTACTTTGGCTTCTTCCATGGCTCTTTCTATTCTCGCTGGCGGATGTGGTGCATTAGTTCGTGGGTCTATCGCGCCGCGGGCAATCATATCTATTATCTGTTTCCTCTTTTCTTCTTGCAATTTTTTGCGTTGATCTGTTGTTAATTGGATTTCTCCTTTTTGGATTATTATTTTGCTTATTTCTCTGTAGTCTAAGGTACCAAATGATTCCTTCATTACTTCTTCTGATGCTTTTTCTGCTTTACTTGTATCTTTGTAGATTTCGTCTGATGCTAGGATTTCATCTATGTTTAAGTCTTTTCCTTCTCTGATTTCCCAGGATTTTTCTGGATCTACATATATTTCAAAGTGGTGTCCTTGTCTATCAAGTCTTGCTATCACCGCTTTGTCTAAAGGAATCATGCTTGCACCTATTTTTTAATTATTTTTTCTAGTTTGTCTTTTTCTATTTTCTTGAACTTTAAATCTTTTTCTTGTATGCAGTATAAGTCTATGGTTTCCAAGCCTGTGCTCTTATCTCCTACACTTTTTAATGCTTTATAGGCAAGTTGTACTGCTTCTTCCATTGATGCATCTTCTTTGTGATGTTTCTCGAACAGTGCTTCTGCTCCTTTCTTGCCTGAACCGATAGCAGCTGCATATGCACCTGAGAAAGCTCCACTTGGATCTGTTTCAAATAGTTGTGGTCCAGTCTCGTCTACTCCTAAGATTAAAAGCGCGGTTCCAAATGGTCGTGTGCCACCGTATTGAGTATACATTTGATGTAGGTCACAGATTTCTTTTGTAAGTTCTCCGACCATGATTGGAGAGTCATAAGCTACGCGTTCTCTTTGTGCTTCTACTCTTGCTGAGTGGATTACTCTTCTTGCATCGGCAACTAGGCCGGATGTCGCTGCTCCGATATGTTCGTCAATCTTGAATATTTTTTCGATTGACTCTGGCTTTATTAGCCTGTTACGTGTTCCTTTGTCCGTGGCTAATAGGCCACCATCTTTGAATACCATTCCAACTGCGGTTGTGCCGCGTTTGACTGCTTCGCGCGCGTACTCGACTTGGAATAGTCGTCCGTCTGGTGAGAATACTGTTATTGCTCGGTCATATGCTGCAGAAGAACGAGGATACATTCGTTTAACACCTCTTTAACGTCTCGTATATTTACGAGAAAGGGTATTTAAATACTTAATGCGTTCCCACTAATTTTTTGCGTATTTCATGATTTCAGCTGGTTTTTTGGCTAGTTTTTGTTTTGTGGGCTTTTCTAGGATTTTTTCTGTCCAAGGGAATTTTTTTTGACATGATTCTATTGTTCCGCTTACGCCAAGTATTTGACACCATGCATTTTTACCTTGTACGTCTTTTATTAGTGTAAGAGCGAAAATCACGTTATCTAGTTGTTCGTTTGTAGAGCGTGCTATGCCACTCATCATTTGTTCATTATATTCTACAATGTTAAAGCCAGAAGAGGCTACACCTCTTTCTCCTAGCAGGTCTAGGATTGAATTATTAAGTGAGTGTTTTACTTGATTTTCTGTGAATAACATTTTTGCGTGTACTTTAAAGGAGATGTATCTTCTTTTTTCTCTTAACACTGGAGGATATGGAGTCATTTTTTCGCCTTCTTTTTGAATCGCTTCCATAAATAGCGAGATGCAAACATTAAGAGTACCAAGATTACTAAGAAAATTATGCTGCCGAGTATTGCTTGGAAAAACAGTATTATGTCTAAAGTATCTTTACCGTGCATTTACATTTTCACCTCTTTTTTGGATAGGATGTTTTCTGGAATTTTTGATGTGCTCCAGCGTGCCTGACGTTTTGTTTGGCCAAGGAAGATGCCTAGTGAAGCTAGTTGTTCTGGTGTCCTGACTTCAAAATTGTTGTTTGCTCCGCTAACCAGCAAAATTGACGAGTTCATTTTATTGTATAGTTTGATTAAGCGGAAGTAAGAACGGATTAGTGATGCACGTTTGAATTGCTTGGTGTATAAGAATTGGTGTAAAGTGATACCAAAAGTGACATTGTTGTCTTTTGCTACTTGTACAACATTTGGATCTATTCTTGTTGCATCTAGTAGTACGTCACAAGGCGAGCGTACCGTCTTTTTGTTTTGTTCTAGTGTGCCTCCTCTCACGAATACGATTTTGTTCTTTTCGTAGGACCTGGTTAGTTGGTTTGGTTCTAGTTCTACATGTGGACACGTTGATATTCCAAGTTCTTCTGCTGTTTCTCTTGCTTTTGAGGTTCTTACGAGCAAATCATAGTACATAGTTGTTCACTCTTTTATTCTCATGGTTACTTTTATTCCTTTGCCGGGAACGATTTCTCCGAGAAACGCTCTTTGTTTACTTAGCATTATTTCAAACAGTCCTTTTTGGATTTGGTATTGTGCTAGGCTCAGTGGATTTAGAATAATTAACAAGTCACGTAGTTCTTCTTCTTTGTTAACGATAGAACAGAGTATGAGATTGTTCCCTCTTTTTGTTTGTTCAGGAGGAACACTTGTTAGTGTCTGTAAGGCTTTGGATACCTTAGCTTTGTCTTCTGTTGGATATACACATGCTTCTATACAGGCCATTCTGGGCAAGTATTAACACCTTTACAGTTTTCCTGCTGCTTTTCTTCCTGCTCTGGTTCTTCCTCTGTGAACCTTTTTCTTGTTTTTAGGGTCTGCTGTCCATGCTACTTGCTTATCGTTTTTTACGGATGCGTGACTTTTATCCACTAGGATAACTTCAAACCATTCACTTCTTCCGTCTTCGCAAGTCCAGTAGGAATTAAGCACTTCTAGATTAGGAAATCTTCTTTGTGCGCGTTCTTCTGCGATTAATTGCTTTGATTTTGCGCGTGTTAGTTTGTTTACGCCCATTCTTTTTGGTCTTCTTCCAGCTTTTGGTCGTGTGTGCATTCCTGATCCGCGCTTTACTTTGACTTTTGCTACTACAAATCCTTGCTTGGCTTTGTAACCTAAAGATCTAGCTCTGATCAAATTGCTTGGTCTGTCCAGTCTTAGCACTGTAGGCTGTCTTCTGGACGCCAATAGTTTTTCTTTGTAGTCACCGGTACGGTCTTTGACCTGGGCTTGTACGTTCTCTTTGATTTTTTTGTTTGCTCCCATTTCAATCTCCTCTAGAAGAAGCGGCTAAATTAAGTTTTTGCAAGTATTTAAAGCTCTGCCTCTTCGGGCAGTAAAACTGCTTTTTTATAGTTTTTCCAGTCATCTATGACAATTCTTGGACAAGCAGTGATTATGAATGCATCAACATCAAAGGCTAATAGCCTATCTGGTGTTATTTCATCCATTAGTATAAGATATGCTCTCAAGTTTTTGGCTTCAATTTTTTCTTTGATTTCTTTGGCTTTTTCCATTTGGTTTTGCCCGGGTTTTGAACTGACTATGATTCCGTAACTTCCTGCTTCAGACGCTTTTGTTTGCCTCAACGCACGCTCTTTTTTCCAGATGGTTGCATCTAAATCAGTTATTTCTTGAGTGTATGGATCCGCTCGAATTACGGGCTTTTCAGTGTAAAACGCAATGCCCATCGCATGGAACAAACCACTACCAATGAAAAGGAAGCCATCTACACTGTCTTCTATTTGTTCTGCTCCAGTAAGATCACATCCCAACACTTGACCTTCCTCAGAACATCGTTTGCCTTTCGGGATTAGCAGCACTTTCTTGCCTTGTTTTTCTAGTGCTTGTTTTACTGCTGGCAAACGATGTGAGTGCTGAATAGTTGATGCTAAAGCAACGCGTTCAGGAAGGCGATTTAATGCTTTAATTGCTATTGGAACTAAATCAATATCTGCTCGGTAAGGCTCATACTTTACATGCTCGCACTCAATCATTTTTGAATGGCCGTAGTGCAAAGTTTGATAGTCTTCTAAGAAACGCAGGTCACACGCACCAAAACATGGATCGCCTGAAAGTATGATGTCATGTCCTTCAGCTTCTAGTTCTGTGGCTATGCTTGTTGCCTTTCTTTTCAGTCCTTCAGGTAGTTGAATTAGATACTTTGCCATAATC
>JAIOSL010000029.1 GCA_021107635.1 archaeon | reverse complement strand
GGTTCTTTCTTAGGTTCTTTCTTAGGTTCTTTCTTAGGTTCTTTCTTAGGTTCTTTCTTAGGTTCTTTCTTAGGTTCTTTCTTAGAATCTTCCTTTGGTTCTTTTTTGGTTTCTTCCTTAGATGGTTCTTTTATGAGTGAGGAGATGCTTTTTGCTTGCATGTCTGCTTTTGCAACAATGTCTTCTATTACTCCACTATCGAAGATTGTTGCTTCTTTGCCCAGTGCTTTAGCGTTTTGGAATGCTTTGGTTACAAACACGTTAATGTTTTGTGTAGTGTAGTATCCAATGTTGAATGCAAGGTTGAAAGCGTTCATGTGAGATTGCTGTAGTGATTGTAGGGTTTCTTCTTCGCTTATGTCTAAGATGGTATAAGGGAAGACTGCCCCATTTTCGTATGCTACCTCTAGTGAAAGCATAACTTCTACTGGCTTTACTCCTAGTTTTACCAGGGCGTTTGCTGCATCTGGAGAGATTTTTTCTCCTTTTTTAGCGACTATTGAATCTTTGGTGACTTTGATGGATGCTCCATCTATTCTTGCTTCAATGCCAGCGTTCCTCAAGTCGCCTAGTATTGGTCCGGGTGGGATGCCTGTATCACCTTTTGGAACGATTATGTCTTCAGGTGCAATTTGTCCGGCTCTAGCAAAGTCTTTTGATTTGTTTTGTTTTAGGAGTTTGTAGAGTTTGAATGGATTCAATTCAGTAAATACAAATGCGGTTGGTTGTTCTAGGTGATTTTCAAGATCTTTCATTTCTGGATGTTTTTTGAGTGCGATTTTGAATAGGTTAAGTTTGGTTACGCGTATTGCAACATCTTTTCCGAGTGTTCGTCTTAGTTTTTGGAATTGTTTTGCTGGGTATCCATCGATAGAAGCTATGCCTACGACTGGATATTTGTCTAGGAGTTGTTCAAACTCTGCTACGTTTTGCTTTTTTGTTGGTGAGACGTGTGCTTTTCTTGGCATGTTCTATACCTCTACGCGTACTGTTGGTCCCATGGTTGTTTTGATAAATATTGCTTTAATGTTTTGTTGTTTTTGTGGTAATTTTCCTGAAATAGCATTGATTAAGGATTCTGCATTTTGTGTTAGTTGTTCGTCAGTCATTTCTACTGTTCCTATTGGAGCATGTAGTACGGGCATATTTTTGCCTTTTGTTTTGATTGATAGGGTTTTCTCAAGACTTTTGATTAGAGATTCGGGGTTTGCTCCTGGTGGAATGGGTTTGGGCATTTTGCCTCTTGGTGCGAGTACTTGTCCAAAGCGCTTTCCGATTTCTGGCATTAGTGGTGCTTCAGCAACAAAAAAGTTGTATTCGTTTGCAAGTTTTTTGGCTTGTTTCTTGTCTATTGATGCCATTTCATCTTTTAGTATAATTTTGGAGGCTGCTTTTTTTGCTTTTGCTGCCATTTCTTCGCTGCAGAATAGGCAGATTTTTCTTGGTTTGCCTCTACCGTTCGGAAGGAGTAGTTCTAGGTTAATTTTGTTGTCTGATTTGTTGAAATCTACATTTTTGAAATTTACGAATACATCTATGCTTTCAACAAATTTGCGTTCTGGCGCGTCTTCTTTTGCTTTTTTGATTGCTTCCAGTAATTTCAAAGAATATCCCTCCTGTTGCGTACAACAGTTAATCGGGTGCCTAAATTCTGCATTTATTGCCTTATAAACGTTTTGGTTTAAGTTTTGGGATTTTACCAGGTGCATGGGTCACAAGTAAAGACATTGTTAATCTCACTGAATTCATTAACAAAGTTGTAGGAGTCAAGTTCCATGTGCAAGGATTGTGGAGGGGATGGATAAGGTATTTCTATTGTCAATAATGTGGGATCTAGTCCTACAAATCCCATTCCTGAATGATTAATGAATCCATCTGTACCATTCACCATGACTCCTACGAAAAAGTGTGAGCAGTCTGTGGTGATAGCAGTTCTTTTTATGTCCATGGAAATTACATGATCAACTTCATTGTATGATACATCTTCAAAGTATAGGTCTATCAATTCAAAGTCAAAGTATTTGGAAGCTATGTTGTTAGTTTCATTGGCTTCTTCTACAGAGTTTTCTACGTCTAGTCTGATGTTGACTGTTCTTTCTGAGACTCCTGGAATAAATTCTTCGAAGGTGTTTGGTCCGGGCTGGAGGGTTGTGTCTATGTCAAATTCTATGGTTCCATACGCTGAATATTCTGAGAGGTTTAAATGCATTACCATGAAAACGTCTATTGGCTCGGGAAAAGTACTGTTTATGTCAAACCAGATTCGGTTTTCTTGGCCATCGAACGAGCAGATAGGCATTGTTCCCTTTCCTCCGACCCCGCTCACGACTATTGAGTCTTCAAGGAGATAAAGGTCACCTAGAGGCGTTTCTGGGGTACACTCCTCTGGACAGCAATAATCTGTGTCAGAGGCTTCGATATAGTCTTGTGCACAGGTTTCATTGTCCAAGCAGATGAACCCGCCTTGTTCAGTGCAGTTTTTTAGCTCGCACTGGTCATCAACACATTTTTCATTGGAATCACAGTCTGTATCGTCTTCACAGCAGTCGCGCGTTAAGTCGGGTCTGTCTACGGTTGAACCACAGTCATTGTCGTCTGTGCATTCGCGTTCTTGAGTGCCATCAGTACAGTTTTCCCAAGCATCACAGTCCCAGTCTTCATCACATTCTTCGCAATCATTGTCGCTTGCGTACGCGCAATCGGTAGGACAGCAGCCATCATCGTCTGTACAACTGAATATTTGAGCGTTGTTGCATTCTCCATTTATTGTGCATTTGTCATGTGTGCAGTCATCGTCGTCATCACAGTCTTCATGAACTGCACAATTTTGTGTTGATGGGCAATCGTTGTCATTACTGTAGATACAATTGGATGGACAGCAGTCATCGTCGTTTGCGCAGTAGGTTATAGCAGTGGTTTGACATGTTTCGTCAACACATTCAACTATTTTACATGAGTCGTTGTCTGGACAGTCGCCTGCTGTAATGCATTCAGGTTCTTCTGTTTCATTGCACTCTTGTGTTTCTGATGGCTTGTCCTCTTCGGTTCCACAAGAATTATTGTCAATGCATGTTCTGCTTTGAGTGCTGTTTAGGCATTCTGTCCAATTTGTGCAAATCCAAGTCTCTTCGCATTGTTCTTCTGCAACGAGCGCGATTTCAAGAAAAACATTCTTTTCGACTTCTATTGTTGCTGTTGTTTCTTGATTTTGGTAGTTAAGAGCACTTACTTCTATGGAATAATCTCCTGGAGGTAAAGTAAAAAAAGCATTTCCGTTTGAATCAGTGGTTGTTTGGTTTATCATTATGTCTTGGTAGTAAATTTTGAGTGTTGCACTCTCTATTGGATCGTAGCTCTCAGAGTTGCTTACTAGGATTTCTAGAGAGCCGTGTTCTATGTTGTTAGTACAGCCATAGAGTAATAGTGCTAGCAGTGCTAGTATGAATAGCTTGGATTGCATAAAAGAAGGTAAGGAGAAGTAACTATTTAAAAGTTACTTCTTCTTTTCTTTAGATTTTGCGTCTTTAGCCTTTGTGTCTTCTGGTTTTTCTTCTTCAGTACCCGTTTCTTTTGCTGCTTCTGCTTTTTCTTCGGCTTGCTTGGCTTTTTCTGCTTCTAGTTTCTTGGCGTGATCTTTGATTTTTGCCATGTCGTCGCCGGATAGGAATACAAGTTCTTCTTTGCCTTCAAGTTTAGCATCGTATTTACCTTGATCTACTTCTTTTTGTGCGTTTCTTGGACTTTTGCCATTAATGGTAACGTCCATTGATACGCAGGTACCAAGCACTTCTTTGAGTGCTGCTCTGTCAGAATTAGCGAGCATGTTATCTTTTTTCATTTTTGCTACTTTGATTGCGTAGTCTATTGGAATGTCAACGCCGCGCATGGTTTCTATGCCAAATTCTTTTTTGAGCAAAGCTGAAACAGGAGGGCTTCCTACTTTAATTTTGAAAGTTTTGTTTGCGCCGTCTACAATAATTTCTACTGGCACTTGAATGCCTTTGAAGTCTTGGGTTTTGTCGTTGATTTCTTTGACGACTTCTCCTATGTTTACGCCTGTTGGTCCTAGCGCTGGTCCTATGGGTGGTCCTGCTGATGCTTTTCCTCCTTCTACTAGCGCTGATACAATTGTTTCTGGCATATTTATCATTCCTTCTTAAGTTTTTGTGTTATAACTCTGATACTAGCTGCGTCAAGTGTGATTGGGATGGGTACTGTCGCTTCTACTAGTTCTACAGTAATTTTGTCTTTTGCGTCGTCTACTCTCACTATTTTTGCTCTTTCTCCCTTGAACGGTCCTGCTGTGAGTTCGACTAGATCACCTTTGTTGATGTCAACTGTCAGCGATTTCTCTTCAAAGAAGTGTTCTACTTCTGTTAAGTCTACTCCACCTTTTACAACACCTTTCAAGTGTGGAACACTGTATATTACTTTTTTAAGTTCTGCTTCATTAGGTGATTCTACAAAGATGTATCCGCGGAGATTGTCGATTACTGCTATTGAGTATAATCCGCTTTCATATTTTTTGTATTGAGATGATAGCAAGTCTGCTACCATTCGTTCTTGTCCAACTGTTGTCCTTAATGTAAATATCAAATTTAGCCCCTCAATCCTAATAGAAGTCCGAGTATTTGGATTAATGAACCTATTAGTCCAATAATTATCATTCCAGCTCCAGTTATCTTTGCTATGAGCATGAACTCGTCTTGTTTAGGCTTTCTTGTAAGTTTAAGAACTCGTATAGCCTCATTAATAAACGACATAATACGTACCTCTTTTTTGGTTTGTATGGGTATTTAAAGTTTTTGCTTTTCACTCAACGTAGTCGACACCTAAATCCACTTCAAGTCCATCTTCTTCGTTTCTTT
>JAIOSL010000059.1 GCA_021107635.1 archaeon | reverse complement strand
TCTAGCTCGTTCAGGTATTCTCTGAACCAGCGTGCGCTTCTGGCTTGAATTTTCCATTGTTTGCAGAGATCTTCATATTTTTCATAAACTTCACCTGAGAAAAGCACTCTTTCTTTGCCTTGGAATTCTTCGCCTAAGCGTTTGTATTTGCCTCCTTCATCCACTAGCAATGCAATGCTATATAGGACTATGCCCTGATGCTCAGGAAGTGCGTCGATTAGTTCTAGTATCACGTCTTCTTCTACTGCATTTCTGGCTTTTTTGACTAAGTCTTCAGGGAGAGAAGTTCCGCTTTCATCTGCTATGTCTCCTGCTTTAACTAAGAGTCGTAAAGCATAGCGTGCGTCACCACTTTCTTTTGCTGCGTATGCTGCTGCCAGTGCAACTGCACTTTCTGAGTATTCACCTTCTTTGAATCCTTCTTTGCATCGTTCAGAGAGAATTGCTTGAAGCTGTTCTGCATTGTATGGTGCAAATATCATTTCTTCTTCACAGAGTGTTGATTTTGATCTAGAGTCTAGTTTGTCTTTGAGGTTGACTTTGTTTGATATGCCAATTATTCCAATGTGTCCTCGTTCTAGCGAATCGTTAGCTCTTGTCAGGCTATAGAGTAGCTCGTCAAGGTCTTTTACTTTGTCTAGTTCATCTAGAGCAACAATAAAGATTAGGTCATGTTCATCAAGATATGATAAGAATTTTTCGTATAAATGAGAGAATGCATAGCCCATCAAGTTTTCGTTCGGACAGGCTGTTTGAGTCATTTTGAGGAGTGTTTGGTATTTGGTATTGTATGTCCTACAATTCAAGTATAATGAATTAATGCTTGCGTCGTATTTTGTTTTAGCTTCTCCTAGTTTTGAGAGTACGTAGCGTGTGGTTGATGTTTTGCCTGTACCTGTTCCACCATAGATAAAAAGGTTGTTTGGTCTTTTTTGGGAGAGAGATGGTGCTAAAACTTTAGTAATTTTGTTGATTTCTTTTTCTCGGTAGGGCAGGTGGTTTGGCACATAGTGTGGACTGAGCACGTTACGGTCTTTAAAAATAGTGCTTTTGTTGACTTCTTGTTCAAATATGTCCAAGACTGATGCCCCCGATGGCTTGGCCTATGCTTGTATACAAAAAGATATAAAAGCATTACTTCCGGTATTCGTTATTGTCTGACCATTTTTGCTGTGTCTTTCGATTTGAATACACGGAAGAACATTAGTGCTTCTGCATATGCTCTTGCGTTTATTTGATCTTTTGTTTCTTGATCAATAGAGTATATCCTATCGAAGTAAACTTTAATGGCTTTTTTCGATGCTTTTCCGAACACTTCTTTGTCTTGTTTGCCTGGGAATTTTTCTTTATAATTTTCGAGAGTCCAGTCCCAGATTTCTTGGTAGAGTTCTGGCTGATAGACTTTGAACACGTCATAGACTAAATTCTGCCAGAATGTGCCGACATTGCCTTTAATTATGTCTCCATGAGGAAAGCGTTTGTAGATTAGGTCACGGGGTGTACCTGTGATGCCATGTTGTGCTATGCGTACGCCAGTGTCTTGTATGGTTCTGGCAATTTCTTTGGTTTGAGAGATATTGATGGATACCTGTTCTATTGTATTTCCACTTGCGTCATAAATGTTGCCGTGGGTGGAACCATTGGCAATAGCTAAAACCTGGGGATAAACATCGTTTTCATTCAGTGCTTTGATGAATGCAGAAGCTTCTTCTGGAGTTGTGACAACCATACCCGTAGAATCTTTTTTTCCGACTTCTCCTACTTCCACTTCCAATCCATAATCTTTAGAGCCATAGTGTTCTTCTATAAACTTGGCTATTTCTGTAGTTGCATCAATGTTTTGCTGGAGTTGATCTTTTTCTGTTTTGCCGTCCAAGTCAAACAAATGAGATGCATCTATTGCAAAGCTAGTAAATCCTGCTTTTATTTGTTCTGCTACTAGCTTTTTTGTGTCTTCTATTTCTTCTGGCGTTCCTTTTTTCACGCTGATGTGATCTGCATGTAAAACCCATGCATCGTGTCCAACTTTGTCTGCTATTGTTTTTGTCCGTTTGGCAAGTTCGCTTGGTGTTAAGCCAGTGTAGCCTCCATCAAGGTTACTTTCTGATTTAGCTAATTCAATGATTAGCACTGAGTCTAACTCTTTGGCTGCTTGAAAAATACCTTCTGTTACTAGAGTCATTCTGGTGTTAGCTGCCATGACTATACACTTGTGGTCTTTCAAGCCATGGAAGAGCTGTGCTCCTTGCATTGCTTCCATTATAACACGTCCTTGAATATTGATTCTATGAAATGCACTCTCTTTGTTTTGTAATCTACTATTAACGAATTAGTGACAGTTCCATCTTCTGTGTATTGCACTCCTTCTAACAAGTCTCCACTGGTTACACCTGTAGCAATAAACGTGCATTCTTTTCCTTTGACTAGGTCATCTATTGATCTGACTTTGTCTGGATTTTTAATTCCCATTTTTTTGCCGCGTTCTGCTTCTTCGTCACTCCTAAATTTGAGCACTCCTTGCATTCCGCCTCCTAAACATTTGAGAGCAGTTGCAGCGAGAACTCCTTCTGGAGCTGCTCCGATGCCCATGAGCGCGTCGATACCACTGCCCGGCATTGAAGGCATGATTGCTGCGGACACGTCTCCATCATGGATCAGCGTGACTCCTGCTCCAGCATTTCGAATTTCTTTTTTGAGTTGGTCATGGCGTTCTCGGTCAAGCATGATTATTTGCAATTCTTTGACTTCTTTGTCGAGTGCGTTTGCAATGTTTTTCAGGTTATCTGCTACTGATGCAGTAATATCAATTGCATCTTTTGCATCTGGTCCAACTGCAATCTTATCCATGTAAGTATCAGGAGCGTGCAGGAGCGAGCCAGAAGGAGCTACTGAGAGAACTGCAAGCGCGCCTGGTCTGTTATAAGCGACGTTGTTTGTTCCTTCTAATGGATCTACTGCAATGTCTACCTTTTCTCCTCCTTTGCCTACTTCTTCTCCAATGTAAAGCATTGGTGCTTCATCACGTTCTCCTTCTCCGATTACAACGGTTCCACTAATGTCAACATGTTTAAACATTTCGCGCATTTTTTCAACAGCAGCATCATCTGCTGCGTTCTTGTCGCCTTTTCCTATCCAGTCAGTGCAGCCTATTGCAGCTGCTTGTGTTACTTTTAAAAGTTCGTAGCCTATACTTTCTTTCATTAAGATAACCCCCAATTATTTGTTTTACAGGCAGACTATAAAAATCTTATGATGCTCCGCGCATCTTGTCTCTTTTCCTTAATTGAAATGCTTTTTTAATGATTTCTAGTTCTTTCTTTGTGTATCCTTCTTCTTTCAATTCTTGGAGAATAACCGCGCTTGAAACGCCGTGACTTGCTTCGTCGATTGCTTTTTCTACTCGTTTGTTTAGGTTGATTAGGTAATTGTCTTTTGTTAGGAGTTGTTCTTCAATTTCTTGCAGTTCTTCTGAGTATGCTTTTTTGCGGGATAGTTCTTGTGAGGATAGTCCTGCGACTTCTCTGCGTGATACTCCTGTAAGTTTTCTTTTGATTTCTTTCTTCCTTTTTTGGAGGTCTTTTACTTCCTCTGCAGATATTTGTTTTTCTTTTTCTGATAGTGTTTTTATGACTTCTTGATGTCCTTTTTGTGGAATGTAGAAGAGCAGTAATATCGCTGATATGAAGGCGATTAGGATTATGACGTAGACGATTAGTGATGGATTTTCTTTGATTGACTCTGGAAGAGTGTTGATTAGTCCAACAAACACGTCTTGGATTGGTCTTGGCAGGTATTCACCTACTCCAAACAACCCGGCTATTTCTATTTCTTGTTCTGCTGGTTTGCTAGGTTCGTCTATTCGGACTGTTATGCCTGGTCCAATGTGTTTTTCTTCTGCTTCTTTTGCTTTTTCGTTAAATTCTTCGTTGAATTCAATCCAGTCTTTTCCGCTGCTTATTATTTCGTCTTCTGTGTAGTTTATTTCGCCTAGGTTTTTGACTACTTGATATTGTAGGTCAGCGTTTGAAACAGACGTGTCTTTGTTATAGTATAAGTCCATGCAGGAAACGTGGACGTCACTTTCTCCTTCTCCTAGGCTTTGGATTGCACAGGTTATGCTGGTGGTTCCTTCGCCAATGCATGGATGCCCACATTGAGTGTAACCGTAATCATTTTCACACCAGTGGCATGTTCCTGGTTCGCTGAGTTCTATTTTTAGGCTGAAGCTTGAATGTACTGTTGCTTCGTTTGGTGGTTGCCAGTTTAATTGTATTGGTGGTTCAGTGTCATCACATCTGCCACAGTCATCCCAGCAGTTCCAGCATGTTTCTCCATAAATAGTATCACATTGTCCGTTTCCGCAAGTTCCTTCTGGGGTATCACCGCAGTCTCCGCAATCGCTTGGACAGTTAACACAATTTTCTCCGAGTTCTGCATCACATTTGCTGTTTCCGCAGCATTTTCCGCAATCTTGTGAACAGGTAAAGCAGTTCTCTCCATCCTCAGAATTGCAAGTTCCGTCCCCACAACATGATCCGCAATCTTGGGCACAGCTTGAGCATGTTTCACCGAAGTCGCATTGTCCGTTTCCACAGCATAGTCCACAGTCTGTCTGGCAGTTCTGACAGTTTTCGCCTGAGCTACAAGTGTTGTCTCCGCAAGCAGCTGAGCATTTTCCTCCTTCCAAGCAGACTTGGCCGGTCGAACAACCACAATCTCCTGGACAACTCTCGCAATTCTCTCCTAAACCGAGATCACAACTACCATTTCCGCAACAATCTCCACAATCAGACGAGCAACTAGAACAGGTTTCTCCATATTGGCTTTGGCATTGTCCATCACCACAACATGATCCGCAGTCTTCTTGGCACGATTCGCAAGTTTCACCTATACTAGCATCACACACGCCATCATCACAGTTGCCCCTCTCTGAATCACATCCTCCACCAGGAATACATATACTTCCTGTTGGGCAAACGGTTCCTGAAGAACAACACTTATGAGTAATTTGGTTGTAAGTGTTCCCATCAGTACAACAACTTTCTCCTGAACCCACACAACATGAACCACTGCCAGTTTCTGCACTGGCACATTGTTCTGTATCTGAACATACGTAACCACCACAACACGCACCTATTGGAACACATGAGTCATTATCACTAGCACCACAACATTCTTTCCCCTCTCCGCAACATAAACCATTACATAACTGTGCTGAGCAACATCCACTATCACCACCTACAGCATAACAATATTCCCCTTCATCGCAACAATATGTTCCATAAGAACCAGAACAACAGGGTGCACCATCAAGACAACAGATATTTCCACAGCAGAATTCTTCATCACCACAAGAACAATCATCACAGGCACATGTTTCGTCTTGGTTTGGTTCACATATGCCATCATTATCACACCCACTTGGACAACAATCTACAGGACATTCTGCGCATGTTTCTCCTCGGTTTAGTTCACAGTCTCCATTTCCACAAGTGGGTTCACAATCTTGAGCACAATAATTAGAGCATCCATTCGGACAGTCCTCATCACACTCACATACACCATCGCCACAAGTAGGAGAACAATCATATGGGCAATTTGAACATGTTTCTCCAAGACTTGATTCGCATACTCCGTTTTGGTTGCAACCTTGACAGTCTTGTGGGCAAGTTGCTTCTTCTCCATCATCACAAACTCCGTCTCCACATTCTGTTCCTGTGCCACCACAAGTTCCGCAATCTTGAGGACAGCTTAAGCAGTCTTCACCAGAATCACAACTTCCATCTCCGCAACAATTTCCGCAATCTTGAGGACAGGTATGACAATTTTCTTCTCCTTCACATGTTCCATCTCCACAGGAAGTTTGACAATTTCCGCAATCACTTGGACACGTTTCACATGATTCTCCATAATCGCATGCTCCATTAGGGCAGCAAGAACCGCAATCTGCCGGGCAGCTATTGCAATTTTCTCCCCAGAGTAGTGGTTGGCAGTTACCATTTCCGCAGCAAGAACCACAGTCTTCTGGACAGTTGTTGCAATTTTCTCCTAGTAAGTTTTGACAATTATCATTTCCACATGTTCCGCAAGATGTTTGACAGTGTCCGCTGCAGCATTGTAATCCAGAACAGCAATCACTGCTAGAAGAACAGCTTCCTCCTGAACTTGAACAGCAAGAAGATGAACTACATGAACCATCACAACAATACCCTGAACAACATTGACCACCAGAACTACAAGAAGCCCCAGTAGTACAACAACCACAGTCTGCTGAACAACTTCTGCACGTTTCTGCTCCAGTACAGGAACCATCTCCACAAGAAGATCCAGAACCGCTACTACCTCCACTAGAATTTCCTGACCCTCCTGCAGCTAGTCCAGTATGGTTTATGGTTTCAGGAAGCACGAGGAGTGATACAAATAGAACTATTAGTGTTATTCCCAAAATTACTACCGCTTTCTCTGATGTTTCCGGCACAGATTAAAGAAAGTGCTCGAAATATTTAAAGCTAAGCCCGAGCATGCGGGAGCTTAAGCCCCCACTAAATAAACGGTTATTTGAGTTGTATCTACTGTTTTAACACCGTTTATGTCTGTGGCTGTAAGTCTTGCGGTGTATGTCCCTGGTTTCATATAGATGTGAACGGGTGTTTTAGAATAACTTTTCACTCCGTCACCGAACTCCCAGTAGTAAGATTTTATGTTTTCGATTGAATCAGGTTTGAAAGTAACTAGTAGTGGGAATTTTCCGCTGGTTCTTGAAGGTGAAAAGCTTACTGTTGATGCTTGGTTTGGAATAACTGCAGCTTGTCCTAAAGAGGGTGATGTTGTAGGTTTGGCTACAGAGTAGGATATTACGGGTGTGGTACTTTTTGTTTTAGTTTTTGGCATAGTAACTTCAAGTTCTGACCATTCGCTGTAGTGTCCATCAGAGTCTTCTGTTCTAACCATCAGAGTAAATTCTTTCTTTGTTCCTTTAGGCCATGCGTGAGAAGCAAAAACTTGAGTCCAACTGTCAACCCAATCGCTTTTTTCAGAGGTTCCGTCGCCCCAATTCCATTCAACTCTAACATCATGGTCTTCTGGATCAGAACCAGCGAAACAAGAATAGTCATATTCTGTTTCTTGTTGTCCATTAGCAGGCCCAAATAATTGAGTTGGTTTTGTTACTTGACTCATGGTTGCAGTGAATCCATTGAAATAAGCTGAGCGCATTGAACTGTCATTAGTCCAAGCCCATACTTTGAGTGTATATGTTATTGGGTCAGAATTCTCGCCTACTGGCCAAGTGTGGTTTGCATAGACTCGATTGTTACCTTGCACCCAATTTGAATATCCGGTTGTACCGTCACCCCATTCAAATTCAGCGACAACTAAAGAGTTTGGATAGGATGGATCTGCTACTAAGTAACAACTACAAGTGTATTCGTGTCCTCCTCTTCCATGATAGAAACCACTGGCTGTTTGGTGTATATTGCACCAGCAGTCTTGTGGTGTGTAAGGAGCAAGTGTTTGTGTTTTAGGTTCTTCTTTTTTCTTGGTGTCTTTGAGGGCTTGTGATAGTGTTTTGACGACCACTGTTTTAGTGGTAGAGTCTGATTTGCCTTCGTTGTCTTTTACTGTTAGAGTAACAGTGTAAGTGCCTAATTTTTTGAAAATATGCATTGGAGTTTTTGAATAACTTGTTATTCCATCATCAAAAGTCCATTTATAAGAAACCACATTCCCATCTGGATCAGATGAACTTGTACCATAAAACTTTACTATTGGTGAATTAGTGTAACCAATTGCTTTTACTGTAATTTTTGCTGTTGGAGCTTTATTTGAAATTTTAG
The DNA here is from genome assembly GCA_021107635.1 of archaeon. Taxonomy (GTDB): domain Archaea; phylum B1Sed10-29; class B1Sed10-29; order WALL01; family JAGHAM01; genus JAIOSL01. The sequence continues at coordinate 4,235 of JAIOSL010000059.1, read as the reverse complement.
TTACTAAAAAAGTTTTTGAAAACCAATCGCTGAAACTGCTTCCATAAGAAGCTGCGTCTGCATAAGGCATGGTAATCATAACTGCTACTATCAACAAGGATACGCCTAAAACAATAGTTTTATTCATTTGAAAACACCTTTTTTATTTACCACCACTCAATGGTAAAGTTATTGCATATTTTGTTTTTGGGAGTATTTAAGGGTTTGTGTGAAGTGGTAGCAAGCTTTAAAAAGGCTGTTTAAGTTGTTTTATGTATGAGGCTAGGTGTTATCGCTGCGGTTCTTGTATTTTTCCTATTTTTGATTGTTGTTTCGGCTAATGCAAATATTATCTGGCAAACAAGTTTTGAAAATCCACCTTACGAAGAAGACGAAAACCTATATGGATATGAGGATTGGACCACATCCGCACCACAAGGTAACATCAGAGTTAGAACTGATGCTTCTCCATATCATGAGAATCAACACATTAGATTTAGGAGAAACAGTGGAGACATGTGGGCTGCTCGGACTATCAATACTTCTGGTTTCAAGGATGTCTTTTTTTCCTATGCTAGAAAAATTGATGATATAGAAGATATAGACCCAGATGAATTCAAAGCAAGCTGGAGACCGAATGTAGGAGCTGATTGGATTACTGAAGAAACAGTAAGATGCCCGGATTCTGGACCTGGTGAAGACAAATGCTTTTTTCCTTACGATTTCAAAACATGGGGCCCACTAGAGTCAAGTGCAAACAACAATCCTGACTTCACAATTGTTTTCTGGTTCACTGTAGACTACAGCAATGATCTTTTGTTCATTGATTCTGTGCGGATTGAAGGGACTCCTTGCGAACAGGATGGCACTTCCTGTTCTGAAGCAAGTGAATGTTGTGGAGATTATTGCTGTGATGATGGATTTAGCAGTTTTTGTAGTTCAACTGAATGTTGTGCTTTAGAGTTAGAACCTTGTTCAGTTGATAGTGATTGCTGTGATAATGAATGTGATGGTTCAGAATTTTATTGTATTACTTGTAATGGTGTTTTTCAACAGAATCCGTTCACTACATGTGAGTATGATTGTGGAGCGGCTCCAGAGTGTGATGATGATTTTTCGGGTACAGAATCAGATTTAGTCCCTGGACTTTGCTGTATGGGTGATTGCACTTCAGATGGTAGCATAGAAACTTGTAATTGTTCGAGTACAGGTACTTGTGGAAGCGGTTATTGTGAAGATGAAAACACTTGCTATTATCATGTGAGTTGTGGCCTTTTGGGTTGGGAAACTCCTGATGTACCATGTGATTCTTCTGATTACTGTTCAGGTCCATGTCCAGGACCAACTTGCATGTGGTCAGAAAGGGATTGTGACCATAACGATGGTTGTGTTGAAGGCATTCAACATGAACTAGATTCTGGTCAATCTTATTGCGATGGATGCTTAGGCAGTGGAAACTGGTCTTCTGTTTATTCTTGTTGTAAAGGGGATGATACAAGCGATGACTGCACCGTAGACAGTAACTGTGAAGATTCTTGTGGAGAAACTATTTTGGTAGTGGACCGAGCTTGTACCAGCAATTGTGAATGCAACACAGGGACTTCTTACGTTTGTGATGCAAGCAATTATTGTGACACAAGGAATTGTGGAGAAACTTTTGGAACATATTACTGTTGGGATAACGGAGGATGGAAATGGCAAGAACTTCCTCCAGATGAAGGATGTGGACCAGACACTACACCACCATCATGTATTCCTCAACCAGCAAACAATACTACACCGTATGTGGGAGATGCAGTGTTCTTTGACACACCTTGCTCTGACCCTTCTGGCCTAGGAGACTTTATTTTCAGTTGGACTGGCGGAGGAAACTGTGATACTTGGGAAAATGGTTCTCAACTCCCATTCAATGGAAATGCAGCAAGTGCAACTCGAATAATTCCAATCAATTGTGAAAGCCTTTCAATCCAATACAAGTTTTATGTGAGCGATTCTCTCGGTAACTGGGATGAACTTACAGAAGAAGGCATTACTGTGCAAACGTCAGGAGGGCCACCAGTAGTAACAATAACCTCACCAGAAGAAAACAGTAATTACAGCGCGAACCAAGTAAGCGTTGAATACACGGGTGATTCAAGCGCGAACACGTATTATGCAATTGATGCTGGATGGCAAGAGTATTCTGGTTCAAGTCCCTTGGCTTTCATTGACTTAAGCGAAGGAAGTCAATTGCTTAAGATCAAACAGAATAATAGTTACGGAGAAAGCGAGGATAATGTAACTGTTTTTGTTGATACTATAAGACCTTCTGTGTCAATAAGTTCTCCTTCAGAAGATGGTTCTTTTGATGAGGATTGGGTCGTAGTAGAATTTTTAACCACTAGCACTGATGTGATTCGTTTTGAGTATAGTTATGGTGGTTCATGGGGAGATACTGAAATAACAGGAATAACCTCTGGTACAACTTATTCTTACAATTTTACTAATGTTCAAGAAGGAAGCAACACTCTGTACGTAAGAGCAGTGGATGCTCTAGGAGAAGGAACACCAGATAATGTTAACGTTACGATAACAGTTGAAACGTATGAAGCTCCAAGCGTAACAATTCATTATCCAGAAGATAGCAGAGTGTATGAAACCGTTGAAAGACTAGAGTTTAGTGTTACTGATAACGTTGCTTCAAGCTATGATTGTGATTATTCAATTGATGGAGATTCTTGGAGATCAACAACAGCAAGCAAAGACGACATAAAAACAGTTTCAATAAGCGTGGATGAAGGAGACCACTATGTGAGAGTACGCTGTGATAATGGACACAAAACAACTGATCCACCAGAAAGACAAGATTTTACAGTAGCTGAAATCGAAAGAAACAAACCACCAGAACTAAAAATAACATGGCCAGAAAATACAACATATCAACAAAAAATAGAATCATTAAAATTTATCGCAACAGATGACAAAACCATTTCCTGTCAATATTCAATAGACGAAAAAGAATGGCAAACAGCAACAGTAAAAAACAACACGGAAACAGAAATCCAAGAAAACATTGAAACTAAAGATTGGCATTCCTTCCAAGTCAAATGTACAGACGGACAAACAGAAATAATCCAGCGAGTAAACTTTTATGTTAATACCACAGAATTTTTTGAAATAAATGGCACTCAGAACCCATTAAACCAAACAATAGAACCAAATCAAACAGAAGAACTTCCTCCAGAAGATTATTGGGTAGTAACTGACCCAAAATCAACAATAGATCGAATAAGTAGCACACTTAGAGATGCTTCAAGCAGACTAGGACTAAGTTTTCCAATACTACTATTCATCTTATTTCTGATAATAGTAATCATAATAATAACAGTAATAGTCTATCCAAGAACCAGAAAAAAGAAGGACGTACAAAAAGAAGTACATGAAAACAAGGAGGAAGCCTGTGCGGAACTTAAAAACAAAAAAGTGGCAATGACTCATAAACTCACTGAACTTAAAAAAGCAAAAAAAGGAAGAAGTAAAGAATACAGAGAACTTAAAAAACAATTGGAAGAAACTCAAAACAAACTACTAAAAAATGATGTTTATCTAGTCGAACTCTACAAAAAATCAAAAACTGTCTTAGACCAGTACTATTCAGGAACTAAGACCCATGAACTCAAAAAACAACTCAAAAAAGAGGGCTATACGGATAAAGAACTAGAAATCATCAAAAAGATATTTACAACAGAAAAAATCAAGAGAATAGGCCAACAAAAAGATATTTAAACACTCAACTAGTATTAACTACAGATGAAAAGGGCACAAGTCTCAATAGAATACCTACTTTTATTATCAACAGTAATCGCAATGATAGTTATAGTAGTCCTTCTAATGAACAGATTCATAACTACTTCAGCAGACATATTTCCAATAAAAGAAGACCAAATGAACTGCAGCATTGGAGGAGGAAAAGAAATATCAGTTACGATAGGTACAGAAACATACGAACAATATGTTGACATAAAAATAGACTTACTGGATTATTTTGACGCATACGATGGAACTTTAGACACAGCACCAGGAAAAATTAGATTTGGAGACAAAGAATACGCTTATTACGGAACAACAAACTACCCATTTGCACACGCAAATCAAGTAACAGATATAGATGTATGCAGCCTTCAAAGAGAATATCAATTAAATTATAGCACTACAAAAGATGCTTTCTTCTTAGAATCTTCAGTTGCTACGAATTGGTTCACTTACAACACAACTAC
>JAIOSL010000016.1 GCA_021107635.1 archaeon | reverse complement strand
GTTCTGGCAGTGTTTTTACCGGTTGTAGCTGGATTAGGCGGTAATGCTGGAACCCAAAGCCTTACAGTAATAACTCGCGGAATTGCATTAGGTCATCTAGAAGAAGGTGGAATAAAACGGATATTGGCTAAAGAAGTGTCTCTTGGGTTATTAAATGGAGTTATAATTGGGATACTTGTTGGTATAATCGCATATTTCTGGAAAGGCAGTCCAGAAGTTGGTTTAGAAATTGGAGTGGTACTCTTCATAGCAATGTGTGTGACTTTAGCATTTGCTTGTTTTTTAGGAACTTTAGTGCCATTAGCATTGAAAAAGTTTGGAGTGGATCCAGCAATAGCGTCAGGAGTTATAGTAACTGCTTTCACTGACATAGTCGGATTCATGACTTTCCTTGGTCTGGCATCATTTTTGTTCCAAAGCAAGATGATTTCGTTATTTCTAGCAACGTTATAATCCTTGCTTAGTTCTAAAAATTTGACTAAGAAAAGTATAAACTAGTTTGCTTGCCATGAAATCAGGAGATTTGTTGTATGGATTAGGACATAATTCAACCACATCAAAGCCTACCACATTTCTTTTCTTAGCTACCTTAGCCAAAAGTTCTGTGAGTTGATACCAAAAAAGACCACCAGGTTCAGGAGTGCCTACAGAAGGCATTTCAGAAGGATTAAGCACGTCCAAATCAATGGATACGTAAACTCTGTTACTCAAGTGTTTTACAACATCATCCATCCAATCATTATTCTCATGTAAATCTTTATCCATGAAAGTGCGTTCAGGATCAATTTTTTCTTTTTCTTCTTCGCTCATACTTCGAATTCCTACTTGAACAAGAGGACACATCTCTTTAATTCTTGCTGCTGTACAAGCATGATCATACTTTCCTGAAATGTATTCATCTCTCAAGTCAGCATGCGCGTCAAGAAAAAGTACGGATAGTTCTCCGCGCTCTTGAGCTCTCACTAACCCAACGCTAATAGTGTGTTCTCCTCCAAGACCTACAACCATCTTACCTTTTTTGACATATTCTCTTGCTTTTTCTTCAATCTTGTTAACCATAAGTTCTGGATTTTCGAGCGATGTTATCGGAGGAGCAGTATAAATTCCTTTTTCTGCAACATTACTTTTGGTTTCAATGTCATACAATTCCATGTTCATTGAAGCATCTATTATCGCTGAAGGACCGTTACTAGAACCTTTAATCCAAGTGCTTGTTAAATCATATGGAACTGGCAATATCACTACTGAAGATTCTTTCAGGCCAGAAAATTCTTTTGCCAGAGCACCATAAACTTTATGTTCTTTTTCGAGCTCAATCGTCTTAGGTTGATTTTGTTTTTCTCTATTTTTAGACATTGTTCAAAATAGGACTGCTCTCCAATTAAAAACTTTCACTTTTTAAGCAACCGAAAAGAAACCAAAAGTCCAATCAATGAAAAGCCAAACATGAACATAAACAATATTCTAAAGCCAAACAAGCTAGCAACATAACTTCCTATTAATGCTCCAATGGCAGTGACAATGAAAGACATGGATTCCCACATTCCCCACTCAGAAACAAAATGACCTCTATCTAAATTTTTTGAATAAATTCCATCAAAAGCAGGATTACAAACAGCTGTCCCAATACCAAACACTACTTGAACAAGCACTAACTGCAACGGATTCTCAACAAAAATATAACCCAAATAACCAATACAACTGAGCAGCCAGCCCCCAACAACCAAGCGTTCCTTATGCTTGACATGATCCTCCCACCTGCTAATGAAAAAAAGCAAAAGCCCAGCAGAAATAGAAAAAGCAGCATACGCAGTACCAGCAGCCAATAAATCTCCACCAATCTCCTCCACAAAAATTGCATAAATCGGAGCAATCAATCCACCAGCAAGCAAAAACAACGCGCTTGCCAATAAAAGGGTCCTCATTGTTTTGTTCATACTAAAAATTATGAAAAACTTGCTTAAAAGTGTTTTCTAACAACAAAGAATTTAAATATCCCTTGTGTTTTCTTTCATGATGAAAAAACTGGCACTTCTAACACTAGCATTGTTTTTTTCAACAGCTTTTGCTATGACTGCAGAAGATTTTTCTTTCAGAGCTAATCCTGAAGGAACCGAAATAAACGTTTGGGTTTTTGTTAAAAACAATCCTGCTCTGGATGTTACGATAAAATTAGATCCTCTTCCAGATGGAGTTGTGTTAAAAGAAAATAACACAAAAAGAATACCTTACCTCCCCCCAAAAAGTGTAGTGCCTGTAACCTGGAGAGCAGTAATAACTAACCAAGATGCTGATTTGGACCAACAATTAAAAGAGTCTCTTCAAGTAATCTCTTGGGACGATTCTATTTCATTACAAGCTTTTCTTGTTGATGAAGTCAATGACAACCAAACCACAAACCAAACCGTTGAAACAAATAAGCCTGAAATAATGGTGTTCGGTAAATCAGATGGGACCGAATTGTGTCAAACACTAAGCGAACTGCCTGGAGAAGAAAATGAACCGCGCTGGTATGATTCAGGCATTTGTAACGCAAGAATTCAAATAAATGATCAGCAAGCAGTTTTTGTAAATGACACAGGCCACTTTACAGTGAAAGCAGAACTCACTAAAACCGGACTCAATCAACTCAATGTCACAGCAACAGATGCAAGCGGAAACAGCAAAACAGTCATTTTAGAAGCGGTCTATACTGGAACTGACTTGCCAGGAGACCCAAGCATAGATATTTTAAGCATTATTTTAATTATTTTAGGAGCACTAGTCGTAATATATTATAAAAGAGTCGAAGAGCTTGTGATAAGTAATTTATTTATACTTCCAACTTAAGACATGCTCTCCGACTTGCATTCATCACTTGAACTACGGCCCAGTAGGCATTTCTCAAGTCTCCATGTGTAGGATCATTTCCCCGAAATGACCAGCGGCTTTGCGAAAGTT
>JAIOSL010000037.1 GCA_021107635.1 archaeon | reverse complement strand
TCCCTTGAGTTTGATAACGGTTCGGAAATGCAAGATCCAAATACGCTTCTTGAAGGTAATGGAAAATACAGACGGCACTTAAAAATCAATAAACTTGATGATATAACAGGTAAAAAGGTCTCATATTATATCAAACAATCTTTCAAAGTATAAACAGTAGAAAAAGGTAATGACCAATGAAAATGAATATAACAAGTGTTATAAAAAATTTAGGAATACCTATATTTGTAGTGTTGCTAGTGTTTGGAACTGTTGTGATGAGTGGTTGCGTAGATACAGGCAATTCAAACCCAAGTACTGCCCCACAGAACAAAATTTTAGGAGACTCTCTTCTAGCTTGTTCAAATGAAATGACTGATATTTTGCGTACTTCCTGTTATTCTGAACTTGCTGTATCAAAAGGAGATCCATCAATCTGCAAGAATTTGGAAGATTATGTACTGGGAATGAACAACTGCTACAGTGAAGTTGCTCAAGACAAAAATGATGAAACTATTTGCATGATGATAGACGGAGAACACCCACAAACAATATGCCTAATCAGAATTGGCAAACAGAAAAATGATCCTTCAGTATGCGATAATCTTGAGACAGAAACATGGAAGAAGCAATGTGTTGCCGCAGTGAGCGGTTGATATATCAAAGAAATAAGAGGTAATGAAAATGAATACGATAAAAATAGGACATGCAATACCTTTGGTAATGCTGGTAATTGGAATTATTGTGATGAGTGGATGCATTGATGGACCGGAAGATCTTGGACCGAGTGGAACACCTAGTGGAGACAATTCTGGAACGAGTTCAATGGATGAAAATAAGCCAATCAAATGTATTTTTGAAGTAGTGGCAGATGAGTTTGGCATAGAGACAACCAGGACCAGTATTGTATACATGGCGGATGGCCAAACAAGATTTGATACAATAGTAAAAAAAGCTAATGAAGATGAAACTCATGACAAGTATGTCATTCTCGGCTATGAATGGATGTATTCTTGGGGCAATTCAGGGATTCTCCCTGGAACAAAAATCAAGTTGAGTGAAGAGGAAAAAGAAGCAAATAAGAAAATTTACGCTGTGCCTGGATTGAATGGACAGGGATATGATTGTGAATATTGGACGCCTGTTAATAACTCAAAATTTGTTCCTCCTACGGATGTCGAATTCAACGATCGTACCAAGTAAAAAAAGACATCAAGGAAACAGTGAGAATAGAACGCAAGCCGTGCTGTGCGTTCATTCTCATTACAACTAGACATATTTAGAATTAATCTTCTCTTTTTTTTGTTTAATCCGGGTAAAAAAGCGATGGGTTTATATACTCATTTTTTTTAAATCTACCCACGAGTATTAGACTCTTATTAAAGAGGAATTTAAATGAAAGGTAAAGTAAAATGGTTTAACACCAGAAAAGGTTTCGGCTTCATCGAAAAAGAAGACGGAAACGACATTTTTGTACATATCAACGACATCGAAGGCGGCGTTCAGCTCAATGATGGAGACGAAGTCGAGTTCGAAGCAGAAGACAGTCCAAAAGGTCCAAAAGCAGCTAAAGTAAAGAAAGTATAATCTCGTTCTTAGGATTTTTTTTCTAAGATGATATAGCAGCTGCACTTTTTTTTTATACTCAACTACTGCTACATCCTACTAATAAAGTTAAACGAGTATTGTAACGCTAGGTCTAATCTTAGATTTAACGTTTAATTCGCGATTGTTGTTCAAGTGGTTTTTATACTAGTTTTTCCTTTTTGTATGCATGGCAATCAATAAATTTAATACAAAAGAAATAACAGAAAACGCAGAGCTAAGGGAAGTAATAGCTGATGAAATAAACGCGCGTTCAAATGTGTTGCAGGCAGAAGCTCAGTTTGAGAGTGCTAAGTGGATGAAATATTCTGCTATCGGAACGTTTTTCATGGCTGTTGCGACTGTTGTTTTAGCAGTAGTTACTTACTTGAACTAATTTTTCCTGCTTGAGAGTATATACGTTTGGCGTTTTCACTCTCTTTCTTATGGTCAATTGCAACCCAGGGATAGCCTATTCCTTTAATTGGATAATGTTCTATAGCGTGAATACGTTCTGGTTCTAATGGTTTAAGCTCTGGAATCCATTGTTTTACATATTCGCACTGAGGATCACAGTTCTTCTGTTGTTTCCATGGATCAAGTATCTGAGAATATGGTTGAGCATCTGCACCAATTGAAGCAATTCGTTGCCAATTGCCATTGTTGATGCTCGGTTCATAATCTATAAGCTTTTGCGCGAAGTATTGTTCGCCTAAACGCCAGTCAATATGGAAATCTTTTACTAAGAAAGATGCTACAATCATGCGTACTCTGTTTTGTATGAAACCAGTTTTATTCAGTTCACGCATTCCTGCATCTACAATTGGAATTCCTGTCCTTCCTTCGCGCCAGCAGTCAAATTTTTCAGGGTCATTAATCCATTCAATGTTGTCATATTCTTCTTTGAAAGAATGTTCAAAAACGCGCGGAAAATGGTATGCTATGTGTGTGAAGAAGTCTCGCCAGTATATTTGACGATTTATTTCATATTTTTTACCATGGCAGTTAGCAGTTACCCAATAAACTTCTCTTATTGAAACGGTTCCGAACTTGTTATGGGCTGATAAGTTTGTGTTTTGTTTCAGTGGACAGTCTTTTGTTTGTTCGTAGTCCTTTAACTTTTCTATTCTCACGAGCAACTTGACACCCTCTTTTCTTCCTCCTTTGACTTTAGTTTCTTCTCTTTCTGTTTCCCATTTTTTTGTCTCAAAGCTGATTTGTTTGTCATAGAATGTTCCTTTAACCAGGTCTTTTGGGTGTTTTACTGGGTTTTGGCTGGCTTTACCATAATATGGAATAAACATTTTGTATGATTTACCATCTGGTTTACATACCTCTTCTGGTTCATTTAAAAGAGCGTCTGGGTATTCATTAAAAGAAGCATTCATACTTTCACATTTTGTTTTAATTTTTTGAACTTGTTTTCTTGAGGCTGGTGTATACTCTTTGTTTGAATAAACTGCTTGAAATCCTTGAGTTATTAGTTCTTCTACTATCTTTTCTGGTTTTCCTTGAAAATAATGAAGTTCTCCTCCAACAGAATACAACTGTTGCTCCAAGTCTTCTAACGATTCGATCATGAACTGCAAAGCTTTGTTGTTCTGATATCTATTATTGATTGCTTGCTCAGAATCAAAAATAAAACAAGGTAACACCTGTTTTGATTCGCACAAAGCTGTGTTTAGTGCAGTGTTATCTTCTGTGCGGAGGTCATTTCTGAATATAAAAATACTTTTTTCGTACACTATTTTGGATAAGCAGTCAAAGCTTATATTCTTTTTCATGCTTTTCTGGCATGTGGAAGCAGGAATAGCAATGACGTTCATAGCGTTTTTTCATATTGCTTGGCACTGGCAATACTTCAAAGCGATAATCTTTAAATAGCCCATTTTAAGCATGGTTCCATCGTTTAGTGGTAACTTAACTCACCAAAAATACCAAAAGCTTTTTATACCCTTAATGAGAATTGTGAACAGGGATCTTGGTAGGTGATAGAAAGTGAAAAAACTACTCACAATGCTATTACTCGGCATCTTCTTGGTGTTTGCAGTACAATACGCTGTTGCTGTAGAACCTGGAGGAGCTACAGTGTCAGCTTCAAATTTAGGTACAGATACTGATGGCCCTTCTCCAGAAAACATCAGCATACAATCAGGATACCTTTACAATGTTTCCCTGACAACATCCGCGCAGACTTTTAGGTGGGTCGGTATTGCAGGTAATGTAACCGGTACTATCTACCTTAATGACTCCAGCGAAAACAGTTTTTATTCTTGGGCTGGAGCTGAAGGAAAATACGTTTACATATCTCGTGACAACAACGTTGACTGGACCAACCTGCAAGCTGCATCAAATAGTGACATGCCATCATTTCTTACCGTAGGGACATCAGGTGACAGATGGAACGCTACCTTTGGCGCAACCAAAACATTCATTTCAGGATATCTTGGTTCTATAGCATCTGTTCCTTATACGACTCTCAACAGCACATGGGAGTGTTTTTCTATGATGGATGGTGGTGGAGCTGACACAGACAATGTTTGGGCAGCTAATGTTACAAGTGGAATCGGCTTTAATGGAAACGCGTATGAGTATGAAATCTTGATTCCAGAAGATGGTAGTGGAGGAGACTCAACAAATACAACTTATTACTTTTATGCCGAACTACTTTGAGAATCGGGAAGGACTTAGTTCTTTTTCCATTCCCTCTTTTTTTATTATGCATATTCCACAAACACCTTTCTTGTAATGTGGAGAATTAGGTATTAGCTCTTTTAAACTAGGTCTTCGTTATCTTTCCCATGAATCGCATAGAGGGTCTTTCTCGTGAAGAGATTGATATGATCCGAAGTAAAATAGGAGCAGCAATTCATACTGAAATATCTCCCAACCAAGTCAAAAAGACACTGGAGAGAATCGCGCCTAGCAAAGAAGAAGCAGTTCCACCTCTCCTAGTCAAACATGAACTCATCAAAGAGCTATTTCCTAAAGCTAGGGCAGATTTATTGCAAAAGTTTCCACGAGACCAAGACCCACTCAAAAAAGTTATAAACGATATGGAATATGAAGACATAATCTACAAGCATCAAAATTCTAGAATAGCTATAAAAGTCAGAGAACAATTACTACGTCTCTCAGGCAAGAACGTGATTAGCGAATCAAGAGATAAAGCAAGACTAGATAAATACAAGAAAAAATTATATCAGAAAAGAAAGAGACCTAGTGTTTTGTTCTACCGTAAGAAATAGTAAACTTTAAATACTACATTGGAATAATCATTGTGGGGGAACACCCAGCAAAACGCTGAGAATGCTTTAAAAATCAGCGTGAGCGCTGTTCTAGTTCTAGTATTGCAAAAAAATTGGTTAGCTTTGCTAACTATTGCATATATCTTGGTTAGGATTTCTAACAAAAAGCTATATAAATAACCTATGCGTAACTATTTTTACTCAAATGGCTTCGAAAACCAAATCAACTATGCAAAAAATACTTAAAAAATTAAACCGGGGGATATAACATGTCAGTCGAAAAAATTCGTAAGAGAGACGGTCGGATAGTGGAGTTCGACCAACAAAAAATTACAGAGGCAATTTTTAAAGCAGCTCAGTCCTTAGATGGGAAAGATTTTGAGCTATCCAGAAAACTAGCTAAAGAAATAATAACAGTACTAGATCAGCGATTTAAACCAGGAGAAATTCCTACTGTTGAACAAGTCCAAGATCTAGTTGAAAAAATACTTGTTGAGAAAGGTCATTATCAAACAGCTAAAGCTTACATCCTTTATAGGCAGCAACATAAGGAAATTCGTGAAGTAACTGAACTTTTCTCTAATGTTGACCTTGTTGAAACATACTTGAAGAAAACTGACTGGCGCGTAAAAGAAAATTCCAATATGACTTATTCACTGCAAGGATTGAATTTTCATGTTTCGTCTATTGTTATCTCTCAATACTGGCTTAACAAGATTTATCCAGCAAGCTTGCGAGAAGCCCACAAAACAGGTGATTTCCACATCCATGATTTGGGCATTTTAGGTCCTTATTGTGTGGGATGGGATTTACAAGACTTGTTAATGACTGGGTTTAAGGGCGTACGTGGTAAAATTTCAAGTAAACCTGCTAAGCATTTCCGTTCAGCACTAGGACAAATAGTTAACTTCTTCTTCACCCTGCAAGGAGAAGCAGCTGGTGCGCAAGCACTATCTAATTTTGATACTTTGCTTGCTCCTTTTGTTAGATATGATGGTCTAGATGAGCATAAAGTCAAACAGGCAATGCAAGAGTTTTTGTACAACATTAACGTGCCAACTAGAGTTGGTTTTCAAACGCCATTCACTAACATTACAATGGACTTGAAAGTACCAACTTTCATGCATGGACAACGAGTTGTTGTTGGAGGCAAGCTTAGAGACAATGTTTATGGTGATTTCCAAAAGGAAGTGGATATGATTAATAGAGCTTTTGCCGAAGTAATGCTTGAAGGTGATGCAAATGGGAGGGTATTCACTTTCCCGATTCCAACATACAATATTACTCACGATTTTGATTGGGAGAATCCTAACTATGACGTTATCTGGGAAATGACTGCCAAATATGGTATTCCTTACTTCTCAAATTTTGTTAACTCAGACATGAATCCGGAAGATGTACGGAGCATGTGTTGTAGATTAAGACTGGATAACCGGGAACTACGCAAGCGTGGTGGAGGTCTTTTCGGAGCTAACCCGCTTACTGGTTCGATTGGTGTGGTTACATTAAACCTGCCTAAACTAGGTTATCTTGCTAAAAACGAGGATGAGTTCTTTGACAGACTGGACAAGCTTACAGACATGGCACAGGAAAGCTTGGAAATCAAGAGAAAAGTCCTAGAAGGTTTCACAGACAAAGGTTTGTATCCTTATTCAAGGTTTTACTTGAGAAATATCAAGAAGACTTCCGGCCAATACTGGAAAAATCACTTTGCGACGATAGGCATTGTGGGTATGAACGAGTGTATTGTTAATCTGCTCAATCATACTATTGCTGATCCGGAAGGACAAGATCTTGCTTTGCGTACAATGGATTTCATCCGCAAAAAACTCCAGAAATATCAGGAAGAAACAGGAAACATTTATAACCTGGAAGCAACTCCTGCAGAAGGAACTTCTCATCGCTTGGCAAAAATTGATATAGAAACATATCCTGACATAATCGTAGCTAATCAACATGCCATGGAAAGAGGTGGAGCACCTTACTACACTAATTCAACACAACTACCAGTAAACTTCACAGACGATATGTTTCAAGCATTGTCTCTTCAAGATCCATTACAGACTAAATACACTGGTGGAACTGTATTCCATGCGTTTGTAGGAGAATCTAAACCACCCAAAGAATCTGTAAAAGCAATGGTCAAGAAAGTGTGTGACAACTTTAGCCTGCCCTACTTCACTATCACACCCACATTCAGCATTTGTCCAGAGCATGGCTACATTTTCGGAGAACACTTCAACTGTCCTAAATGTAGAGGAGAAGGCAAGGAAACCAGTTGTGAGGTATACTCTCGTGTTGTTGGTTATCTACGACCAGTAGGACAATGGAACAATGGCAAACGAGAAGAATTCAAAGAAAGGAAGACTTTTGTAGAGGCATTCTAATGAGAATAGGTGGACTGGAAAAACAAAGTCTGCTGGACTATCCTGGAAAAATATCTTCCATTATTTTCACGATAGGATGTAACTTTCGTTGTCCTTATTGTCATAATCCTGAATTGATAGGCAATGCAGAAGAATTATCTGAAAAACAAGTATTAGCACACTTAGATTCACACAAGAAATTCTTGGATGCAGTGGTAATCACTGGAGGAGAACCTACTCTTCAGCCAGACTTAGAACAGTTTATCAAAAAAGTCAAAAAACTTGGATATTCAGTTAAATTAGATACAAATGGATCCCACCCAGCCAAACTGAAATCGTTGGTCAAGCAAGGCTTGATTGACTATGTAGCAATGGACGTGAAAGCGCCAATAGACTTCAAAAAACAAAACACCTCAGTTGGGGGAGCAATGAGCAAAGATATGTTCGAAAAAGTAAAGGAAAGTATTGACTTTTTAGAGCAGACATCACTCCCCCACGAATTCCGGACTACTGTCGTGCCAGGAATCCATACACCGGAGGACATCGTTAACATCTGCAGCACACTCAAAAACACAGAACGATATGCAATACAACAGTTTAGGCCTGACAAGACGCTTGATCCATCATATTCACAAAAAAAACCATTTCCAAAAGAAACAATGAACGTCATTAAAAAAGAATGCGAAAAATACATTAAACATGTAGAATTAAGAGGAGTATGATCCTCATTGACAATTACATATTAGTATAGTTCATGTAACTGGTTATTGGATGTTCTAGTCTATCTCTTCTTTAGTTATGTGCTTACCTTCTCTGCTATTGTTTTTATAATAATTAAGTTTTATGCAATATAGTTGATACATATTTTTGGTGGAGGCTGTGTTGCAGGAACACCATAAATTCCAGCATAATGCGTTTCATCTTCTGTTATCATAAGTCCAATACCAAACCAGTCATCTACCAATTGTGCTTTTAAGTTATCGTTTGCATCAGAAGAAAGTTCTAACTCATTGCTTCCATGTAATGGGAAAATATTCAGTCCTCCTCCATACTGGTTTCCATCTCCACAATCTCCATAAAGCAGTTCATGAGCTCCTATGTGTTCATCTGGATTGTTTTGCAACTCGTAAACATACCCTACAGTATTTTGAACTATTGGACTACAATAATATTTGAAAGTCACTCCAGTTATTATTGCAGTGTCTGGTATACTCGCAGTGTTCCATTTGATTGAAGCTCGACGTCTGTAACTACTTACATATCCAATGTTTACGCTGTAAGCATTATGTTCTCCGCTATATTCTTGAGTAGGGATGTACAGTTCATGTGCATTTATACCATCTTCAAGACACAATTCTTGGGGAGTTCCACAATCAGAATCAGATCCATCAGTGTCACCATCACAGTCATTATCATAACCATCATCGCAAACTTCTGCTTCTGGTGTTTCTCTCCATTGCCATCCTTCAGAACCATAAGAACAATAATAGTCATTGCTTTTACATTGTTGTGTGTCAGTAGAATTCTTGCATTCGTATTCAGAGCCAGTGCATGGCTTGGTTGTCCCACTCGTACAGCCAGTATCTGTGCAACCTTTATCAGTTATTAACGAAAGAGGTGTGCACACATCAGAAGGATCGCACATGTTTTCATAGTGCCATCCTGATGTAGTACAACTGATGTTATAGTAACAGCGGAATTGAGGCATCAAGCAATAGCCATTACCTTCTGTACATGTTCCGGATGTCGGGCAGCTGCATGATCCAACTTGGAAAGCATACCAACAATTTGATAGACAACAGCTCCATGAGGATCCGGTTTCTCCTGGATTCTTTTCATCGCAAGTCCAATGTGCACCGCAAGAACTTTCACACTGGCCATCAAATAGATCAAAACCACCGTTACATCCCAGGCACCAAGAGTCGTCATCATCACATGTTTCATTGCAGCAGTCAGAATTTTGAGAACATGTTTCTCCATCCGCAAGACATCCTCCACCTCCACAGTCTGTATCTATTTCATCAGTATGTCCATCACAGTCGTTATCTATGCCGTCGCTGCAACTGACGAGGCTTTCGTTTCCACTCATCGTATATCCTCCACACTCACAACTACAGTCATCCGAGCAGTCGTCTTCACACCAGTCCAAGCAGGAATCTCCGTCGCATTCTCCACAGGTTTGATTGATGTTTCCGTTACATTGGGTTTGACCAAGAGAACAGTCAGGGGTGCAGTCGCTACAGTCTGGGTCGTTCATGTCTTCTAGTTCATCACAGTCGTTGTCTATTCCATCTTCGCACCAACCTGTGAAGTCGCTTTCGTTGCCCATGGTATAGTTTCCGCAGGTGCAACTGCAGTCACTGCAGTTTTGCGGGTTGCACCAGTCTAAGCATGTGTCATTGTCACATTCTCCGCATGAAAAGAGTGTATTGTTTGCTGAGCTGCAGTTTGTTTCTCCTGTTGCACAGTCATTAGTGCAGGATGGCGGGCTTCCTCCACAGTCTGTGTCTTCATTGTCTGTGTATCCATCACAGTCGTTGTCTTTGTTGTCTTCACAGGAAATTTCAATGTTTTCGTAGTCTTCTAGACTTGCATAGTTGCAAGTTTCCCAGGAACTGCTGGGAGAACATGTGCTGGTGCTTGAAGCACAGATACCGTTAAGAGTTGAACAGACTTTTGTTGTTCCTGGTGTACAAGATCCACTTCCATCGTTTGAGATTATTGCTGGGTATTCAAAGGTTTGGGTGTTTCCTGCGAGGTCTTCTACTGTAAGTATGAAATTTATTAGTCCATTAGATAGTGTTGTGGTGTCTATGTTTCCTAGGTTTGAGTCTATTTTTTGTTGAGTGGATTGTAGTATACTTGTTTTTAGTTCGTTTTGTGTTCCTTCGATGGTGTATTGTTTGAAATTTGTGTCTGAAGCAGTTCCGATTATTGTTATGGTGCCGTCTACTTGACTTTTTCCACTTTTTTGTTCTGACGGTGTTATGCTTGTTATTTCTGCTGTAGGTTTGGTCTTGTCTACGCTGTATAATGCTGTTGAGACACTTCCTTCATTGTTTACGTTATCTATGGCATAAGCATAGATTAAGCACGTGTTTTCTCCTTCTTGAAAGTCACTTGTGTTTACTTCTATTTCAGAATCACATTCTCTTTGTTTCCAGTCGTTTTCTTTTAAGAGTGAGTAGTAACAAGAGTTTAGTCCACTTTCTTCATCTGTGTCTGTTATTTGGATTGTTTGCTGGAGCCAATTCTCTTTTTGTTCTATTGTTGTTGTTGGTGGGTTCACATCTATTTTTGCTTTTATTGGTTGTGAGTAGCCTGTGTTACCTTCAATATCTTTAGCTGCTGCGCAGAGGAATCCTTCTCCTCCTTCAAGAAGTCCAGGTGAGTAAAGGCTGTAATCGGTTATGCATTCTTCTTCTGTTGTGAAATGGTATGCATATGAGCTGTTATTACAACCAGTTGATAAGTCTATTCCAGTATCTTCGCATTCAATTTTAATTGATTCTGGTCCTATCCATCCTTCTTGTGATAAATTCACAGAGACTTTTGGTGGTATCTGGTCTTTGTTGAATATGTTCCCTGTGCCTAGTATGTCCACTTTTTCTGTTATTGTGAAGATTGAGATAAAAATGATTATTACTAGGAATATGATTAGTAAGATTCCTCCAAGTGTAATCCTTGTGAGGGATTTGTATTCTTTTGAGAGCAATTCTTTTAGTGTTTCTCTTTTTGGTACTCTGTTTGGTACTTTTTTGTATTCTTGTGGCTTGAGTTTTTTTGGAAGTTTAAATGTGTTTGTTTTTGGTATTCTTTTTGTGGTTGTTTCTTGCATTGTTGGGAATGTTAGTATTGTTCCTGCTTCACTTTTTGGTGTGGTTGGTTGGTCTGTTTTATCTAGATCTTCTACTTTTGGTGCAAGTTGCATGGATGTATCGAGCATTTGTTCTGTAGCTACTTTTTCTATTGTTTGGATTTCTTGGAGTGTGTGTCCTAGTTTTTGCATTACTTCATGTAGTTCTTCTTTGGATATTCCTCTTTCTCGTTCATCAATATACCATTTAACGAGCTTATCATCTATCATGTTCGATAAAAAAGAATCAATCCCCGTTTTTAATTGTTTAGGGTAGAATTAAATATTCTAGCTTCTTAGATTTATTGAATGATCTATGATCTGATTATTGTTGGAGCAGGTCCTGCTGGGATAACTGCAAGTGTTTATGCTGCTCGCAAAAGAATGAATTTTCTTGTCATAACTGATGATATTGGCGGACAGACAGTATACAGTTCAGATATTGAAAATTATACGGGTTATCAGTTTGTGACTGGTGTTGAATTAACTCAAAAGTTTAAAGATCATCTCGATAAGTTTAACGTGGACATTAAGCAAAGAGAAAAAGTTAAACGAGTTGAACGTAAAGGCAATTTGATTGAAGTAGAATCTGAAAAAGGAGTATATCAAGCCCGCACGGTCATAATTGCTTCTGGGCGTTTGCCAAAAGAACTGGGTGTTCCAGGTGAAAAAGAATACAAGAATAAAGGGGTTACTTATTGTGCGACATGCGATGGCCCTTTATTTGCTGGTAAGACTGTAGCTGTAGTTGGAGGAGGTAACTCTGCATTGGATGCTGTGTTACAGTTAATCAAGATTGCTGATAAGGTTCATTTGCTTGCACGTTCAAAGCTTAGAGCTGATTCGATTATGGTCGAAAAAGCAAAAAGGTCTCCTAAAGTTGTTGTTCATGAAGGTGTTCAAGTCAAAGAGATTTATGGAGATGTTTTTGTTACTGGCATGAAGATTGAGGAAAACGGCGAGAATGACTTGCCTT
>JAIOSL010000014.1 GCA_021107635.1 archaeon | reverse complement strand
CCTTTTTCATAATCTACGCACTAATAGGAATATTAGCATACCTAGACGTAGGATTTATCCATAAAAGCCAAGTGAACCTACTTGCAATGATAGTCTCATTCGTAATAATGTCACTATTCTGCGTTATCGCATCAATGATTGCTGTACCAGTAAGAAGGAGACTAAAAGAAGCTCGAGGCGGCAAATTATTCTAAGGCTTTATATACCCCATTAAATACAAATAAAAGTAAGGGGGTTTTAAATGGAAAATAAATACAATATCAAAATCGTGAACATGGTAGCCTCAGCTAACTTTAATGTCTCACTTGACTTATTTGCACTAGCAAGAGGAGTAGACATCATAGAATACGAACCAGAACAATTTCCAGGAGCAATACTCAAACTACACAATCCCAAAGCCTCACTACTACTATTCAAAAATGGCAAAGTAATATGCACAGGCGCAAGAAACGAAAAAAACGTAAAAAAAGCCCTGGAAAAAACCGCAGGAATGGTCTCAAAATACATGAACTAAAAGCTTATAAAGCCTCAACACGTTATTTCTTGTACGAGGTGCAGGTAGATTGAGTGCAAAAGGAGAACTAGAACTAGTTTCTATTCTTAAAAAATACAAAATGAACTGCTTGCACAGACTACAACAAAAAAGAATAACTGATTTTCTCCCAGACCATCCAAAAAGCATGAAACAAGTAAACTATTGGCTAGATCTAAATAAGGCACTACCCCGTAAGAGACATACTCTTGAAATAGACGTGTTCTCATGGAAAGAACCACACTGGGGAGCACTTGCAATCGAAGAAAAAAGCCAAAGACGCTCACCAAAAACACTCTGCGTCTCAGAAGATATTAGACTATACTCCAGCAAAGCAGAACTCCGAGAAGGTGCAAACAACCTTTTCATGCAATGCCAAGGAGCAGGCTGCCTAGGTAACGCATACGCAGCAGCAAACTATATCAATGCTACTGTAGTGCCAGTAGGAGTAGTAGACTATAACATTAAAGTATATGGCACTCCAGCAAACTGGGCGTTCCATAAAGGAGTATTCTTTGTTAACCACAAATACTTTGAACCATTCCTACAACAATTCCTCCAGAAAGATGGATGGATGCGCAACATGGCATACAAAGCACCTGAACTAACCTGCCAATAAATGTAAAAGTTTTTACAGATAGATTTATATCTTATAAATGATTGAATATACAACCCGGGGGGGAAGAGCAACCTGGATTGTTCTAAAGGTCCCTGCTTGCATACCAAAAGAGCATAATAAGGCGAGAGAAATACTCGTTTTATCCAAGCTTTGATTCTCCTCAGGAAAATGGGAACAGGGTCATTTAAGTTTCCTAAGTAGGTCCAGGTCCTTTTAGTAGGTCACTGCTTCATACCCAAAAGAGGTGCGTCTTCGGACGTAAGCCGCGAGAAACACGCGACACTGCCTTTCGAAAGGGAATTGAATAGAGGAGTAAAACACTCTTCTGGCTTGAACCCAGATGTTCCCGAAGTTGTACGGGAAAGAGCAACCCGAGTTTCCAGCAATGGTCCCTGCTTGAATACCTTAACTGGATGAAAAAGAAACGAGAGAAACGTTTTTTGCTCTGGCTTTGATTTCCCGCACAATCGCTTTCTGTTTTTTAATATCTAACAAATCAAGAATCTATATTCGTCTTTTTGTGTTCAGTTTCAGCCTTTTGTTTAAGCTTCCCCTGCGCTTTCTCAATGTGATGACGCGGAGGCTTTGTTTTTGCAGGAGATTTAATGCTTTTTGTATAATATTTCGCAGTAAGATAGCCTACTCCAAAATTAATCAGTGCTGCCCATTGAGTATCCATTAGGCTCTCAAGTTTACGTTTTCTTGAGAAGACATAATCGCTTATTCCGCCTGGCGTTTTACCAATGAAAGTCACTAAAAAGCCGCCTTCTTCAGGAGAGACAAGCCAACGGAACTCATAAGTATAAAAGATAAAATGGGTTTTACATTCTACCATTCCTTGTTTTTCATTTAGTTCTAACTCTGAATCAAACCCATACTCTTTTCCAAAATTATATTTTGCATCTTGAATTAGAGCTGCGGAGATGGATTCTATTGCATGAAGTATCACTGTTTTCGGAACATCTCTAAAGTGTGCTTGTTTCTTTACTTCAGCCATAACTAGAATTATCGGATACTGGTATATAAAAGTGATGTAAAGAATAAAAAGCAGAACTGGTTGGTTTAATCAATGAACTTATTGAAACAGCTAGCACTGTTGATAACAATCTTCATTATTCTATTTGCTGGAATGATATCAATATATTTACTACAATATGTGATGGCTCCAACACAAGAAGCAAAAAACTTGGCGAGAATAGAGCTTAAGCAAGTAGTTACAAAAGCAATCTCCTCTCCAGAATATCGAGTTAACGGAAACAGGATCACATTTAGAGAAGGTAACAAGTACTCTGGGACAGAATACAACAAAGAGGGAAACAAAGTGCTTTTTTGTATGAAAGAAAGCAAGTTTTGTCCAAAAGAAATGATTTTTCCTACTAAAGAATTCACCTACAATTCAACGAATGAAACAATAACAGTAAGAAAAGATGTGACCGGAGACCTCTTTGCATATAAAACTCTGTTATCTCCAGAAGTATGGGTTGGATTCAAAAAAGAATAAATATCAAAAAGAGGTAGTTTGGACATGCGAGCATATGTGATAATCTTGTTCTTTCTTGTTTTGTTAGTAGTAATAATAGGATATTTAGGCCTTCTTTTAATCGCTTCTCCAACAAAAGTATCAGGAGATCCTGCAATAGAAATAAAAGGTATTGTTCAATTAACTAAAACAAACATGGGCATGGCCCGAGACGGAGCAACAGTAACATTCACTCCTGGAAAAAGATATAGTACAAGCGATTTTAGGACCGCAGCAACTCCAGGAGACATGAAATTCTGTATTGAAAACAGCCAAGCATGTCCAAAAGAATATATGCTATCTACTGAAAAATTCTATTACAATGCCGAAAACGATTCCATAGAAGTAAAACAAAAAGTGAAAGGTACTCTTTGGGCATATAGACCAGAACAATACAAAGTAGAAATTTGGGTTGGTCTAAAGGAAACTGGCTAAATCAGATTTCTTGCTTTTTTCTAGTGGCCTTGCATCAAACCCTTCCCGTCTCAAAGAACGAGCAAACTCTTTTTTAAACCCATGGACAGTATAAACTTTTTTTGGCTCTGCCTGCTTCACATAATTCAAAAGCTGACCATAATCAGCATGATCACTCAAAGGAAACGCCTTGCTGCGAGTGAATACACCAGCCCAACCAGTAGCACTAGCAGACACTACCTCTCTACCATACTGCAACCTCATTGCATCCATTGCAGTAAACGAGATCATTGAGGGAGGAAGTAACGCAACAAAAGCATCACGCGCTATCTCCCTTCCCTCTCGAGACGAAAACTCGAAATACTCGCCAAGATTAACTCCCATTTCCACACAAGCATCATTGACTTTTTTAATCTTAGGATGGACGAGAGGAGTCAACGAGCAGTACTCGTTCACAAATTTTGTGAGCTCCTGAGCTTTTCCCGTAGCGTATCCTCCGAGTAAAATTATTCTACCTTTGGAATGATTCAATTTCACCCAATTACCCATTTCCTCGTAAAGATCTTCACGCGATGGAAAAGAAAACTCTGGTTTGCCAAAGGTGGCTTCTATAACCAACTCGTCGCAATGTATTGGTTCAGCTCCCTTGAACAGGATACAATCTTGAGTTTTGAAATCTCCTGTATAACCTAAAGACATTCCATTTTGAATGTCAAATTGAGCTGATCCTGCAATGTGTCCTGCAGATAAGAGAGTTATCTCATACTCCCCATATCGTATTTTTTGTCCATACTTGACGGTTTCTGCTTTGATTCCTGAAATTCTAGCCGTTTCTGGAGTCATGATTGTTCTCGTCTCATGGTTGCGACAGTGATCGGAATGAGCATGAGAGACACAAACTAAGCCTTCCCTAGTTTTCCTAGACGGATCCAAAAGTATCTTTTGTCCAGGATTGCCATAGCTAATCCCACCTACCAAGCGCAACATGGGACATTAAGCTACTCGGCACTCATTTATAAACCTTTTGTTCTATCGCTTTTTGAGGAAGGATAAATCGCTGTTAAACGAACCATGTTTTTTCAAGAATGATTCAAAAGACTAACATCAAGTGAGAAAGCAACCAAAGCGCCAAGCAAACCCCCACAGGAATAGAGACATTATCATTAAATTCTGAGAAAGTTTCAATAAACGTTCCTACCAAAGCAGCAGGAAAAGCCACTTCACGCCCAACCACTAACAGAATAATAGGATAAGAAGAAACAAAGCACGCAAGAGCACCAACTAACGTCTTGCTCCTGAAAATTTTAACCCGCCCAAAATGCTTTCCGAAAAGCGTAGACATTGCATCTCCAACACTCAAAACAATGATACCAGCCAAAGCAAAAGCAGTCGGAAACAAAAACAAAACAAAACCAGAAGCAATGAAAAAGAACACTGCCCCAGAATAACCTTTTTCTTTACTACGCTTAAAAAAAGAAACCAACCGCTTAATCCCTGTTTTAGGGCCCACATAAGCAATCAAAGCAATAAACGCGCATAAGAAACCGCCTGTAATATTTGAGGTCAGTAGCACTATCGGCACAAGCAAAAAACCACTCAAATGAATCAATTGCCTTCCTAACTCATTCAAAAAGATTTTCTTGAGGGTAACTCTATAAAACCAAATAGCAATAATCACTCCAATCAAAGCACCAACAAAAACTTCTTCCACCCTATGATAACCTAAAACAACTCTAGACACACTAACCCACAAAGCAACAGGCAACAAAAGCCAAGATAACCGCTTATCCTCTAAAGACGCAAAAACAGCCAAGAAAAAAATCATTTGAGCATGAAACGAAGGAAACGCATAACCAAAGCCAAAATCCCGTTCAACTGCAAACAAGTTTTTCAAAGATTCATTAAGCAACGCAGCAAAAACAGTCCCAAGTAAAAACTTGAAAACAAACTTGTGCTTCTTATCAAAAAGAAAAAAAAGAATGAGCACTCCTGCCAATACCAATGCAGACCAACTAGACAAACGCCAAAAAAGCAGGAAGTCAGAAACCATGCACTATATAAACAATTAAGGGTTTAAAAAACGTTTCCTATGCAAGGTGAACAAAAATGCTAACCCAAAGAACCCAACACATGGAATACGCAATACGCGATGTTGTCATACCAGCAATGAAACTAGAAAAACAAGGCCACACAATTCTAAAACTAAACATTGGAGACCCATGCAAATACGATTTTGACGCACCAGAATATGCCAAACAAGCATACATCAACGCAATAAAACAAGGAAAAAGTTTTTACGGCTGCTCAAACGGAATCACAGAAGCAAAAAAAGCAATAATCCAACGAGAAAAAACAATTAACGACGTTACCGCTAACGAAGACCAAATATTAATAAACAGTGGAGTAAGCGAAACAATAAACTTTCTCTGCGGATCGCTGATAGAACAAGGAAAAGAAATGTTAATTCCCAGTCCTTCTTACCCACAATATCTTTCATTTCCCAATTTTTTCGGAGGAAAAGCCATAGAATACAAATGTGACTTCAATGACCATTGGAACCCAGACTTAGAAGACATCAAAGAAAAAATCAACTCAAACACAGCTGCTCTAGCAGTAATCAACCCCAACAATCCAACAGGAGCAATCTATTCAAAAGAAACACTTGAAGGCCTTGCAGAAATAGCAGCAGATAAAAAAATTCCATTGATATCAGATGAAATATACGATGAGATAACATTCACTGATTACAACTGTTTCACTAAAATTGCCTTGGACAGAGGAGCAAGCATAGTTCAAATGAACGGAATGTCCAAAAACTTTTTCGCTCCAGGCTGGAGAATAGGCTATGCAATCTACCACAACTGTCCAGAAATACTCAACTCATGTTCTGCACAGGCAAGGACCAGACTTTGTTCTAACACACCAGCTCAATACGCGATGGCAGCCAGTCTGAACGGCTCCAGAGACTTCCTGAAAGAAAACAAGCAAAAGCTTTCGCGCAGAATGGATGTAGTCGGCAGGAAATGCAAGGAGTATGGTCTTGCGCACGTGAAGCCAAAAGGCGCGTTTTATGATTTCATTAAAATAAACACTGAAAATGACAAACAGTGGGTTCTTGATCTGCTGCAGGAAAAGCATGTGCTCACGGTGTTCGGTTCTGGATTCGGAGAGCAAGGAAAAGGATTCATCCGAATAGTAACGCTCCCACAAGAAGAAGTCTTGGAAGAAGCGTTTGATAGGATAGGCGAGTTTATTCAAGGAAAATAAGAAAAACGTTTTTAAATAAAGCTTCTCCAAATTATTGTTCGTGGCTGCGGTAGTATAGCTTGGTTAGCATAGGGGACTGTGGAAGGAATGGTTGCACCTTTTCTAAACTCAAACCCGTAACTATTTCCTACGGAACTCCCTTGACTCGGGTTCAAATCCCGACCGCGGCCCTTTTAATATCCATGCTAAGAACCGTTCTCAGCGATTCAAAAGAAAAATCTTGACGAGAGATTGAACGTTATAGTGATTGTCTGACTGTTGCGCTCTATCAAAAAATCAGAGGCGTTTCTTTGTCAAAAATTTCTTAGGAAGATACATTTCAGTATAGCCACATTGCATGCAGACAATAGCCTCAAACTGCCTTGAAACATTACCAAAAAGGTCAACAGACGCACCCAACCCTTCTCCACCAGTTAAACCTCCTCCAGTAACAAGTTTAGGAGTAGGAACCAATTCAATTGAACCACATTTGGGGCATTTGCCTGAAGATTTCATAAAAAGTCTTTCTCGGACCAAATATAAAAAAGAGAGGGGTGGGTCACTCTATCGGAGTATAAATTTCTGTGAGTATTTCCTCAGGTGACACCTCACGAGGATCATTCACATAAACTTCACGTATACAGCCTCTTGTTTTCACATCATTCTCTGCAATCCAAGCAAAAAGCTTGGTGTAAGTAGAACCTGATTGGTCATACGGTCCTTTATGAACAATCTTTGCCATTTTGCCGCCCTCAAGCTCATAGCACTTATAGCCTTGCTGGCCCTCAACTTTAGAATCAATTGGCGCTACAACCTCCAAGTCTGCATTGCCCTCTTCTACAGCTTTTTTAGCTTCTTCCGGCGTGCTCTCGTGACAAACATAGACTGGCGAGCCAACACAGTCTATTCCATTATTTTGCATGTATTCAAACAATTCAGGGATAATTTGAGCTATGCTTTTGTATGGTCCTTCTTTTCTTATGCCCAGTACTAGCTGGGGATCAATTTCAACAATACTTATATCCATAATTTTCACCTTGAGATAGAAAAGATAGGTGAGTTTATATAAGAAGTGACTGCGACTTTCCGAGGTTACTGTTCGTCCAGTTTTTTCATTATGTAATGTGCGTACCAAATGGGCCATTCATTGTCTGTTCGTCCCATTTTTCTCTCAAATTTTGAGTGTGCGATTTTTGCCTCTACTATAAGCAACTCAAGCCGCTCTACATTCAGTTCATACTGTGCCATGCGTATGTAAAACAGAAAAGAACTATAAAAACATTGCCTTTAATAGTCTGAAAGTCAAAATTTGTTTTGAGGGAGTGATGTACCCTATGAGTAATGAGCTCTGCGATGATTACAGACGGGCGAACTGACCCTCATAGAATATAAACTCATTCTGATTATCATAACTTAATGGAATCTATAGCAGGATTATTGATAATGCTCATCCCGATAATAATGATTCTTGTGTTTGGAGCAATATGGTTAGCTTGGATGGCCGTATGGATTTGGATGTTAATAGATTGTGCACAAAGAGAACATTTTAATTCAATTCAAGGCGAAAGTGCGAAACTTCTTTGGCTTTTAATCATCTTCTTCGGCGGAATTTTTGGAACAGGAGCATACTATTTCCTAGAAAAGAGAACTGACACAAGAACACGCTATTCCACCAAGCAGAGACCTACCACACCCGGATGAAATATAACTTCTGACCTGCATAATTATTAATACTGACAACGTAGTATCTTTTGGTGGGATTCATGAAAGAAGATAACTTCAGGATGAAACTAGCAGAGATTGATTCTAAATTAGATATGCTTAAACAACAAATAGGAAAAACGCATGCAGTAAAAAGTGAAGTTCTTCCGCCAAGAATGATAACAAAAACCAGTTTTGAAGAAATAGAACCTCTGCAACTAAAATCAAGAGTCTTTACCCTAGAAGATGTTCTGGAAAACCTTGAAATGAATGCTCAAGCAATAGAACAAACAAAGTTTTTTGAAGAACAAGGAGCCGCTCTTGACTTTTATAACGTACTTGAAAGCAACAAAGGAACACACCCAGACTTTTTCAATGAACCAGAATTTGCAATCATAATGGAAAGATTTGACCTCCTTCCAGAAAACAGGAAAGAACAACTCGAACACGACATTAAAAAAATTGAACGAATAGCAAAAGGGAGGAACTATTCTCCATTAGTTCTAGAAGACACTTTAGACCAAACAATTCGCAAACTAGAAGAGATACCAAACCCGACAGTCAGAAACATTCCAGAAACAGGTACTACAATCCAAGAAGAATTAAAGAAAGAATGGCTATCAGAAGGGATACTCACAAAAAATTTTCTCCAAGAACTCCAGACCAAGCGATCAACTATAGACATTGGAGCAGAAGTCATAGACTTTTACACAAGAAAAAAACTCAGTTCACACATGATAGAAACACTTCCAATACCAAAACAGCCAAAACCACTACTTAAAAGAAAACCAACAATAAAACGTAAAAGAAAAATCAGAGAAACAAGGAGGAAAAAGAAATGAGCGAATACGAACGCCTCCACAAACAATATGGCCAATTCACCCCAGAAGCAAGATCACTTAGAATGATGGACAGAATTCTCGACACCCAAACAGCAAAAATCTATGACTGGAAACGATATCAAACCAAACAAGGACTATCAGAAAGAACAGTAGAAGTACGCACTCCACTAGAACAACTCGACCAAATGAGAACACACGAAATTAGAGAAAGAACAAAAAAACTAGAAAGAGAAAAACAACAAATGCTAGGAGAAATGCGCACACTTGAAACAGAAATGGCTGCAATCAACGAAATGCTAGAACACATGAAAAAGATCAAAAAAAGCACTAGGAAAATCAAGAAAAAAATACGCAAAAAGAAAACCAACAAAAAGTGAATCTTTTTTGCAAACCTTTTTATAGTCAAAACGTGCATATTTAATAAGCCCCAATCAGTATACTGGAGCAGGAGATGATAAACTTGCCCAAAAGACCGAAAACCTTCAAAAAAAGATTGATAGACAGAAAGGACAGAAGAGAACTAGCCAAAAAACTTGGCAAAAATAGCCTAGAAGCAAAAGAATTGATAGGGGAAGGAATTCGTCAAAGTAAATGGGCAGGTTTTTGGAGACCAGACAAAGCATATAAAATACCAAAAAATATGTCACCAGAACTAAAAGAGATAATGGAACAAGTACAAGGCAGACATTATCGTCATGGATTGCCATTACCGATCATAAGAAAAGAAAGGATAAGAGATCAAATTGATTTAGCGATCATTGAAAATTATGGAAATAAATTCAAACGTGGGACTGAATTCAAATACGAAGTAGGTGACAAAATTTCGTCCGGCATGATGAGAAGAGCTGTCAAACACTTAATGGAAAATGAACTAAAACTAGAAAAAATTTCTAAACCAAGAAAAAGAGATCAATTAATAGACCTATTCGTACAAAGAAAAACACCAGAAACAGTATCAAGTCCATCTCAGGTCAAACTAAACATAGAATTTGAAATTCCGTCAGAAAAACAACCAGAGAAAGTCCCAGAAATAACGCCAGGAACAATAATAAAACCGATAGTTCACTCAGGAAAAGGCGGGAAAGAACAACTAACCAGACTAACAGAACTTAGAAAGGTTATTCGCACTAGAATTAGAACTCAATTGAAAGAAGAAGGCAAATTCACACTCACACAACTAAAAATACTTGAACAAAAATTCAGAGAATCACACCCAGATCTAACCAAAAAAATAGACTTCAAGAAACTGCACACTAGAGTAAAACAAAATATGAAGAAAAGTCACGCACAAGGCTTCGCAAAGAGAGTTAAAAAGCAGTTAGAAGAAAACGATGGAAAAATTCAACAAAAACAGATTCAAAGCATGAAAAGAAAATACAGCTACCACCAGATAACCTCCAGTCACGCTAAAGAAATCACTGAAGACCAAATAAAAGAATACTTTTTGAGAACAGAGAAAAAACCAGCTCGCGACTACGCTCAAACACGCAGAGAAGTAGATGCAAAACTAAATACTGAAGACATAGACAGAAAAGTCGACACCATGCTTGAAGAAAAAGAACAAGAAAAATCTTTTGCAGCCCTGAAAGAAAAAAACCTTTTCAGAGAACAACACAGGAAAGAAAAGGAAGAATTCCCTAAGCAAGTAGCAGAAACAATAATAAAAGGGATGGTAAAAGGATCTGGAACAATCAAAAAAGGAGCCAAAAAAACAGGCAGGCTAATCGCAACAGACGTGAAAAACTTCAAAGAAAAAAGAAAAGAAGTAAAATACAAGAAAATTGAAAAAGACCTTATTGACATAGAAAAACCAGTCAAGAAAAAAATCCTAGGCCGACTCAGGAAACGAAAATAGCAGGATACAGAGGCAAAGCTTTCTGTGCTTTATTAGAAGGATCCAGCTTAGCTTTATCTTCTTCTCTGAATACTTTCACTTCCACGCCAAGCTCTTCAGACAAGAAAGCCTCTGCATTAGACAACACTTCAAATTCATCAAATTCTTCTTTATTAGCATAGCCAGGCAATTTCTTGAACACGCCTTTCAAAAATCCAGCCGCTTTAGTTTTCAAATCTTCATCTGAAACCAAAGCATTCATGCACGCCTTGAAGTCACGTTCTTTGCCTTTGCAAAGCAGGATAGCTTTCCATTTCCAACGAGCAGGAGTATAAACATAAACTTTTTTTGGCTTTTGCTTGACCAGCTTGAACACACTTCGTGCGTCTGCAAGCAAATCCCTAACAAGTTCTTCTTCCTGGTTCACAATTGCATTTGCTTTCACTGAAGCTGTTTTAGGCCAAGAATCAGCAGAAACCAGTGTTTTTTCTTGAAGTACTTCATGCCATACTTCTTCTGCTAAATGAGGAGTAAACGGAGTTACCATTTTTAGCCATTCTCGCAAAACACGTGAGAGCAATTTTTTGTTGGAACCGCCTCTGCGCTTGTACCATTGTAAATCTCTAGCTACTTTGTAAAAGATTTCATCTGAGGCTATTCGTAGATCATGAGAGTCCATGGCTTCAGATGCTTTTTTTATGGACTCATTAAAATTAAATTCAAGCCAAGCATCAATGCGCGTTTTTTTGTTTTTGATTTTGGAGAGCTCTTCACAAAGCAGGTACACGCGTTCTAGTGTATTTTTGTATTTGTATGCTGCGTCTGCATCCCAGTAAATGTCTTGGAATGGAGATGCAATATGTGAGTAATAAAGTCTTATCGAGTCTGCTGAATACTTTTCTAGAATGTTTGGGATGGATTCTGCTCCTCCTTTACTTTTGCTCATTTTTGAACCTTGTTTGCCTAACACCCACCAATTAACAAAAATGCCTTTTGGCCAGCGCGTTTCAGGAAGGACTGCAATATGATTCATGAGGAATACCGGAAAGTGTACTGTTTTGTGTTCTTTTCCTCCTAAATTAAGGTCAAGCGGATACCAGTATTCAAAATCTTTGCGTATCTGCTTCCAGTGTTCTTTGGGTTTGCCTTTTCCGAGGAAAACATAATCAAAAAATGCTTCGTTCATTTCTTCTGGTTTGACTACGCCTTGGTTTTCGTACAGTGATACTACATAGTATGCAGGGTAGAGTGTTGAGTCAGCTATTGGTTCGATGATCCAGTTTTCGTCAAGTGGGAATTTAGTGCCAAGCCAGGATCCTTGCCTTGCACATGCTCTGTCTTGGAACCAGTCTAGAACGCTAGGCATTTGTTCTTGATACGCGTTTGGAAAAATGTTCATTGATTCTGCATGTGTCTTAGCTTTTTTTGTTAGAGAAGAGTCACTGTATTTGATAAACCATTGATCTTTGATTTCTTTGATGACCACGTTTTTTCCACAGCGACAGATTACTGGCTCGGAAAATGAATAGAATCTTTCTGCTTTGCCTTCTTCAATCATTTTTTTGTTCATCAAGTCTTTTGCTTCGTCTACTCGCATTCCAGAATAAATTCCGCAAGTATCAGTCATAACGCCAGTATGGAAACCCACTTTGTATATCTCTTGAGTTGCTTCTTCTAGTTTTTCAGTTTCGTTTTGGCTTTTGATGCCGTGCTTTTCAACAATTTCTTTTGCAGGGAAATCTCCATAACCTTTAGATTTGATTATTGAGATTAACTGGATAGCTTTGATTTTGATTGAGTTAAGGCCATACTTTTTGCACTCTTCCTCGTTTTGCCATAAATCTTTCAGTGCAATATAGTCATAAGGAGCATCAGATGGCACGCTGGTTACCAAACCTGTGCCAATTTTGGGATCTGGGAAGCGTGAGGGTAGGATAATAATGTCTCTTTCTGCTCCTGGAGCATGACAGTATTTGCCAATTAAAGCTGTGCCGGGAATTTTTTCAATGATTTCGATTTTTTTGCCTTGGTATTTCAAAGATTTTGCACACTCTTGACTGATTATCCAGCGCTCGCCATTGACTTCTGTTTTCACATAGTCGATGTCTGGTCTAACCCACATGTTTGTTTGACCGTACACAGTTTCTGGCCTGAGCGTTGCTGCTAGCAAAAACGAGTCTTCAAACGGAAATTTGAGGAGAGTATACTCTTGTTTTTCTGCGTTGCCACCTTGCTTGATGTCTGTTTCACTTGCATCCACTGCTACAGGTCCACAACTAGGACAAAAAGCGCCATAGTACTCTTTTTGGACTAACAGTTGTTGCTGATGGAGTTTAAGGAACTGCCATTGAATGAATTTAGAGTAGCCAGGAGTAAGAGTGTTCGTAAGGCGTCTCCAGTCAATGAGAAAACCGAACTTTTTCCAGTATTCGTTTTCGTAAACATCATAAAAAAAGGTTAAGACTTCTTTGTAATCAGTAAATTTCTCTATCTGTGCATCGGACACTCCATTCTCTTTGTAGTAGGCTATTGCATCTTTGTCTCCGCGCTTGATTTTTTCTGCTATGCCAACTGCGTGTATTCCTGTTGCATGAAAACCCGCAGGAAAAAGCACATTAAATCCTTGCATGCGCTTGTAGCGCGTAATAATGTCTGAGTAGGAGTAGCCGCGCATGTGTCCGACATGTAAAAATCCTGAGACGCCAGGATAGGCAAATATTAGATAGTACTTTGGTTTGTCTGAGCGGTCTGCTTCACTTAGTTTGGCTTTATTCCATTCTTCCTGCCATTTTTGTTCGTCAACTTGCATGTTAAACCCGTTATTAGTGGGTAAAGTGGTTTAAAAACTTGTTCCAAGAGACATTTAATTTATTAATTCAACGTGACATCTTGCCTTGCAAGTGCCAGGGTCACGGCATTCCATGATATGATTAGGACTGACACCACAATAAGCATCAGTATAACAAAAAGCGGTTCTGCATTTTCCATCACAGCAAAGTCCTTCCTTAGGACCACAATCACTTCCCATACACTTGATTAACTGACCACAATTGGTTTCGTCTGGAACTGCTTGAGAATAATCACAAGACCCGGAAATGCATTTATTTTGCGTGCAGGGCTCTTTGTCATCGCAGTCTGAATCTGCTTCACAAGGAGGTTCTTCACAATCATTATCATTGAAATGGTCACAGCTTGCAGGACAACAATTATCATCATCTTTGCAAGAGAGTTCTAGTGTATAGCATTGCTTTGGAATCCCAGTACAGACTTCTGCGTTGCAAGGATTTCCATCATCACAGTCAGAGTCTTGAGAACATTCATTGCTGCCTTTCAATTCACAATCGTCCAAAGTACAATCTGCCATATAAGAAACATTAGAATAATCGACTTTACACTCTGGAATAGAAATTTTTATGTACCTGAATTCTTTGTTTATTGTAGAAGAATGAGTTTTCATGACTTTGCCTTGACCGGTTATGTCTGTCACAACATCCCAATTTTCTCCGTTAACAGATGAATATACAACTCCTCCGGACTTGCAAGTGTCACTTGTTCCTGCTTTAAAAGAAAAAGTGATTTCCCCGCCTTTTGAGACTATTCTTAAATCATGAACATGAGCAGTTGTATAACAGCAACAACAATCGGTCACATAACCTTTCGCACCTACAGGCCAACCGCATTGTTCTGCGGAGGACTTTGGCTCGGACCATCCTTTAAGTCCATCATTACATTCGTCAGTGAATTCAGTTAGTTGAACACAATTGCAATTGATATTACAAGAATTAGGACAACTTGAATCGTCTGTGCCATCGCATTCTTCGCCTAGATCTTTCACGTTGTTACCACAGATTGCTGAAACCACATTATCTGGTAATTGGCCGTTATCGTCGAGATTTGGAGGAACAGGGTCATTTATTTCAGTGGAAGTACTTGAACTTCCTTGATCTTGCATGATAAAAAATACGATGGCTGCAATTGCACAGATGCCCATAGCAAGGAATAAAAATACTATGAAAAGTATTGCTAAAGTTTTTCCGTTCATCAATTAAATAAAAACGAGCAGATTATTTATTAGTTTCTCTTGTTCAGGTATGCCATATGTTAGAATTTACGTATTAGGTAGCGGGATTAGCAAGCTCCACTGGTACATTCTCCTGAACAGCATGTGCCACCATCACAATCACTGCCTTCTGGCATTGCGGTATACACGCAAGCTCCTGCTATGCATCTGTGTTGTTCACAATCGTTTCCTCTGTCACAAGCATCATGTGAATAGCAGAGACTGGAACTGCAATCATTATCGTTTCCTCCATGACATCCTGGTGGACAATAGCCATCATCATTTGCACAATCCATGATTAGTTTATGAGCACATCTTTTTGGAGTGCCTAAACAATAATCAATAGTTTTTGCTAGTCCGTCATCACATTCACTTGCTTCTTGACATTCGTCTGTTGTAGGGCAATCTCTGTCTTGATCATAGTTACAACCAGTTGGACAGCAGTCGTCGCCAGTGGTGCATTCGCTTACATCTCGAATAACACATTTGCCGTTAACACAAAATTCTAGTGTGCATGCTTCGTTGTCATCGCAATCAGTGTGGCTTTCGCATTGAGGTTCAAAACATGCTTGGATTTCACTTGGTTTACTTTTTGTTGTATTACATTCGTTTTCATCAATACACGTTCGAGTTTGAATACTTCCGCTGCATTCGCCCCATTCTCCACATTTCCAGGATTCTTCACAAGGTTCTTCTGGGACTACTTGAATGCTAATTAGTTTAGTTCCTGTTTCAGAAACTTTGAAATCATATCTGAGTACGTGAAAGCCAGTATTGTTTACTATTGCAGTGTATTCACCTGGAGGAAGTTTTATTTCGATTTTACCGTCTGGATTAGTATTAAATGAACCAACCACACTATCATTGGTTGTTACTATCAAGTTTAATCCGCTGAGAGGCTGGCCAGTTTCACTGTCTATTAGTGTAACTTCAGTGTTATGTTCTTGTGTTTCGATTCCGAACAAGAATGGAAAGAATATAACTAAAGCAAATAGTGCAAGTCCTAATAGTACTATTATTGCTAGAAGCATGGATACTATGATTTTCCAGCCCATAATGTAAAACACTCGCAAAGACTATTTATAGTTATTGATTTTTTGTTGCAGGTCTTTGTTTTCATCTAAAAGTTTTTTCACTGTTTTTGGAACTTCTTCTGCATTAACTCCAAGCACATCTCCTGCTTTTTTTAATATTTGTATGTTGTTCATGCTAACAGCTCCTTGATTTGTTTTTTTGCTTGTTTTAGTAGTGCAGGTAGATTACGGGTATCATTGATTTTGCCTTCTCCTTTGTTTGGAGGTCCACCGCCTCCACCTTTGCGTGATTTTGCTAGCGAACGAACCAGCCCTCCTGCATTGATTTTAGTATTAGAAGAAGCAAAAAGAGCGCCTTTATCGCTGACCAGAAGTACTACTGTGTTTTCTGCAGTGAGTTTTACTGAAATGGCACGTAAAGTGTTCATGTCTGCTCCAGGAATAGCACTAGCATAAACGTTGATTCCGTTAATTTCTTCTGGTTTCATGCTTTGGACTGTTTCGCCTGCTTTTTCTTTGGTTAACAGTTCTACTTGTTTTTTGTTAGCTTTCCATTCAGCGAAAAGCTCTTCCACTGCAGTAGGAACGTCTTTTTTGTTGACGCCAAGCAATTCTGCGGTTTCTTGTGTAAGCTTTTCCATTTTTTCTAAGTATTGATCTGCTACGGTTCCTGCTTTGAAGTGTACTCGTACTATGCCATCCTGGATGCGTTCAGTTCCAGTTATTACTGCCTTGCCAATCTGATTTGTGTTTTGAACGTGTGTGCCTCCGCATGCTTCAACATCCCAGTCTTTAATACTAACAATAAAAAGCTCTTTT
>JAIOSL010000001.1 GCA_021107635.1 archaeon | reverse complement strand
TTTTGCTCAATATAATCGAAAAAAGGAGGATGCTTTTAGGCTTTTTGGCAGTTTTGTTACGCGTAAGATAGCCAGTTGGTTGGTTGATTTCCCATCCGATTTAGAGATATCAAGTTTTTTTGTTATGCAAAAATTTTTGGTAGATGAGATATGTAAATATACTGGACCTTATTCATTCATTTTTGGATTAGTGTTTAGGTCTACTCAAAATTATGGGGTAGTCAAATTAAATCATTACTCTAGAAAACATGGGACATCAGGTTACAGTCTAACAAAGTTGTTCAGTTTATTCTTGAATGGTTTCACTAGCTTTTCTGTTAAACCTCTGCGTATCCTTACATTTTGTGGTTCCCTTCTCTCTTTTTTTAGTTTTCTTCTCTTGTTCGGGATTCTTTTTGACTATTTCTTTTTATCTAGGCCTGATGTCCTTGGTTGGACATCAATCATAATAGCAATCCTTTTCTTGGGAGGTATTGAGTTAATGTCTATTGGAGTTGTTGGGGAGTATATTGGGAGAATTTTTCTTTCTCAAAATAAACAGCCCCAAGCAGTTATACGACGAAAGTATGGATATTGATTTTTTGAACGTGTCTGCTTTTCTTGATACTTTTACGGTCATTTTTTCTTCTCTTTTATTTCGCATACTAGTTGGTTGTATATCCTAGTAACTCTCTCTGTATTAAATTTTCCGTGATGTCCATTAACTCTTTTCCCCCAGTTATTCTTTAAGTTCTCACACGTAATCTTGTATCATTCTATCTTTTCTTATTTGCTACTCCAAGAAGAGTCGCATCGAATGGTATCACCTTGTTTTTGCTGATTTTTCTAAATTTATTGGTGATTGTATCTCTAGCTCTTGTCCATGTTCTAACTTGTCTTCCAGCACTTTCCGTAAATCTTCTGCTTTGACAACAATCATATCACTACCAGAACCGTAATGTGCTTGCCTAGCTGTGTAAAGTTTAAGCTCTATTTTCTCTTTTTCTTCAAATGCTTTTTCATGTGGAACAGACTCTTTTTTCCTCAGTTCCTTGAATGCTTTCTTGTAACTACTCATTTAATCTCCTCTTCCGATAACAGTCCTTTCAGAGATTCAGGTTCACCATTCTCTGAACTTGTCTTATGAGCCACACCTAATATAGTCGCGCCAAAAGGAATAGTCTTATCTGACTTGACTTGCTGTAACTCCCAGCTAGTAAGTGCGTCTAAAACAAAATTACTTGAGTGATGGTCCTTGTTGGTTTCTTCAAGTTTAACAGGCCTACCCAATAATTCAGGGAGTTTACGCCCTAGCAAAATAAATGGGGGTAAGAACGAAAAAAGATATGTTATGTAACTCGTGTGGAATCCGGCAGATTCAAGTTTTTGGTTGAGTTGGCTTAGATTATATCTAATGTAATGACCAGATAAATCATCGATGTTTGTCCATAACCATTTGTGGGCTGGAACAGTAAAATATAGTTTCCCAGAGGAAGATAAACGAGAATTCAAATATTCAAGGACCTTAATGTCATTGGGCATGTGTTCAAGAACATCAAATAAGCCAATGGCAGGAACACGGTTTTTTGGTAGCCTGGCTTTTTGAAACGTAGACGGAATGTAATTTAATACTCCTCGTTTCCGAGCATTCTCAATAGATGTCTTGTTAGGTTCCACTAGAACAACTTGATATTTTTCATCTTGGAATGCTTTGGTCATGTGTCCATTTCCTCCTCCAATATCATAGATTGTTCCTTTAGGTGGGTAACTGTTAACTGCAGTGAGTATGCATTTTTTTCTGTGTGTGAACCAGAAGCTTTGATCTTCTATTTCAAAGCATCTGGCGCTTCCTTCTTCTAGGTTGGATACGCCTTTTGCATCTCCTTTTTTATTCAAAATCATTCACTCGCCTTCTTTCTATGGGTTTGATTTCCATTAGACTCTTTGCTAACAGAAAGTCTGTTTGGTACCTTCAAAGCATTTGTTTTCATGTGTTATTATTTTATCTATCCTGTATTGTTCTCTGTGGCTTACTTCTTGGAGTATTCTTGATATGTATTCACCAATTATTCCAAGTGAAAAAAGAGTCATTCCACCAAATAAGAATATAGATATAGTAGTTGAGGCCCATCCTGGAACGCCAGCTTTAGCTAGAAATGAATTTGCCAAGACATAGACTATTCCAATTATTGATGATAGCAAGCCTAGTAATGTAACTATTCTTAACGGTATTGTTGAGTAG
Source organism: archaeon (assembly GCA_021107635.1). Lineage (GTDB taxonomy): Archaea > B1Sed10-29 > B1Sed10-29 > WALL01 > JAGHAM01 > JAIOSL01. The sequence goes on along the minus strand of JAIOSL010000001.1, from coordinate 8,760 downwards.
TTTATTACTAAACTATAGAATACATCCAAGTGTTTGAGAAAGGAGTACTTGCTATTACCATACTTTCTTTCTTCATGGTTGAATTCAGTGTTGATTACGTTCGTGGTGTTTGAGAGCATCAGAGCGTTTAACAAAGGGGTTGGTGTTTTGTTTTCTATCATCCCTTTCACTACGTTTTTTTTGATGATGCAGAAGGTTCCGACTTTAACGTTTTTTGGTTTGTGGAGGATTATTTTGTAGAGCCAGTTTAGTATTGCACTGCCTATATTTTTCATAAATGAGTGTTTTTTTTGTTTTGCTTTTCCCATTACAATGTCTGCGTCGGTCTCGTCCATCGCTTTTATGAGTTTTTCTATTTCTTCTGGGGGGTGCTGGAGGTCATCATCCATTGTTACTACTCGTTCGCCTGTTGTATGATTAAGGCCACACATTAGTGCTCCGTGCTGCCCATAATTTTTGGATAGGCGGATGGCTTTGACGTTTTTGTTTTTGGCTGCTAATTCTTTCATTATTTTCCAGCTGTTGTCTGTTCCTCTGTCGTCCACTAAGATTATCTCATAAGTCAACTTTTTTCCATTGAAGAATTTAACTAGTCTTTCGTGCAGTTCTTCCAGTGATTTTTCTGCGTTGTATACTGGTATTATAACAGAATATTCTAACATTTTAATCCTCTAGTCGGTTAGCATTTTGGCTGCCATTTCCAGTGATTCGAAAGTGCCTGCATCCATCCAAGCTTCTTCGTAGACTCTAGTGTTCATCTTGCCTCTTTTAATGTATTCGTTGTTCACGTCAGTAATCTCCATTTCTCCTCTTTCGGAAGGTCTTTGGTTTTTTATTATGTCATAGACTGAGAAGTCATACATGTAAATGCCGATGACAGCAAAACTGCTTTTTGGATTGGATGTTTTTTCTTCTATATTTGTTATTGAGTTTTTTTCATCGAATGCTGCTACGCCGTAACGTTCCGGATCTCCTACTTCTTTTAGGAGTATCATAGCTCCTTCTTCTTGTTTTTTGAAGTCGTCAACATAATGTTTTATTGAACCTTTGGTTATGTTATCGCCTAGTATTATCAATATTTTTCCGCCGTTAGCAAAGTTCTCAGTTAAAGCAAGTGCTTGGGCTATGCCTCCGGGTTTTTCTTGAACTCTGTATGTGAAGTCTACTCCTAATTCATCTCCACTGCCTAATAAATTAACGATGTCTCCCATGTGTTCAGTGGAAGTAACAATGCATATCTCTTTGATTCCTGCTTCTATCATGCGTTTGATTGGATTGTATAGCATTGGTTCTCTGCCAACAGGCAGGAGGTGCTTGTTAGTGACTTTGGTTAATGGGTATAGCCTAGTTCCTTTCCCCCCAGCGAGGATAATGCCTCGCAATTCATTGTTTGTCATGTTTTCACTTTCCGTACATGTTTTGGTAATAATTTTTGTATTCTCCGTTGATAATGTTTTGTGACCATTTTAGATTGTCAAGGTACCATTTAATTGTTTTGACTATCCCTTGTTCAAACGTGGTTTCTGGTGTCCACCCGATTTCGTTTTCTATTTTTGTAGGATCAATTGCATAACGTTTGTCGTGGCCTGGACGATCTTTCACGAAGTCGATTAAATCATAGTTGATTTTGTCTGGGTTTGCTAGTTTCGCATAACTTTCTTCTTGGAGGAGCTGGCTTATTTTGTCTATTAGGAGTTTGACTATAGCTATGTTCTGCATCTCATTGTGGCCTCCAATGTTGTATATTTGTCCTGGAGTTCCTTTTTCAATGACTTGGGTGATGGCTTTGCAGTGGTCTTCTACGTACAGCCAATCTCTCACGTTTTTTCCGTCGCCGTACACTGGAAGTTTTTTGAGTTGGAGGATGTTGTTTATCATTAAAGGTATAAGCTTCTCAGGGAATTGGTATGGTCCATAATTGTTTGAGCAGCGAGTTATTATCACTGGCAAGCCGTATGTTTTGTAGTAGGCATAAGCAATTAGGTCTGCGGAAGTTTTGCTTGCTGAGTATGGACTATTTGGTTTTAATGCGCTTTCTTCAGTGAAACACCCTTCTGGTCCTAGCGAGCCATACACTTCGTCTGTGGATACTTGCAGGAACAGTCCGTCGCGCATGTGTTTTTTGGCTGCGTCTAACAGGACTTGCGTGCCTATGATGTTAGTTTTCAGAAAGAGTTGTGGGTCGAGTATGCTTCTGTCTACGTGTGATTCTGCTGCGAAGTTAACGATAATGTTCGGTTGGTGGTCTTCAAAGATTTTGTTTACTAATTGAGAATCACATATGTTTCCTTTTATGAAAGTATAATTATTTTTTAGTCCTTCGAGGTTCGCGAGGTTTCCGCAGTAGGTTAGAGAATCAAGATTTACGAGTTTCGCGTTAGGATGGTGTTTGTTTAAGTGCCATAAATAGTTGCTGCCTATGAAACCTGCTCCCCCTGTAATAAGTATGGTAGATTCTAGTGGGCATGGCATACTCCTAAATTTTGGTTTCACTTACATAAATAAGTATTGGGGTTTGTTGAGTTGTCCATTAGAGAGTTTTGTTGGAGTATTTGTGTATTGAAAATACTTGATTTGACCATACTGTTTCATAGTTTTTCAAGTATTCTTCTAGAATTTGATTATTTTTTATATATCTTTCAACATTATACTCTTTCTTTTCTTTAGGCCAGTTTCTTTCAAACATGCTAATGTCTGATTTTATTATGTATTCTGGGGGAGTGGCATGGTCAAGTTTTTGCTGAAATTCTTCTGGTTGCATTAGGAATGGCCAAGGGTTTGAAAGTAATGGGTTTGTTTCTGTTAAATAATGTATTAGTGGGATACCGTTTGCGCATAAAATGGTTTTCCCTTTAAGATCGAGTTTTTCTGTTTCTGTTAGGAGTCCGTCAACTGCTTGTGCTCTTTCTTTTGTTGTGTATATGTTTGGGATTGTTTTCATTGGATGGTTTAGTTCTAAGCGGTTATGTGAATCTCGTGCTATTCCTGTACTGGTTATGAAGACTGCTGTTAATATCATTAGTATTGGCAGTACTTTAAAGATTTTTGTTTTTTGAGAATATTTTTTTAGCATTATCAGTGATAATGGCAGAGTAACAAAGAGGGAGTAGTGTGCCATCTTTATTCCTGTGTTACTTCCTAATGGTTGGAGTATCTGAAAAAAAAGTGCAATTAACAATATGGGTAGTACTTTGTCTTTTTGCTTAAATGTGATTGCTGAAGCAAGAAGAACTATTCCAACTAACATAAAATTATGGTGTCCATACATTGCATGAGAGAAAATGTGTTCTCCTCTTACGATTATGAAAATTACAATTATTACTAATATTGGCAGTATTGCTGTTCTAAGTTTTTTGGTTTTTGAGAGGTATGCATGGTATGCTAGTAATAAAATTGCTGATATTCCTGCTAGGGTGTATCCTATTGCCATTGATTGTATTAGGATTGAAGAACTATGCGTGGAGCTACTATTTGATAGTGTTCCTAGAGCTCTTCCCATGTCTCCTAAATAGTATGGAAGTCCGTTGTTGTACCAGATAATTAAAAGTGTTATAGTTGCAACAGGTATTGCTCCGAGGTAAAAGTTTTTGAGGAGTTCTTTTGCTGTTTTTTCTTCTAGTTGTATATGTTTTCTGAAAAAGTATGTTAATAGTGGAAGTATAAGAGCAAGATAGAATGGAAGTCTTGAGAATGCTGCTAAAGCAATACTTGCTCCTGAAAAAATAAATAAAGTGTTTTTGTTCTCTTTCATTGCTTTTGCAATAAAGTATACCCCTAGAACAATGAATACTGCAGGAATACTGTTGTAGGTTAGTACTCTTGTTGCGGTTGAGACGAGAAGTAGAAAGGAGGAAATTGTTATTAGTTCATGTCTTTTTTTGAAAAGAATTTCGTTTATTGAGAATACGAGCCAAAGGATACTTGAGTATGCTAATGCACTTCCAATTCTTGCGAAGAATAGGTTTGGTGAGCTTAATCTAAGCCAAATATTTCCAAAGAAATTTGATCCTGCTAGCATGTCATAGTGTTCAGGGTTTTCGGAAATTTGCCATTGTTTTGTTAGTGAATATCCTGGATCTGTTACGTCAATACCTTGTGTGAAAATCAGAGTTAAAAGTAGGAAGACCATTATTGTTATAACTTCTTTTTTGTATCTCATGTTTTCATCCTTTTGTTATTATCCTATATTTGCTGGAACTGGGTTTGTTTATTTTGTTGACTAGTTTTATTTTTACTTCCAGTGGAAAGTTTTTGGTTATAATTGTTTTTACTTTTTCTATTTGTTTTTCGTTGAAGTCTTTGTTTGCTACTAACCTGAGCTCTATGCTACCTTTCTTTTTTTGGTATATCTGGAATTGTTCTATTCCTGGTGTGTCCCAGAATATGTGTGAGAAGAATTCTCCGTGAATTTTTGTGCCGTCTTCAGTTTCAACAAAATCTTGGATTCTGCCACTTAGTTCTTTTATTAGTGGCAATCCTCTTCCGCAGGAACAGGAACCGTTCATGATTCCTCGGTCTCCTACTTGATAGCGAATGAATGGGAGTGCATGGTTGTGTAGGTCTGTGACAATGAATTCTCCTGGTTCGTCTTGTACCGGCTCGTTGTCTTTCAGTGATTCTATTATTGCGAGTTCCATTGAGTAGTGCAAGCCTGTGTGTTCTTTGCATTCAAACGCATTTGGGTTTCCGTCTCTTGCACCGTAATTATCAAAGACTTTTGTGCCAAAGGCGTTTTCTATGTTTTGTCTTTGTTTTGGGAAGAGTTTTTCTGCGGTGGTTACTATTCCTTTTGGTTTGTATGTTATTTCTTTGTTTTCTTGTTCAATATACTTTGCAAGTTCGTTTAGAGCGCATGCGTAGCCTCTTATGACTGTAGGTTTAATTTTATTTATTTCATTCACGCATTTTAGCATAGTTTTATCGTTCATGCTAAAGGCTGATAGGAAATGTTGTCCTTCTAGAGTGTCTTTTGCTTTTTTGCTGAAGGCTTTTTTCCCTGATACTATTGAACGTCCTCCAATTGTTATTATTTTATCTCCGAATTGGTATCCTGCTTCGTGCCATGCGCGATACATGGCTGAGATGCCTATTGAAAGACTGTCGTATCCTACTATGTAGTTGAGTGGTTCTCCTGTACTTCCGCCTGTGGCGTTTTGTTTGTATTTGCCTGGTTTTGTTGATTGGAGTTGTTGCCTGTGTTGTCTGATGTTTTGTTTGGTCAGAATTGGTAGTTTTTTGAGGTCGTCTGGTTGTTTGATGTTTTCTGGTTTTAGTTTTTGTTTTTTCATTGTTTGGTGGTAGTATGGCACGGTTTCGTATGCATGTTTGATTATAATGCGTAGTCTTTTGTTTTGGTATTCTTGGAGTTTTTCGTGTGTCCACCATTGGCTTTTTTTGAGAAATTTGTTATAGTAGCTTACTTTTAATCCACTGACTGTGTCTGTTATTGGAAAGATTACGTCTTTGATTAGAAAGCTAGGTAATGCCATTTTTTCTCTCTTATATCGCTAGGTATTTTGCTTTGATGTTTTTTTTGTTGAATATTCTTCTTCCGTCTAGTACTATCGTGTTTTCTGGTATTTCTTCTTCTAGTGTTTTGAATTCTTGGTGTGCTACTGTGAACACGAGTGCGTCTGAGTTAAGTCCTTGTTTTAGGCTGACTGGTTTTCCCCATTTTGAGAGGGTTTTGTCGTCTATCCAGGGGTCGCAGACTAGTACTTCAATGCCTTTTTCTTTAAGTTTTTCTGTGAGTGTTATTGCCGGTGAGTAGCGGTGTTCGCTGGTTTCTGGGCGGTATGCGATGCCGTATACTGTGACTGTTTTCAGCTCTGGTTTGGTTTTCAGTAGGATGTCTATTGCGTGTTCTGGCATGAAGTCGTTTATTTTTCTAGCGAGTCGTATTAGGCCTTTGTCTGCTTTGGTGTTGTTTAGGATTAGGTATGGGTATACTGGAAGGCAGTGTCCTCCAACGCCTATGCCTGCGTCATGTAGGTGGTAGTAGTGGCATGTGTTTGCTGCGTTTTTTATGAGTTGGTAGTCAAGTCCTTTTTCTTTTGAGATTAGTGCTAGTTCGTTTGCTAGTGCTATGTTTGTGTCTCTGTAGGTGACTTCGAATATTTTGGTTGCTTCTGCTTCTTCTAGTGGTAGTTCAATAATTTTATTTTCGAAGAATGTTTCTAGGGCAGCTTTGGCTTTTTCCATTGATTGAGCGTCTATTGCTCCTAGTATTCTTGGGTAGTTGGTTTTCATGTCTTTTAGTGCTGTGCCTGAGGCTGCTCTGATTGGAGAGTATGCTAGATGGTATTTTTTGTTGGTTTGGTCAATTATTGGTTTGATTATGTTTCTGGTTGCGCCTATTGGCATTGTTGTGTGGATTAGGATTAGGGCGTGTTCTTTCATGTGTTTGCTTGTTTCTTCTAGTGCTTTTTTTATTGGGTTGAAGTCAAGGCTTTTGTCTTTGTTGATTATTAGTGGAACTATGATTGAGATTACGTCTGAGTCTTTGAGCGTGGTATAGTCTGTGGTTGCGTGTATTTTGTGTTTTTGCAGAGTCTCAGTTAGATTCTCTTCTTTTCGGTGATTGTCGCCTGAGTTTATTTCGTCGACTAGTTTTTGGTTTATGTCTAGTCCTGTTACTTGGTTTCCGCCTTCTGCGAAGAGGGCTGCTATTGGCAGGCCCATCCATCCTAGGCCTATTACGGTTATTTTCATGTTTTTATTCTCCTTTTATTTGAAGGCTTTTGTAGCAGTTGTATAAGCGTTTTTTCATTGTTGGCCAGGCGTATTGTTTGCTTTTTTCTTTAACGTTTTTTGCTTTTTGTGTTGCTTCTTTTGGATTTTCGTATATGTGTTGTATTTGTTGTGCTAGTTCTTTTGCGTTTCCTGGTTGGAAGAAGTATACTTCTTTGTCTGTCATTATTTGACTGATTGCTTTTCTTTTTGATACTATTATTGGTTTTTCTGCGAAGGCGTATTCGAATATTTTGTTTGATACTCCTAGTTCTGAAATGGGTGTGGATTTGCTTGGTATTACTCCAATGTCTGCTATGCTTATTTTTTCTGGTACTTGGTCTGAAGGTATTTTTCCGCCTAGGTATACTCTTTTTTCTAGTTTTTTCTTTTTTATGATTTTTTTAATGGTGTTGAGGTATTCTCCTTCTCCGTATATTGTAAGGTATATTCCGGGTATTTTTGTTTGTTGGATTGCTTCGATTAGTGTGTCTACTCCTCTTGTTGGTGTTACTTGTCCTGGGAAAATGATTATGAATTTGTTTTTTAGGTTGTTTGGTTTTGTTGTTTTTGGGTAGCTTGTTTTTTCTGGAACGTTCATTACTACTGTTATTTTGTCTTCTGGTACTCCTCTTTGTATGAAGACTTGTTTTATTGGGTCGCTGACTGTAATTATTTTGTCTGCAAATTTGATGCTTGCTTTTTCTATTATTTTAATTATTTTTACTGTTGTTGAGTTCATGCTTTTTTTGAGTCTTGTTGCGTATATTTCTGGCATTGCTTCGTGCATTTCTAGTATGATTTTTGCTCCTAATATTTTTGGGGTTATTGCTGAAAATACTAGGAAGTCTGGGAGTGTGTGGATGTGAATTACTTGGTATTTTTTGGTTGGCTGTTTTATTGTTAGGTAGGCTGTGCAGTATGCAAGAGATGCTATATATTCAAACATCCAGCGTAGTGGTCTTCTTTTTCCTCGTTCTAGTGGCATTCTAGTGATTTTGACGTTGTTTATTGTTTCTTTTGGTAATTGTTCTTTTCTTTTCAGGCAGATCAAGTCTATATCGTATCCTTTTTGTGTTAGTGCTTCTGCTGCTCTTCTTACTCTTGGGTCTTCTGGATAGTAGGAGTGTGTGAGCATGCAAATTTTCAAGGGTATCTCTCCTGTATTATTTTAACTGTTTTTTGTCCTGCGTGTCCATCTCCGAAGGCATTGTTTTGTTTGCTTGTTGGCTGGAATGTTTCTATTTTTTGTTTGATGTTTTGACTGTTTGCTAGTGTGTTCCATCCGTCTTGTATTGTTTCTATCCATGGACTGTAGTCCATTATTGTTATGCAGGGTTTTTTTGCAAAGTATGCTTCTTTTTGTACTCCGCCAGAATCTGTTAAGACTTTTTTGCAGTTGAGTAGTAGGTTTGTAAAGTTTAGGTATCCTAGTGGTTTTATGATTTTAATGTTTTCTAGTGTTTGGTACAACTTGTATTCTTTTAGTCTTTTTTCTGTTCTTGGATGGAGAGGTATGACTACTTGTTCTTTGATTTCTTGGAGGCTTTTGACTATTTGAGAGAGAGTTTGTTTGTTGTCTACGTTGTTTGCTCTGTGGAGTGTTGTTAAGATATACTCGTTTTTTTCCAGTTCGTATTCTTTGTATGTGTCTAGTTTTTCTGCTTGTAGTTTTGCTTTTATTGCAAGGTCTAGCATTATATCTCCAGTAAAGTAGACGCCTTCTGTGAGTCCTTCTTTTTCAAGGTTTTTAACTGAGTTTTGGGTTGGTGCTAGAAGCGTGTGTGAGCAGTGGTCTATCAGGATTCGGTTTATTTCTTCTGGAATTTTTTTGTCGTATTGTCTGGGTCCTGCTTCTACGTGTATTACTGGAATGTGTAGTTTTATTGCTGCTAGGGCTGCTGCAAGGGTTGAATTGGTGTCTCCGTAGACTAGTACTGTGTCTGGTTTTTCTTTTATGAAGACGTCTTCGCTTTTTTCTAGTATTCTTCCGGTTTGATGCCCATGGGTTCCTGAGCCTATGCCTAAGTT